>CAZRHS010000032.1:15431-17180 GCA_964600045.1 uncultured Clostridium sp.
ACCCAAAATACACAAAATCATCAGTTATAACTGATGAAATGGTAAAATACGGTTGAATTATCAGTTATAACTTGGTAAAATTAGCCTATACAAAAGGAGGCGGGCAGCATGATAAAACGCGAAATGTATTTAAGCCGAATTCGTCCGTTCATAGGCGGCGAGCTTATTAAGGTTATAACGGGAATCCGCCGCTGCGGAAAATCCGTAATGCTGCAGCTTGTAAGGCAGGAGCTAATTGAGTCCGGCATTGGCGAGGAGCAATGCATCGCGATCAATTTTGAGGATATGCGCAACGCCCGCCTTTGCACCGCCGAGTCTTTGCACGATGAAATACTGCGCCGCGCGAAAAATATACAGGGCAAGATTTATCTGTTTTTTGATGAAATTCAGGAGGTTAAGAACTGGGAAAAATGCGTAAACTCCCTGCGCGTAGCCTTGGATTGCGATATTTATATTACCGGTTCAAACGCTAAGCTTCTTTCGGGCGAGCTTGCCACCTATCTTGCCGGGCGATACGTGGAATTTGTAATATACCCGTTTTCATTTGCGGAATTTACGGAGCTTTATAAAACCATCGCGCCGCAGGACTCCGTGCGCCAAAGCTTTCAAAAATACCTGCTTTGCGGCGGAATGCCGTACCTTGCGAACATTCGCTATGCGGAGGAGCCGTCCCGCCAGTATCTTACGGATGTATTCAATTCCGTGCAGCTGAAGGACATTGTAAAGCGAAACAACGTGCGCGATGTGGATTTGCTTGAGCGAATTATAGCCTATATAACGGCAAACATAGGAACAACGTTTTCGGCCGGCTCATTATCCAGGTTTTTCAAAAGCGAGCAGCGCACCGTAGCGCCGGAAACAATACTCAATTACATTAAATATTGCTGCGACGCGTATCTGTTTTATAAGGTGAAAAGGCAGGATTTGCAGGGCAAGCAGATTCTTGCCGCCAATGAGAAATACTATATCGCCGACCATGGCATACGCGAGGCTGTTTTTGGCGGAAATACGCGGGACATAAATCTTATACTTGAAAACATAGTATTCATGGAAATGCTGCGCCGCGGATACGCGGTAACGGTCGGTAAATTTGAGGATAGGGAAATTGACTTCGTTTGCGAAAAGCACGGCGAGAAAATATATGTTCAGGTTGCGTATCTGCTGGCAAACGAGGAAACGGTACGGCGCGAGTTCGATATTTACGACAGCGTTCGCGATAATTTCCCCAAGTACGTCGTTTCGCTTGACGAGTTCGATATGAGCCGCAACGGAATAAAGCATCAAAACATCAGGGACTTTTTACTTTCGCCGAATTGGAACTGACATTATGTTTACGCGCCTTATATACATAATTATACAGTGCACCTGGGGAGCGCCGCAGAGCCTTTGCGGGCTTATCCTGATGCTGCTTTTGGGCAAACAAAAGCGCGGCGTTTATCGCTGCGCCGTGCTCACTGAATACAGCCCGTCCACTCTCCCCCGCCTCTTCCGCAGCCTTGCCAGCGTGTCGCTCGGCATGTTCATATTCGTAAACGAGGGCGAGAACCCCCGCCCCGAAGCCGTCCGCGCCGTGGTAAGCCACGAGTACGGCCACACCATCCAGTCCCTCCTGCTCGGCCCGCTCTATCTTCCCTTAGTCGGCCTGCCTAGCTTCCTCTGGTGCCGCCGCTTCACCGCTCGCCGCGCCTCCTACGCCGCCCGCGGCATCAGCTACTATTCCCGCTACCCCGAAAAACAGGCAACCAGGAT
>CAZRHS010000033.1:0-17007 GCA_964600045.1 uncultured Clostridium sp.
CACAAAAAAAGACCACCGTTCGGTGGTCTCTTCTTTGGTGCGGTCAATGAGACTTGAACTCATACGGTTGCCCATACGCCCCTCAAACGTACGCGTCTGCCGATTCCGCCATGACCGCATTTATGCGCGCGGCTCAATCGTGAACCGCAGGAGTTATTGTAACAGCTATTTGTCCGCTTGTCAATCCCCGCTTTTCATATATGTCTCAAAAAATTTATACTTTTTGTGTTTGGCATAGTTTATAATGGCATTATGAAAGGCTTTTTTAGAATAATTATATGCGCTCTTCTCTCTCTCATTCTCTGCTGCGGGTGCGTTTCCGTGCCCGAGGCGGACGCGTGGGTGCTGTTCGTAAACGCTCAAAAGGGCGATGCCGCGCTTATATGCGTTAATCAAAAATATTATCTTGTGGATACCGGGCGCGAGGAAAACGCGGACGATCTTGTGCGCACGCTTAAGGACTACGGCGTAACGGAGCTTGAGGGGCTTTTCCTTACCCACAGCCATTCAGATCACACGGGCGGGCTTAAGGCCGTGGCAAACGCCTTCACAATAAAGGCCGCCTACCGCGCGGAATTTGCGGAAACGAACAAAAAGGGCATAGTTAAGCTGGATAAAAAACTGAACAAGGTTGGGCTTGAGGCAACGGTGCTTTCCGCTGGAACCTCGCTTCAGCTGGGCGGCGGCGCGTACATATCCGTTCTTGCTCCGCTTGAGCTTAATGAGGACGACGACAACGACAATTCCCTTGTGTTCATGCTTAATGTAAACGGCCACCGCGTTTTATTCACCGGGGATATGCAGTTTGCGGAGGAGGAAACCCTTCTTGAAAGCGGGGCGGACATAAAGGCGGACGTGATAAAGGTTGGCAACCACGGAAACCCGGACGCCACGCTTGACGAGTTCGTCGCGGCGGTGGATGCGGACATAGCCGTTATAAGCACAAACACTTCCGACGATACCGATTCCGCAAACGAGCGGGTCATTTCCGCGTTGGGCGACGCGGAGATTTTCATAACTCAAAACGATTTATCAGGAGTGCTTATAATTTTTGAGGATACCATAAGCACCGCTTATGCATCTACAGTTAATGGTTATTGAAGCGGTTTTTTTGAAAAACAGGGTTGACAATCTAAAGCCCGGTTAGTATATTATATACAAAATTCGCGGCGGCAAGATGCTGCCGGAAAGGAGCGCGGCATGGCAAACTTTATGGCTAACGTATTCGCTGTAATGGCTTTGGTTTCTGCGCTCGTATTTAGTTCGAACGTTATATCCGGCGTTCTCCTTATTATGGTAGGGCTGATTATTGTCAGCCTTATTAGCCTTGTAGTCATTCTGATTACGAGCGGGAGAACATGCCGAGCATAGCGCAATTAAAACACGCTAAGAAATAGGCGGTTCTCCCAAAGAAAAAGGAGAGCCGCTTTTATTTTTTAAGAATTTGCAAAAAATGCACAAACGGAGGAAACTGAAATGAAACGAGTTTTTGCTATGGTAATGGCCGTTGTAATGGCCGCGGTAATGTTCGCCGGCTGTTCAACCGGAAGCACCACCGGCACCACCACCACCGACAGCAGCAGCGAGACCATCAAGGTTGGTATACTGGGACCCCATACCGGTGAATACGCATCCTATGGCCTTGGCGTTCGCAACGGCGCTGAGCTGTACTTCAACAAGGTTAACGCCGCCGGCGGTATAAACGGCAAGCAGATAGAGCTTGTTATATACGACAATAAGGGCGACGACACCGAGGCCGTTACCGCCTTCACCAGAATGGTTGACGATGGCATCACCGCTCTTCTGGGCGACGTTCTGACCGGCAACACTTTGGTTGTAGCCAGCGAGGCCAACGCGATCAACATGCCCATGATAACCCCCAGCGCCACCGCTGCCGCCGTTACCCTGAACGATGACGGCACCGTTCGTTCCAACGTATTCCGTACCTGCTTCATCGATCCGTTCCAGGGTCAGAAGATGGCCGGCTTTGCCTACGAGGTACTTGGCGCCAAGACCGCCGCTATATTCGCCCAGACCGGCAATGACTACGCACAGGGCCTTGCCGAGGCGTTCAAAGAGACCTGCGCCGCCAACGGCGTTGAGATAGTTGCCGAAGAAGGCTATGCCAAGGGCGACGTTGACTACAAGAGCCAGCTGACCAACATAGCCGCCGCCAATCCGGACGTTGTGTTCTGCCCCAACTACTATGAGGATGACGGCATGATAGTAACCCAGGCCCGTCAGGTTGGCGTAAACTGCACCTTCCTCGGCGGCGACGGCTGGAGCAGCGTTACCAACTACGCTACCGCCGAAGCTCTTGAGGGCTGCTACTACTGCTCCGGCTACGCTCCCGGATCAACCGACACCGTAAAGCAGTTTGAGGAAGACTTCAAGGCCGCTTATGGTGAAGAAACCCTGAACATGTTCGCCGCTACCGCTTACGATGCCGCCATGGTGCTGTGCGCCGCGCTTGAGAAGGCCGAAACCACCGGTTACGCCGCCGGCAGCGATGAATACAAGCAGGCCGTTATAGACGCCATCAAGACCGAAGGCGCCAGCGTAAAGGGCGTTACCAGTGAAACCGGCTACACCTTCGACGAGAACAACAACCCCATAAAGGATACCGTCATAATGAAGGTTACCAACGGCGAAGAAGTTTACGACCAGATGTATTAATCCTAAGAGCGAAACGAATACGCTCATATAAAATCTGAGTTCTCCATGTGGTTCCCGGGGCTTGGGTTTTGCCTTTACCCAATTCCCCGGGCGGCGGAAGGCAGGATAGGGAAGACGGCGCTTGAGTGGGCCGTACCTGCCTCCCGCCACTCCTTTATGCTAAGGCAACTACTTTGAAAGGTTTGCTATTTTATAATGTCAGTAGTGATTACGATAATAAAACAGCTTATAAACGGCCTGCAGTCCGGCTCCATTTATGCTCTTGTGGCGCTTGGATACAGCATGGTTTACGGCATAATAACGCTGCTTAACTTTGCGCATGGCGATATTATAATGGTGGGCGCGTACATTGTTTGGATAATGATGGTGCGCTTTGCCCTTAATCCCATAATCGCGCTTATCGCCGCTGTGGTAGGCTGCACGGTACTGGGCGTACTTATTGAAAAGGCCGCGTACAAGCCCCTGCGCCAGTCCCCCCGCATATCGCTCCTCATAACGGCAATAGGCGTTTCTTATTTTCTGGAAAATGCCGCGCAGCTCATATTCGGAGCCAACGCGCAGGTAATCCCCTCATTCATCGGAGACGAATCCATACAGGTTGGCCAGTTCTCAATACCTACCGTGGCCGTCATAACCGTTGTTGTGGCCGGCGTATCCATGATCGCGCTCAACCTGCTGGTTAAAAAGACCCGCATGGGCAAGGCGATGCGCGCCGTCAGCGAAGACTCCGCCGCCGCTCAGCTTATGGGTATAAACATAAACCACACCATTTCCTTTACTTTTGCCGTGGGCAGCGCGCTTGCCGGCATAGGCAGCGTGCTTTACTGCTGCGCTTACCCCAAGGCCACCCCTACCATGGGCTCCATGCTTGGTCTTAAGGCGTTCGTCGCGGCCGTTCTCGGCGGCATAGGCTCCATACCGGGCGCCATGGCCGGCGGCTTCGCAATAGGCATAGCGGAAGCGCTTGTTTCCTCCGTTGGCCTCAGCGAATGGAAAGACGGCGTTGTGTTCGCAATACTTATAGTGGTGCTGCTGTTCAAGCCCACCGGATTTATGGGCAGGCCCATGACCGAAAAGGTTTAAGGGAGGCTAACGATGGCAAAGAAACGATTTGTTCTGCCCACGTGGGCGGCTTACCTTATAAACGCGGTGCTTTTCGCGGCGTTTATACTGGTCGGCAACGGCATTCTTTCAAGCGGCGTTCTGCCCGGCTTTATAACCAAGGTTGCCATGCTTATAGGCATTCAGGTTATAGCGGCGGTTTCGCTTAACGTTTCAACCGGTTACCTTGGCCAGCTTCCTCTGGGCCACGCGGGCTTCATGGCCGTAGGCGCTTACGCGAGTGCCATTTTCATGACCCGTACCGGCATACCCTCCAACCTGGCCTTCCCCATAGGCATATTGATAGGCACCGTTGTCGCGGGGCTTTTCGGCGTGCTTATAGGCATACCGGCCCTTAGGCTTAAGGGCGACTACCTTGCCATAATAACCCTGGGCTTTGGCGAGATAATCCGCATAGTGCTGCTTAATATAGACTCCGTTCTGGGCTTTAAGCTCACCAACGGCGCGGCGGGCCTGCAGGGCATACCCAAGACCACCACTTTCATAAACACCTGGCTTATGGTCGGCATAACCTGCTTCCTTATCCACACGTTTATGAAATCCCGCCACGGCCGCGCGGTTCTCTCCATACGCGAAAACGAGATAGCCGCCGAATCCTGCGGCGTAAAAACTACCTATTATAAAACGCTTGCCTTCGCCATATCCGCGGCGTTCGCCGGTACCGCCGGCGCTCTTTACGCGGGTTACCTTGGAATACTTAACCCCTCTAACTTCGGCTTTATGAAGTCCATAGAGATTCTGGTTATGGTTGTTCTGGGCGGCATGGGCTCCATGGCGGGCAGCATACTGGCGGCAATAGTTCTTACCGCCGCACCCGAGGCGCTGAGGGCATTCGATAACTACCGCATGATAGTTTACTCTCTGCTTCTTATAATAACCATGATATTCAAGCCGTCCGGACTGCTCGGGCGCTACGATTTCTCCATGAAGCGCGTTATAGAGAAGTGCGTGAACGGGGAGCTGTTTTCCGGCCTTAAGCGCCGCGGGAAAGGAGCGGAAAAAGCATGAACAAGCTTGTAAAAGAACCGAGCTATAACCTGATACCCGAAAGGGATTTGGGCAAAACCCCGATACTTGAGTGCCGCCGCATAGGCATAGACTTTGGCGGACTTACCGCCGTTGACGAATTCACCATAGCCATAGGCCGCACGGAAATCTGCGGCATAATAGGCCCCAACGGCGCCGGCAAAACCACCATATTCAACCTGCTTACTAACGTTTATCGCCCCACCCGCGGATCAATACTGGTAAACGGCGTGGATACGCTTGGCATGACAACATCCGAGGTCAACCGCCGCGGCGTTGCGAGAACATTCCAGAACATAAGGCTTTTCAAGGACCTTACGGTTGAGGAAAACGTGCTTATAGGCCTGCATAATTCAATGAATTATTCCGTTGCCGCCAGCATGCTGCGCCTGCCCAGCTACCGCAAGCAGGAAAAGGACGCGCGCGACCGCGTGCGCGAGCTGCTGCACATATTCCACATGGAAAACCTTACCGATCAGCAGGCGGGCAGCCTGCCCTACGGCGCGCAGAGGCGCCTTGAGATAGTGCGCTCACTTGCCACTAACCCGGGCATACTGCTGCTGGACGAGCCTGCCGCCGGCATGAACCCTTCGGAAACAATGGAACTTATGGAAACCATTCGAAAGATAAGGGACGAGTTCCATATTGCCGTAATGCTTATAGAGCACGACATGCAGCTGGTAATGGGCATTTGCGAGGGCATAGCGGTGCTTAACTACGGCCGCATAATAGCAAAGGGCACTCCGGAAGAGATAAGGAGCAACCCCGTTGTTATAGAGGCGTACCTTGGCAAGGAGGACAACTGACATGGGCGCGATGCTTAAAGTAAACGACATAAACGTTTTCTACGGAAAAATACACGCCGTAAAGGGCGTAAGCTTCGAGGTTAACGAGGGCGAAATAGTTTCCCTTATAGGCGCGAACGGCGCGGGCAAGAGCACAATTCTTAAAACCGTGTCCGGCATGATGCATCCAAAGTCCGGCTCAATAGAGTTTATGGGCAAGGAAATAGCGCACATGGAGCCGAATAAAATTGTTACCATGGGCCTTGTGCACGTTCCCGAGGGAAGGCGAGTATTCGCCCACATGAGCGTTATGGAAAACATTGAGATGGGCGCGTATATACTGGGCCGCGTTCCCGAGGAGGCCGTTGAGGACGTGTTCACTCGTTTCCCCCGCCTTAAGGAGCGCCGCAAGCAGGACGCGGGAACGCTTTCCGGCGGCGAGCAGCAGATGCTGGCCATGGCGCGCGCGCTTATGAGCAAGCCCAAGCTTATAATGATGGACGAGCCCAGCATGGGCCTTTCACCAATACTTGTGGAGCAGATATTCTCCATAGTATCCGAGCTTAGGCAGAGCGGCGTTACAATACTGCTGGTTGAGCAGAACGCGAACAAGGCCCTGAAGATTACGGACAGGGCATACGTGCTTGAAACGGGCAAGATAACCATTTCCGGTACGGGCGCGGAGCTGCTTGAAAAAGAAGAGGTTAAAAAAGCGTATTTGGGGGGCTGATGCCCCTCTTTTTTGCTGTTTTAGGGCAAAAAAGGCTAAAATTCAAAAAAGATTCAATATTGCGCCGCGTGCTGTTTATGGCTATACGGCGCGATTTGTTGTATAATGCATCCGTCGGCGCGGACACGATTTTTTCCGCGCGGAAAGGCGATAAAATATATGAAAAAGGCTGTAAAAATAGTTTTGATTGTGCTTGCGGCAATAGTGGTGCTGTGCGCCGCGGCGATAGGCATATTCTATCTGCGCATAAATAATCCGGAAAACGTTTTCGCGAACCTTACTTCAACCCCCGCTCCCGTGGAGATAGAGGGCAAGGCGACTGCCGAGCCTACGCAAACGCCGGACGCGGGTACGACCGACTCAACCGAGCCCACACCCGAGCCCACCCCCGATACGCTGAGCGAAGAGGAGCTTGAAAGCATGGCGGATTTGTCCTTCATGGAAAACAGGGTAAACATACTTGTAATGGGCATTGACCGCAGCACCGAAAGGCTTGAATCCAATTCGTTCAGGTCGGATACCATAATACTTGTTACCGTAAACTTCAAAACCGGCGACGTGGACATGATAAGCTTCCCGCGCGACAGCTACGTTAAGCTGTATAACAAGAACGGCAATCTTATAGACCCGGATGATCCTTATAATAAGATAAACGAGGCCTTCTCCCGCGGCGGCATGATGACAAAGGGCGGCTATCAAAGCGAGATGAATACCGTAAGCGCGCTGCTTGGCGGAATTCCCATAAACTATTACGTAAGCTTTGATATGACGGCCGTTAAGGAAATAGTAAACGCCATGGGCGGCGTTGATTACGACGTTGATGTTGAGGTTCGCATGAACGGGCGCGAGCTGCACGTGGGCTATCAGCATCTTGACGGGCAGGGCGTGCTTGACTACTGCCGCCAGAGAAAGGGCAGCAGCGATACCGCGCGTGCGGACAGGCAGCAGCGCATGCTTAAGGCCATATTCACCCAGATGAAATCAACCGGCCAGATAGCGAACATACCTAAAATATATAAGGCCGTTGCGGACTGCATAGAAACCGACCTTTCATTTGAGCAGATTTGCTCGCTTTCCCTTGTTGCCGTGCGCATGGATACCGATCAGCTTGACAGGCACATGATACAGGGCCGCTTTGAAAGCCTTTATTCAAGGGATGTTTGGCTTGTTAACAGGGAAGAGCTTATCAAGCTTATAAAAGAGGTTTTCGATGTAACCGCGGAGATTCCCGAGGATGTTGACGGGGACTACATTATGGCCGCGGCGGAGGAGAACCGACTGGCCGTGCAGAACGAGCTTGCCACGGCGAACGCGCTTTACAGCGAGGCAAAGGCCGTTATATCCAGCTATTCTTCGTCCCTTTCAAGCGAAACGCTGAACACGCTGAACAGCATTAAGAGCAACCTTGCGACCGCCATTCGCCGCGAGAATAAAACGCACCTTGATAAATACAGCCAAAGCATGAGCGAGGCTTTAAGCGCGGCATACGCGGAGCTTGGCATAAGCTCCTCCGGCAGCTATTCCGACGGTTCATCAAGCTCAAGCTCAAGTAGCTGGAGCACGAATGACTTTGACGATGCCGACTGGGGCGAGGATTGATTTGACTAATATACGCCCGCGTTGCTATAATAATCTGATAGCTTAAATTACGGACGGAGAGAAGGAAGAGGAAGTATGCTTTTTATAAGCGTTGTGGACGATATGCTCAGCGAAAAGGGCTTAGGCTTCGTGAGCAATATTATAAATATTATATTTGTCGTTGCCGCGGCCATATTCATCGTTTGGGCGGCAAAGCGCGTTGTGTGCAGGGTGGCGGAGCTGCATAAGTCAAAGGACCCCGCCAGGAAAAAGCGCATAGGAACGGCGGAATCGATAATTATAAGCATTGTAAAATACGTAACCTACTTTGTGGCGGCGGCGCTTGTCGCAAGCGAGCTTGGCTTCGGCACAAGCGTGCGTTCCCTTCTTGCCGCGGCGGGAATAGGCGGCGTTGTAATAGGCATTGGCGCGCAAAGCCTTATTTCCGATATTGTAAACGGCTTCTTCTTTTTGTTTGAGGATCTTTTTACCGTTGGCGATACCATATCAACCGCGGGCGTTACCGGCACGGTTGAGGCGATAGGCCTTCGCGCGACCACAATAGTTGCCTACACCGGCGAAAGAATAGTTGTGCCAAACGGATCGATTACCACCATAACCAACTATTCGCGCACAAACGCGCGCGCCGTTATAAATATTCCCGTGGCGGTGGATGCGGATACGGAGAAAGCATACGCTATAATAAAAGAGGAAACCCAAAAGTACCGCGAGGAGCACCCGGACATAGTGCTTGAGGACGCTACCATACACGGCATAGATGCTGTTGACGCATTCTCAAAGACGATAAGGATTACCGTAAAGGTAAAGCCGCTTGCGCACTGGAACGTGCAAAGGGAGCTTAACGATATTCTTACCGGCGCGCTTGTACGCGGCGGCATAAAATTCCCCACCGTGCTTTACACGGGAACGGAGAAGGAATGATAGGCGAATTTAACGCGGGCGATACCGTGGAAATGAAAAAGCCCCACGCCTGCGGCGGCAACGAATGGCTTATAACCAGGACCGGAGCGGACATAAAGCTTAAATGCCTGCGCTGTGAACGGCTTATAATGATGGACAGGCTTGATTTTTTGAAAAGGGCAAAGCGCGTTACGGCGCGCGGAGGTGAAAGCAATGACAGCGGCAATGTCTAAAAAGCGGCTAAACGCGCTTAGAAACGCGGCGGATGCGCTGCACGAAAAGGATGATGCCTACAAAAGGGATTCGGATAGGCACTTTATGCTTTCGCTTATAATAGTTGTGGCGATAGCGTTCGCGATAAGGCTTTTTATAGCGGAGCCGGTAAGGGTGGACGGCGAAAGCATGTACCCAACCCTTCTTAATGACGAGCGCATGTTCGTTGAAAAGGTGAGCCTTTGGTTCAGCGCGCCCAAGCGGGGCGATATTGTTATCTGCTATTATCCGGGCTATACCGTAAGCTGCGTTAAGCGCGTTATAGGCCTGCCCGGGGACACAATAAGCATAACGGACGGCATAGTATATATAAACGGCGAGGAGCTTGACGAATCGGAATACTGGCATTATCGCGGCGAGATAGATTTGGATATGGGCGAGGTTACGGTGCCCGAGGGCAGCGTTTTCGTAATGGGCGATAATCGCAACGACAGCAAGGACAGCCGCGCCTGGGGCGTTGGCGCCATACCCTACGAAAGGATTACCGGCAGGGCGCATTACGTAATTTGGCCGCTTTCAGCCGCAAGGGGCATTTGATATGGAGCTTTCCCCAAGGGTAACAAGAAACAGAAGCGCGTACAAAAAGCTTAATATATATACTATAATCGCAAGCGTGGTCGCGGCGATAATAGTTATCGGCCTTATATTCACGGTTTGGTTCAGCGCGATTATAATAGAGGATAAGGGCATGGAGCCTACGCTTGAGCGCGGGGATACCGTGCTTTGCGATAAGCTTTCGCTGACATTTTGCTCGCCTAAGCGCGGCGATATGCTCTGCTACCGCGCGGCCTACGGAAACGGGGTTTATATTTCCCGCGTGGTGGGTCTTGGCGGCGAGGAGGTTGCCATAAAGGACGGCAAGGTATACATAAACGGCTGCCTTTTAAGCGAGGATTATATTGATGAAACCTGCGCGGCCGATATGGAAAGCACGCTTGTGCCCGAAGGCTCGTTCCTTCTTTTGCCGGACGGAAGGGGCTCGATAGACTCGCTTGAGCCGGAGGAGCTTATTATAAGCGCGAGCCGCGTTGTGGGCAGGCTTGCCGTGCGCGTGGCACCCTTTGGCAGAATATCAATATTTGAATAAAAAAGGGGCGGTATCTGCCGCCCGTAAATATTAAGGGAGCGGTTTTCCGCTCCCTTTTGTGTTATCCGAATATGTTCAGCCTGCGGGCATAGTTGAATGCCGTGCCCCGCGTTGTTACAACAACGTTGTCAAAGCTTGATGAGCAGTGCGCGAACACGGGATCCCCGTTTTCAAGGAAGCCCACGCAAATGCCCACGTGGTTGCCGTCGTCGGTTGGGTATTTGTTCATAAACGCTATGTCGCCCACGCGTATATCGTCAAAGTCTATGCTGGTGCTTAAATCCCATTGGTTCCATGTGCCGTTGCCAAGAACCGATTCCATCTCGCTGAAGCTGTAGCCAAGCTGTATGAACGCCCAGCTTACGTAGCCCGAGCAATCAAGGCCGTATGGCTTGGTCTGGCCGTATGAGCTGCTGCCCTCGCTTGTAACCTCTCTCATTTCGCCCCACTCGGGGTCTATTCCTATGGCGCTTGATTTGCCGCCCCAGAAATAATTAACCTTGCCCACTATGCTGCACGCGGCCTTGGCGAATTCAAGGCGCTTCGCGCTTGAAGCATCGTTTATCCCGTTTTCCTTTTCCTCGCCCCGCGCTAAGGCCTCGGTTATTTCGTCCTCCGTAAGCGCGCGGTAGTTCTTTTCGCGTGAATAATCAATAAGCTTGTTTATGCCGAATATCAAAAGGCAGGCCACAAGCAGCGAAGCCGTCATTATAACAACTCTTCCGGCCGCGCCCTTCATGGTTTTTGCCGTTTTCTGCTGCTTAAGCTGGCGCCTTGTTAAGGGCTTTTTCTGTTCCATATTTGTTCTCCTTATTCGTGACCGTGCTTATAAAGCTGCCTGTTGTCCAGCGCCCAAAGCCGCTCCGTAAAGCCGCCCTCGCTTACGCCGGAAAGCGCGTCGTACATTTCAAAAAGCTTGGCGTCCAGTAAGTCCACCTCGCTCACAATCTCCGCCTCCGGGAACATTGGGGGCTTGGGAGAGCCGAACTCCGGCACCCCGTGATGGGACATTACAATATGCTCAAGCAGCATCTTTGTCTGGTCGTTTATCATAAGCTCCGCCGCGGCGCGCTCAATCATTGCCATGCCAATCTCCAGGTGCCCAAGCAGCTGACCTTCGGTGCTGTAAGCGCTCGCAAGCCCAAGCTCGCCCACAACAAGCTCGCGTGTTTTGGCAATGTCGTGAAGGATTATGCCCGCGTAAACAAGTTCGCTGCTAAGGGATGGGTAAAGCGGCTTATACACGCCTATTATGGCCTTCGCGCTTTTAAGCATTGTAAGCGTATGGTAAAGCAAACCCCCGCGCACGGCGTGGTGCAGCTTAAGCGCGGCGGGCCAGCGCATAAGCTCCTCTTTGTTTTCTTTAAGAAGGTACTGGGTTATAAGCTTCAAATCCGCGTCCTTAAAGGATTCGGACAGGGCGAATATTTCGTCGTACATCTTTTGCGGGCTTTCGGGCGCGCAGGGCACAAGCTCGCTCATGTCCACCTCTTCATTGGGCCTAAGGTTGCGGATGCGGTCTATTTTAAGCTGCTCCCCGTCCTTCCACATGTTTATGGTGGCCCTTATTTTTATAACGGTGTTCACGTCGTAGCTGCCGTGCACCTCCGGCGCGTAGTCCCAAAGCTTGGCATTGCATTCGCCGCCCGCGTCCGCAAGCAGAAAATCAAGATATGCCGCGCCCTTCACGTTTGTTTTTACGGCAACGCTTTTAACTATGCAAAAGCCCTCCACCTGATTTGAGGAGGCGTTGAATACCCTGTCCAGCAATTTCATTCGGCCCATATATTATTCCCCCATGTTGATTTGATATGAATTACCTTTTTATTATAGCAGAAAATCAGCCTATATTAAACCCGTCCGTGTAAACCATGCTTCCGTCAGAATATATCCAAAGCGCTTCCGCGGAATCAATGCTTTCTGTAAGCGCGCGGCCATCATCTAAATCCATTATAAAAAGGGCCGTGCTTAATGCGTCCGCAAGCGCGCCGTCTGAACAAATAACGGTTACGGATGCGAATTTATCGGCGCTCATAAGCGTATCGGGGTCAATAATATGGTTGTATCTTATTCCGTTAACGGTATAGTAGCGCTGATAATCGCCGCTTGTTACCATGTATCCTTCAGCTATTGATGCCATTGCGGCGTTGCCGTCCCCAAGCGGATTTTGAACGGCCACCTGCCAATTGTCGCCCGTGGGCTTTGTGCCCGCCGCGCATACGTTTCCGCCAAGGCTTAAAAGAGCGGCGGATATTTCGCCCGATTCTATAAGCGAATTAAGCTCATCCGTTACAATCTGCCCGGCAAAGCCCTTTGCCACCGCCCCAACATCAAGCTTAAGATAGGGGTCCGTAAAATACACGCTCAGGTTCTCTTCGTCAAGCACAAGGCTGTCTATGCTCGTGTGCTCGCTTGCAGCGACAAGTTCATCCATGGGCGGAAGCTCGGCCGAAGCCTCGTTTTCAAGCCCCGCTTCCCTGTATTCATGCCAAATTGAGAGCACGCTCCCCATGGCTATGTTTACGCTGCCTGAGGTTATGTCGTAAGCCTCTTTTGAAAAAAGGAGCAGGTCCATTGTTTCTTGGCTTACCGTAACGGGCGACGCGGCGGCTGAATTATTAACGCTCATAAGGCTTACCGCGTCATCATACTCATTATATATATCGAATATTTTATTAAGGTAAATAAGCCTTTCGTGCGCGCTCTGGGCGGCGGCAACGGCGGAGGATTCGCTTTTCGCGTATATCGTAAGCTCGGTTACGGTATCGAACACGTCAAAAAACATATATTGATATTTGCTCTCCGCCTTTTCGCACCCGGCAAAGGACAGAAGAAGCATAAGCGCCGTAAGCGCCGCAAAAAGCCTTTTCATTGTCCACCCCGCACGGCTATGTTAGCCTCAAACCAGCTTGTCAGGTCCGTATCCGCGGCCTCGCTGAATGCGGAAATAAGCTTTTCCTTTGTGCCTATGCCCATATAGTTGGCGTTGAAATAGGTTTTAAGCCCCTCGTAGAACGCGCCGGAGCCTATTTTATCAACAAGCGCGGCGTAAAACTCGTGCCCGTAGCCATACACGATATAGAAATAGTCCTCTTTAAGCTCGCTTAACGATGCGTCAAGCCGCTTTGTGCGGGTGTAGCCGTTTCGTATATAGGCATAGCGCTCGCTTTCAAGCGCCTCGGTTTGGCTTTCGCCTATGTATTGCCTTAAAAAGTCGCACCCTAAGTATTCAACAAGCGATTCATCAAGCCAGGGGGAGTTTATCTGGTCGCTGCCAACGGCGCCGTAGAACCACTGGTGCGCGGCCTCGTGCCCTATAACAAGCGCGCCCGAGTTTTGATTGGCTCCCTTAAAATCATCCTTGTCTATCATTATAAGGCCCGGGTACTCCATGCCGCCCGACAGGTCAAAGGGAACTATCCAAAGGGAGGAGTAAGGGTACTCGCCTATTTTTTCGCTGAAATAATCTATTGCCGCGGCGCCGCACTTGGCGGCGAACTGCGCTTCTGCTGCGGTTTCGGCTGCGGCGTAAACAGTAACGCGGCCGTTTCTTGCCGCGGCGCTTGCCGTTTTCTGCGTGCTCATAACGGCGAAGGCGAATTCCCTCGCGCTTTCCGCCTTAATATAATATCGTGTGTATCCGCCGCCCATGTATTCATTCGCGGCCACGGTGCCGGAGCAGGCAAGCGTATAATCGGAAGGAACCTTCATGCCAACGGTATAATCCGAAACGCGGCTAAAGAAGCTGTCCCCATAAGAATAGTATTCGTCCGTTCGCCACGCGCCGTTTTCATACATTGCAACTATGGGCAGCGCATTGCCCAGCATAAAGCCGGTTGAGTTCTTGCCAAAGCGGTCGCCGGTTTCCGGCAGGGTCATATCAAAGCGCAGGAAAACATCCGTGCTTTCGCCGGGCGCTATTTCCATTGGAAGGGAAACGGTTAATATGCTGCCCGAGGAATTGAGCGTATATACGGCGGACTTTCCGCCCGCGGCAACCGTATCTATGCTCATGCAGTTTTTGGAAACGTCGTTCGCGTGCAGCCTTAATACAATTGTGTATAGTGTGTCCGATGAATCGTTATGATATGTAACGCGCATTTTGCCCCAAACGCGAAGGGTTTTGCCCGTGCCTGAAACGCTTAACGAAACCTCGTAGCGGTCGCGTACGGCGGTTGTTTCCGCACGTGCGGGCATGGCAAAGGCCGGGGCAAGCAAAGCCGCCGCGGCCAGAGCCAATGCAAAGGATATTATTTTTTTAATATGGGTTCTCACCTTAGTTTAATACCAAACAGCCCGAGTAAATATAGCCGTATTGACCGTTTACCTCGCAATAGTACCACGTGCCCTCGGCGCGTATGGCGTTAACGGCCGTTCCCGCGGTAAAGTTGCCTATAACGGGGTAGCTCGTGCCGGCGCCGGAGCGCATGTTCGCGCTTATGCCGGAGGCTATTACGGCGTTGGTGGTCGAAGTAGTAGTCGTGGTCGTGCTCTTCGCCGGGGTGGACGAAGAGGAGGAGTTAAACGGGTTGGTCTTGCCAAAGGAGCTTGTCCAGCCGGAGCTTGAGCTTGAACTTGATCCGTTCGTAAATGTGCTTGTGCTGTCAAGGCTCGGGTACACAACGCTTTCCGTCTTCTTAACGTATTTTGTGCGCATATAGCCGGTTACGCCGTTGTAAGAGCCGTACCACCAGCCCTTTTTGGGGTTGGACTGAACAGTGACCTGCGCTCCCGAGGGTATAGTCGTAAGCCTTGATGAGCTTGTGCTCATGGATTTATAAACGTATGTCTTTTTGCTTGCGGTATAGGCCGTTGTAACGGAGGTTGTGTTGTCCGGATACGCCAGAATGTATTCGGTTTTAACGTAGCCCAGCTTGCCCGATTCCGTGCGCACCTTGCACCAGTCCGAAGCAAGCTGCAGCAGCATTACCTTGTCGCCCCTGGAAAGGGTTGCAACGGTGGTGTCCTTTGATTTTGAGAAGCCGGTCCTGAGCGGCACGTTATCGTATTTTATAACGCCCGGTATTTCGGGGGGATTGGCGTGGCTGTCCGAGGGCTGCTCATAGTCCGAATACGCGGGAATGGCGGCCTTAAGGCTTTTTACAAGCGTGGGGTTGGCGGCCTTTTTGCGGGTTATAACGCAGGTTGTTCCCGGCGGGCAATTATAGTATATAAACTGCGCCACGTGCGGCAGAACCCTAATGCATCCGTGCGACACGGCCTGGCCAAGCTTTCTGTAAGCCGTGCGGGACATGGAGGAAAGCTTGGTGGAGTTATACATTACGGAGTGAATGTATATTCCGCGCACAACCTGGCTCCAGTATTGCGCGTACTGGCCGAATGCAACAAAGTAGCCGAAGCGCTCCTTCATATCGCCAAGCTTATATGTGCCGGCGCCTGTCTGGTGCTCCGAATCGCCCGTTGTGCAAAGGCTTTGCAGCACTATCGTGCCGCCTATTTTGCCCTCGTAAACCGTTATAATCTGGTTTTTCAGGTCTATTTCTATTGAGTATTTGTTCGGATCGGTGTTATCGTAGTCCACCTTGCTTGTCCAGCCGCTGAGCGTCTTTGCGGACGAAACGGCCGGTATCAGCGCCAGCACGCTTATCATGCAAAGCGCAAGCGCAACAATTCTTTTCAGCATTTTACCCTCCATGTGATTAAATAAAATTTTATCCGCGATTGGCGGTTTTAAGCTTTTCTATTATGTCCGCTGTGCCGGCGTCCTCGTTCCCCGTGGGCAGCTTGCACAAAAAGTATGTTATAACAAAGCAGGCTATGAAGAGCGCCGCGTCAATGACAAGTCCCCATCCTGTCCTGAAGCCCGGGTATATAAGCACGGCGCTTGTTAAAAGAAGGCCCATCGCGCCGTAATAAGCATAGCCGTAGTGCCTGTCAAAAAGCTTTTTTATGCCCGTTATAAGAAGCGCCACAACAGCTATCACCCCCGCGGCCGCGCAGAGCAGCATGGGTATATTAAGCGAATTGAACGCCGCAAGAAACGGCTCGTATATGCCCAAGTATATCATTATAAACGATGTGCTTATGCCGGGAATAACCGAACCTAAGCCTATAAGCGCGCCGCCGAGCAGGGCTGTCCAGCCGTTAAAGGGCAGGGCCTCGCCGCCGCCCAAATGGTGCTGCAGAAGCGCGCAGCCGCCTATCAGCGCCGCCCCTATAAGGGTTGCTATAAGGTAGGTTGGCTTAAAGCCGCGGCTGTTGGCCTCCTTTATAAGCGAGGGCAGTCCGCCGAGCACCATGCCTATAAGCGCCCACATGGCCGATATCTTATACGCCGCAAGCACGCTTTCCATAATTCTTCCCGTGCCGAACACGCCGATAAGCCCGCCTATGCCAAGCGGCAGCAGATACATAAAGCACGGCACAAAGCTTTTGAAAAGGCCGGTTATGGCGTCAAGCGCAGGGCGATACACGCCCATGGACACCGCAAGCACGCCGCCGCTCGCGCCGGGCAGTATTGCCGCAACGCCAATCGCAAGGCCTTTTATGAGCCTTGCAAAGAAGCTTTCCCCTTTTGACTGCTTGGTTTTCTGCACCTTTTCGTTCCTCTCCGGGCAGTCCGCGCCGCCCGATAACAATCTACAACCATTGTACCAAAAATATAGAGCGTTTGCATCATTCATACGAAATTTAACAAATGGTTCATTAATTGGGGGGGATTAAACAAGACCAAAAGGCGCCACCGCGCGCGGGGGAGCTGTCGAACGAAGTGAGACTGAGGGGGAATGGCTAAAAGAGCCAATAAAGTTATATTCGATATGTTCGCTTAACGAGCTTTCAGGTTTATC
>CAZRHS010000034.1:0-2375 GCA_964600045.1 uncultured Clostridium sp.
GCAGGATAGGCATCATATAGCGGGACACTCGCTCTATGCCCTTTTCTACGCCGTTATAGACTATTACAGCGGTAACTCCCATAAACAGCAGCGCGAACGCCACGGATGACACGGGCGAAGTTATAAAAGAGGTAAAGTAGCCATCCTCCGCGGCGGCGGCAGCGTTTCCGGTTGCGTAAGTAACGGCATATTTTGTAATCCAGCCGCCTATTACCGCATAATAGGTCATAATCAGAACCGGCACAAGGAACGTTAATATACCGAGGAATTTCCACTTGGAGCGCATTTGAGCATAAGCCCCGATTGCGCTTTGCTTGGTGCGCCTGCCTATGGCTATATCCGAAGTAAGCAATGTAAAGCCGAATGTAAGCACCAGCACCAAATATACCAACAAAAATAAACCGCCGCCATCTTTAGCGGCGAGATAGGGAAACCGCCACAGGTTGCCTACGCCCACGGCGCTTCCGGCTGCGGCAAGCACAAAGCCCACCTGCCCGGAAAATTTGCTTGATTTCTTCTCCATAGTAACTCCCGTTTCCATCCAAAGTCTCTTGTGCGATAGGATAACACATGATATCATATCAGTAAAACGAATATTTTTGCTATGGTATATTAATTTTACTGATGGGTGGGCCTTTATGAGGGAACAAAAGGACAGATACGAGATTTTTTTGAAGATATGTGAAACGGGAAGCTTTTCTAAAGCGGCGGACGCGCTGAGCTATACGCAATCCGGCATAAGCCAGATGATGGCTTCGCTTGAGGAGGAGCTTGGGGTGCAGCTTTTCGCGCGGATAAACCGGGGCGTAACGCTGACCGACAACGGCAGCAGGCTCCTGCCCTATATACGCGAAATGGCAAATCAAAAGGCGAGGCTTCGGCAGGCGGCGTTCAACATTAACCACAAGGTTGAGGGCAAGCTTCGCATAGGCAGTTTTTCAAGCTTTACGGCGCTTTGGATGCCGGAAACGGTGCTGTATTTTAAGGAGCACTACCCTAAGGTTGATATAGAGATACTTGACGGCAACTATGACGAGATACGGGACTGGATAACACACGGGCAGGTTGACTGCGGATTTTTGTCGTCCATAGTGGCGCACGATTTGAAGTTCTACCCGCTGAGAGATGACCCGCTCTGCGCCGTGCTTCCGGAAGGGCATCCGCTTGCGGCGAACGAAAGCGTATCGCTGTCCGAGCTGTTCAGATATCCGCTTATTATTGAAACACCCGGCTGTGACAACGACATTCAGCACCTGATGCTTAAATGCCCGGTTAAACCTAACATAGTTTATAATTTCAGAGACGATACGCTTATTATGGCATTTGTGCGCAGCGGGCTTGGCGTAACCATTTCGCAGGAGCTTGTTATGCGCGCGTTCGGATGCGTAGGCGTGGTTTCCCGCCCGCTTGAGCCAAAGTGCTGCAGGACGATAGGGCTCGCGTTTTCAAAAACGGCAAGCTCTGTGGTAAGCCGGACATTGCTTGAATATCTGCAAAATCGAGAAGGATGAAACAAGCTCCGCGAGAAATATCAATCGCGGAGCTTTCTTAGTATTTTATCCGTTCAGCCGATTGGCTGACAATATTCGATTTTTATCGATTATCGTCCTTCTGTTCGGCTTTGTCCTTTCTTTTTGATAAGCAATACAATATAAGTCCTAACGCAAAGCAAGCAACGCCAATGCCATAAAAGAGGCCGTTTGATTGGCTATACCCTATGCCGAAAGCGGCAATCGCCGCCAGGTACAGAACAATCCTCGCTATAATAAGGAAAATCGATTCGTTTTTCATGGTATCAACCTTCGCTTACTTTTTTATTGATCCTTTGGCTATTACCCATATTCCGGCGAGCATCTCGGCGATTGAGAGCCCCAGCAGAAGGCCGGATACGAAGTCCTTAACATCCGTTCCGCCAATGGTATGCGACAGGGCCTGAAAAGCGATGCCCATTACAATAAGCAGGGTTCCTTTAAGTATTTCCTTCTGCTTTTCAAGCTCCTGAGTTCGCCTTAAAAGATCAAGTATCTGCGCATCGTCATACACGCGAACGCTTTTATCCTCCGCCTCCTCGCCATCCATAAGCTCGGAAATGGTTATTTTCAGCTCCTCGCACAGCCTTTCCACTATTGAATAATCGGGCATGCATTTACCATTCTCCCATTTGGAGATGGTTTTGTTTGAAACGCCGAGCCGTTCCGCAAGCTGTTCCTGGGTCAGATTCAGCTCTTTACGCTTTTGGGCTATGAACTTACCTATTGATGATTGGTCCATTTGGGACACCTCCTTTGTTCTTTCGCCGCAAGAATAGCATTTCCCGCCGCGAAAGTGCATCCCCCGTTGGGAGAATATGGGTGGAATTGCCCTGGTGCACATCT
>CAZRHS010000034.1:2475-16739 GCA_964600045.1 uncultured Clostridium sp.
AAAAAGCCCGACAAGCGGGCTTTATTACGTTATTTAGCCAATCGGCCGAATTCTGATCAATTGCCTATGCGCTCCGTCATAAGGCTGATAATCATTCTGTCGGTATCGCGCATACCGTCGTGGGCAACCTTACTGACGTTTCTGATTGTGTTTTCCACACCCTTTACAACGATACCCTCGCCATCATAGAACTGGCTGTCGTGGCTCTGCATTTGCATACCAAGCAGTCCAGCCTCCACGGCAGATGCTATCTTTGCCGCGCAGCTCGGCTTGGCACCATCGCATATCATGCCGGAATTAATGGCAAGCGCGTTTACAACGGTGTGGGCTATTTCGTGATATTTGCCGCCGTAAAGATAAGTAATGCCCGCGCCCGCGCCGCACCCGGCACTGGTAGCCCCGCAATAGGCCGAAAGCGGACCTATTCCGGTTTTAAGATGAATGGTTACAAGATTTGAAACCACCAGGGCGCGATAAAGCGTTTCTTTTCCTACCGCAAGCTCTTTAGCGTACACTATTACAGGCAAAGAAGCGGTAAGTCCCTGATTTCCGCTGCCGGAATTGATAACCACCGGCATTTCACAGCCGCTCATGCGCGCATCCGATCCGGCGGCGGCATAGGCCTTGGCACGATTATGCAGGCTGTTGCCATAGGAACGCAGAAGTATGCTGCCTATGTTCGCACCCCAGGAATTCCTGAGCCCCTCCTCCGCTATGGCCGTATTGTACTCTATTTGCCTATCGAGTATACTTGACACATCATCAAGCTTAACGCTGTCCGCAAATTCAATAATATCCTTAACATTCAATAAGGCGCGATCATTTGGGGATTGGCTGCTTTTTTCCGAGTATTCCTTAGTAAAAACAACCTCGCCGTCACGCTCCACGCGAATGATGTTGGTATGGTTTCCGGCTATTTCAACAAGAGCCGAATGTCCATCCGATTCAGCATTAACTGAAACATAGAAAACAAAGCCGTTGTCCGATGATTTTACGGTGCAATGGATTTTATCAAGAGCGGCTGAAATAAGCTCTATCTGCTCCGGCGTAACATGGCTTAATACCTGAAGCTCATCATCCGCGCTGCCGGCTATCGCTCCCGCCACGGCCGCCGCGGCTATGCCGCGCAATGAACCGGTGTTCGGGACAATTACACTTTTCACGTTCTTGATTATATTTGGACTTGCCACAACATTTATGCTCTTTGGCTCAAAGCCGAGCACCTGCCGCGCCTTAGCCGCCGCGTAGGCAATTGAAATAGGCTCCGTGCAGCCCATTGCCGGAATAAGTTCCTCTTTCAGTATTTCAACATAAGTTCGATAAATATTCTGATCCATGTTTAACCCTCAGAGTATAGTATTTTTGTTTGCCCAATGTCATTATACAATAAAAATTAAAGGGAGACATCACTTTTACGTGTCTCCCTCATTTCTTTTATTTATGCCTTCGCGTTTTGCTCCTGCTCAACCTGCTGCTTGGCCTCCTCTATACACTTTCTGATGGCCTTAGAAAGCTCCTTGGGGCAGGAATTGCCGCCGTGGCAGGTTATATTCTGGGTGCGGCGAATTACATCCTCCGCCTTCATGCCCTCGGCAAGGCTCATAACGGCATGGGAATTGCCGTCGCAGCCGCCTACGATTTCAACATTGAAAATATACCCGTCCACGTAATCAAAGCTTATCTCATCCGCGCAGACCTCTTCCGCAGTCTTAAAAACAAAATGCTTATCCATAATAAATCCTTTCCGGCTTAAACAGCCTGTTGTTCTTTTTCCGCCTGCAAATCGCAGAAGGTTGTATATACATTATCGTGACCATAGAGCTCATCGTGCGTACCCGCAGAGGATATTTTGCCTTCGCTGAGCACTATTATATGATCCGCGTTGCGAATCTCCTTCATATTGTGCGTAACAATAACCGCCGTGCGCCCGCTGATAACGCTCTTAATCGCCTGCTGAACATCCGCCGTGTTCTTGGCATCAAGGTTGCTTGTTGCCTCGTCAAGCAGCAGGTAGTCAGGATTCTTTATAAGCGTACGCGCAATGGCAATCCTTTGCCTTTCGCCGCCGGACAGCTTGCCGCCAACCTCACCGACCTCGGTATCGAATCCCTGGGGAAGCTCCGAAATGAAATCATACGCGTTAGCCTTCTTTGCCGCCGCCGTCAGTTCATCATCGGAAACCGGACGATTGAGTCCATAGCAGATATTCTCCCTGATGCTGCAGGAAAGAAGCGGGCTGTTTTGCTGAATATAGCCGAACACATCGCGCCACTCATTCAAATGAATATCGCTTATGGGCGTATCACCAAAGAGTATTTCGCCCGCGGTAGGTTCATAAAAACGTTCCAGCATATTGAGTATTGTTGTTTTGCCGGCACCGCTTACGCCAACTATTGCAGTAACCTTGCCCTTGGGAATCGTAAAGCTTACATCATCAAGGATGGTGCCGTCTTTATAGCCAAACGATACATTCTTGAAATGAATATCCGAATCCGCAATTGCAAAGGATACCTTTGACTGCATCGGCTCATCGGGAAGCTTTGTGATAAGGCTGGCTTCGGTGGTCATTCCCTGCACCTGCTTTATGGTTTCATAGCACATTATGGGCTGGATAATGTACACGGGAACAACTTCCATATACATTACAAGCGTAACCATATCGCCGGCGGTAATCTCGCCCTTTGCCACCAGTACGCCGCCGTATACAAGCATCAATGCCTTGCACAGCGCGGATGCCGAATAAGTAAGGGGCTGCACTATCATCTGGACAAGACCAAGCTTTTTATCGGCCTTATACAGATCCTGCGTGACAGAGCGATTTTCCTCGGTTTCCTTTTCTTCGGTTCCGCAGCTTTTTATAAGCTTTATATTGAAAAGCCTGTCGGCAATATAGCTTGTCAGCTTTGCGTACGCGGTTTGCCTATTGTCATTCGCGCGGCTGACGAGACGGCCGGAAATAACGCACACGGCAATGGACCACGGGATAACCAGAAGGAGTGATTTTGTCATGCTTGCGGATATACTGTATACCTCAACAAGGGTTATTATCAAGGTGTATATCATTGTAAACATGCTGATCAGATAAAAGACCAGATAGCTTACCTGCGACGTATCCATCGTAACGCGGGATATAAGCGAGGACGGACTCATTTTGAGGTAATGCTTCATGGGTATATGAATCAGCTTTTTGCTTACGGCCTGCTGCAGATTTCTGTCGCACAGATTGGAAATCCAGCCTTGGAAAATGGCGATGGCAATGGTCGCAATACCCGAGGCTACGGTAGCCCAGGCATAGGTGGCAATAAGCGAAGAATCGAATATATTGCCTTCCATAATGTCGCCCGCGACTTCGGGAAGCATTACGGAGACTGTTGATACTGCCATTGAAGCGATGATAAACAATATTACCTTGCCCCAGGGAAGTTTAGCAAGCTTTACAAGATGCAGAAAGTTCTTTATACTGCTTCGTTTTTCGCTTTTCATTACGCAATACCTCCCGCGTTAGCCTGCTTATCATACATTGCGCGGAACAGGCCGTTTTTCTCCATAAGCTCGGAGTACGTGCCGCATTCCCTGCTTTGCCCGTCATCGAGAACAATTATTTTATCGGCGTCATGAACGGTGTTTATCTTATGGGTAACCATAATAACCGTGCGGTCCTTAAGCAGAGTATGCAGAGCATTGTCCGTATTCTGCTCGGCGCACGCGTCAAGATTCGACGTGACTTCGTCAAGCAATACTATTTCGGGCGGATTGAGCAGCATTCTGGCGATGCATATACGCTGCCTTTGGCCGCCGGACAGACTGCTGCCGCTTTCACCGACCTGAGTATCAAGGCCGTTTTCAAGTTCGTTAAGCAGTTCGCCCATGCCTACTTCGTTAAGCTTTGCAATCAGTTCCTCATCGCTAAGGGTTTCATCCGATGCGTAAATCAGATTGTCCCTTACGGTGCCGTCAACAAGATATGCATCCTGTGTTACATAGCCTATTGCCTTGCGCCATGATCTGAGGCTATATTCGCGTATATCCTTAGATCCGTAAAGTATGCCGCCCTCGGTAGGCTCATAGAAGCGCTCCATTAGATTCATAATCGTGCTTTTGCCAGCGCCGCTCATGCCTACAAGCGCGGTTGTTTTTCCGTGAGGAATGCTGAAGCTGAGATTTTTCAGCACAGGGGTATCCTCATAAGCGAAGGAAACGTTATTAAAGCTGATGTCTGCTTTCTGCGCCGCGAACTGCTCGCCGGCATCATAGGCTTCCTCTTTTTCGCAGGCAAGCTCGGATATGCGATGCATAGCGCCCTGCGCCGTTTTAAGATCGTTCCAGATGGTCATCATTGTGTCCACACAACCGGAAAGATTGGTGGAATACAGATAGAACGCGACCCAAATGCTTACGGTAATGATGTTTCGCTTAATCAGATAAATGCCGAAGAATATTACGATAAGCGACTCTGCAACGGTAAGAAGCGTTGAAACGGATGAAAACGCGTTGGCTATCCACGTCATTTTCATCTTTGTTTTATAAAGCTCGCCCGTCATCTGCTCGCTCTGCTTGGTTGCCTTTTCTTCCTGAACAAACGTTTTTACAAGGGGAACGTTTGTGAGTATTTCGGCTATTCCGCCGGTAAGCTCCGCAACACGAAGCTGAAGAATGTTATTCCACTTAAAATCGATTCTGCCCTTAATTATGCCCATGACTATTATAATGGGGATAATTATGAGCTCCGCGATTACGAGATGCCAATCGTAGCTGAGCAGGATAACGGTTGTGCCGATGAGGGTATAAATATTTGATACAAGACCCGCCACATCATCCGTTAGGAAGTTGCTCATCATGGTTGTATCCTCTGTAACACGGCTGATTACCTCTGATGAACCGTCTTCATTATAGTATTTAATTGGCAGGCGAACGACCTTTTCCCATACAACGTCGCGGAAACGCTTATCTATCATGCCCTTTACAATCATGCATACGGACTGATACAGGGTATCCGCGAACGCTCCGCCTATCAATACGGCTATGGTCGCGATAATTATGCCGGTGCTGAAATCGCCCGAAGCTATTTGCTCCGTATAGGACGGAAACATAAGATTCAGCTGAGCCACAAGCAGCGATGCGACCACGCACAGGATGATCCAACCGTATGGCAGCTTTGTTTTTTTAATCAGCTGCTTAAACGGCTTCCAATCCTGGCGCACTTTTTGCGTTTTATTCTTCATAAGCCGCTCCTTAATCAACAATTGTCATTGTAAAACGATCGTCAAAATACTCCAATACTTTACCCTTCAGATACTCCTGAAGCTGCTGCTTAACATAATCCTCATAAGACATGCTCGCTTCAAGCTCCTCGCGAGTGTACATTTCGTTTACCATATCGTCAATAACGGCATTATAGTCATCCTCCGTCCACTCAATGCCGTCTTTCTCGGCCATAGGCGCGGCAATCGCGCAGAGCTTCAGAGTTTTTTCGATTTCCTCCTTAAAGTTCCGCTCCTGCTCCTCAAGTGTTTCGCCATGGTACTTAACGCGCATGAATTCCTCGAAATCGTTCTCGAGCTCTCCTCTCATATATGAGATATCCTTTTTGAACTGCGCTTCAACTTCGGATTCGTCAACCTCAAACTCAGTTTCCTCAAGGAGCTTTTTGCTGACCATAAGCCAAATTGCGTTCTGCTTTTTCTCCTTGTCCTCGTTTTCAAGCTCAGCTATGACATAGGCCTTATATTCTTCAACCGTAGCTACATCCTCTACGCCAAGGTTTGCCGCCATATCATCGGTAAGCTTAGGCACAACGCGCCGCTTTACCCACAAAACGGTAATTTTAGCGGGAGTACCATCCATATCCATAGTGAATGTTTCTCCGCTCTTTTTGCCGAGAAGCGCCTGCTCCACCTTTTCCGAATAAAAGCCCCTGCCGACAGACAGGCGATCGCATTCGCTGTTTACAAAAGAATCGTCGCTTTCTACTTTAATCGCGACAATATCGCCGGTTTTGATTTCACCGCTTTGATCCTCAATGGTCAAAAAATGCTCTGCCGCTTTCTCTATTCTTGCATCAATATCCTTTTGATGGACCGTAATCTGAAAGAGCACATCGGGCAAATCACACTTTTTGAAGTCGTATAACCTGATTACCTTTACCATGGTGGCAACCCTCCTTTTTATATTAAGCGGTACAACAATCGCGATTTATCGCGCCGTTTATACAACTCTTCAAGTTAAATTATACATATATGCGGACAAAATAAAACGAGCCCTGCAAAGCTCGTTAAAAGAAGCGTGAATTTCGGCCAAATAGCATCAAATTTCGGCAAGCGCTAATTACTTCATTGGAAGTCTTGCTATGAAATGGACTATGCTACCCTCAAATTCAGGATAGACCGTGCCATCGTATTTTTCCGCAATACGCAGGGCATTCGCAAGGCCAAGACCCTCGTGAGATGTTTTGGTTGTGTAGCCCGGCATAAACGCGCGGCTCATTTCATCCGGCGCAAGATGGCACTGATTGGACACCTTTATTATATTATACTGCCCTCGCTTGATTATAAGTACCTTGATGGTCCTCATCTCGTTTTCGGGGTGCAGTTCCAGCTCGTCTATCGCGTTTTGAAGAAGGTTGCCTAAGATGGTATTGGTTTCGTAAACGGTTGTGCAGACAAACTGCAAGTTATCATGGATTTCTATATCCATGCGCAGTCCCTTTTGCAGCGCCATTTCGCGAAACGTATTCAGCAGAGCGCTGGTTGCGGGATGATGCAGGGGCAGCACATCGTTTGTGCTCTGAACGGTGCTCATCATGCTTTGAAGATAGGATTTGCATTCATCGTACTGGCCGCTCTCAATCATGCCGAATATAGTCTGCATATGAAAATTGAAATCATGCCGCTGAGAACGGATTACCTGCATGAAGTTCAAAAGCTCCGACTGATACTGCTTATCTATTATATTCTCTATTCTTTCCTGCATTCCGCGAACCTGCTGGCGCAGCAGAAGCAGAACCACAAGCTGAAACAGCAGCGTATATACCAAGAGAATGAGTTTGTGTTCGTTAATAACGGAGGCAAAAATCAGCTGCCACGCTATCAAAAGCACAAGCCCCGGGAAAAGATAAAACCTTCGGGTGAGCATAGTTTTCTTTTGCTCTTTTGTAAGAATATAATCCTCGGGGAAAATATTTATTTTGAAAATCCACAGAACAGCCGAGAAAAGAAGCCCGACAGCGCCCTCGGTAAGAGCCATCCACGCCCGCGCGCAAAGCACACCATAGACCAGCTTGCCGGACAGGCAGAATGAAAACGCAATCAATACAGCTACCGCGGACACGCATCCGTTGCGCTTTGACAATTTGAACGCTATGAAAAACGAGGTTATCGCGGCAAATGCCGCCAAAGCATACACAACAAAAGTTATGTTTACAACATGAAAGCCTAAAACGGCAAGCGCCGGTATAACAGACCAATATAGGGATTCCGTTTTATTTTGCCCTATAAGAATATAGGCAGACAGAAAGGATGAGTACGCGATAAGGAATACCGAAATGGCAGAAACGTATTCTTGCTGCATTGCGCAATCCTCCTTTTTCAGATTATGCTTATGCCCCGCTGCTCCAGGGTTGAGCGGAGGGACGCATAGTTATCGCGGCTGAGAGGGATTTGCTTATCCATGCCGCTTAGCTTAATCATGTATGAACGCCTGAACATATCCGAGCTGATGGACTCTATAAGGGCTATCTGCACCACAAAGGACTGGTGGCAGCGATAAAAGCCATAGTCCTCAAAAACACGATACAGCTTTTTCAGCGTTTCGCTCGACTCGAGAACGCGCCCGTTTTTGCAGACTACATTAACCTTTCGCCCAACCGTTTCAAGGTATGCAACATCCGTTACATCCACTATTTCAAGGCGCGAATCCACATGCAGGCCTATTTGCTTGCCGGCAAGCTTTTCTTCTTTTGCCGCGCCGCACTTCTCTTTGGCAAGCTCAAGTATGCGCTCAAGCCGGGAAATACTTATTGGCTTTACCAGAAAGGAAAGCGGCTGATAACTGTATCCATCCACGGCAAAATCCGTATG
Source organism: uncultured Clostridium sp. (assembly GCA_964600045.1). GTDB lineage: Bacteria > Bacillota > Clostridia > Christensenellales > CAG-138 > Phil1. The sequence goes on from CAZRHS010000034.1 coordinate 10,551, forward strand.
CCCCGTTATGAAAACATACTGCACATCAGGATAATTTCCGTGAATATACGACGCAACGTCAAACCCGCTCATATCCTGCATTTCTATATCAAGCATAACCAGATCCACTGGATTTGACTTTATGAACTGAATAGCCTCCATGCCGGAGCTTGCCGTGCCGACAATCGACACATCTTTGAAAAGCTCAAGCGCGCGCTTTGTTATACTCATGGCGTTCGCGTCATCATCGACAATATAAACCCTAAGCACGTCCTTCTCCTTTCTTTTTCACCGGCAGAGCCTAAGCATTAATACATTTATATTGTAACGCGGAATTTTTAAGAGCACAATATACATAAACCTAATTAAATTGCCGCCGCTTTTCGCTTTTTTATTTAATGAGCGCTGTTTATAGGCTATAATACTATAAAAAAGGGGGATGACACATGAAGAGCATAGACCGTTTTGAGGGCGATTTCGCGATAATAGACGACGACGGCAGACTGTATTCAATTAAGCGGGAAGATCTTCCCGAAAACGCGGCCGAGGGCGACATAATTGAGACCGACGAAACAGGCCGCATTAAGATACAAAAAGAAGCCACCGAAGCTTGGCGGCTTTCTTTAAGGCAGCGATTAAAGCGGCTTTGCGAAAACAGCAATAAGGAGGACTGAAAGGCTCAGTCTCTCTTCTTGCCGGCGTTGTACGCCTCCATAACACAACTCTGATGCCTTGGGCATTCCTTGCTGTTCGCATGTACCTTTGAATGATAAAGATGTATGCAAAAATGCCCATCAAATCCGTTTGATTCCGTAGGGTTCGCCATGTGCGGCATGGTATGCATGCTGGCCGCTACGGTTTTCCCGTTATACGTTACCCATATAGGCCTGCGGTTCCAGGAGAAGCCTTCAAGGCTTTTCATAACCGCCGTATCGCTTTTTGTTATAGGCTCACTGTCCGCATGGTACCAACCGCCGAAACGCCTGGCGCGGAAGCTTTTGCCGGTACGAACATCCGTAACGGTGAAACGCGCGCCCTTATTAAGCCACTCATTGCCGCCCTTAAACCAATCAAGCAGCACAACCGTTCCTTTCAGCTTATAATAATCCGCGTTTTCTTTTTCAAGTTTATTTGAACTGTCGTACACCGTTGAAAGGGTTGCGTTTCCGGCTATACCGTCCGCAGAAAGGCCCATGGCCTGCTGATACTCCATAACGGCCTTACGGGTTTGGGAAGTAAACGTTCCGGTTATATTTTCCTTTGTAAGAAATCCGCGATCGTATAATGCCTGCTGAAGCTTTGTAACCTCCTCGCCCGTCATGCCCTGCTTGAGCATTCCGGTTCCGGCCAAGGTTGATGATGAAACGGTAATATCAGTTCTGTGAATATATCCGGCCTGACTATCCACAACGGCGTAATACCACTCCCCTATCAAAGCTTTTACTTTAAGACCCTGACCGGCGCTGAGAGAACAGACAACATAGGATTCGTTTGACGGAGCGCCCATAAGATTAACATCGTCGCTTACAGCGTAAGCTCCGCGGCTGCCGGCCGAATTTGTGAACACATAGTCCTTACGCACATAGCCCAGCGTTTCGCCATGCTTTATGCGATACCAGTTGCCGTCTTCCGCAAGCACCAGTACCTCCTCGCCGCAATTCAATTCGCCAAGGGATTCGCTTTCTTTGTCCGGCGACTTGCGAACGTTTACGCCGTCTGCCATTATCTGGCCCGTTTCTCCGGCATCGTCCGCCTTTGCGGTGCCTGCATTGCTCACAATTGTTCCGGGCATACATAACACAAGAGCCGTAAGCAAAAGCAATGCGATTATGCGTTTCATTCCATGCCCTCCTTTATGAGCCGGCCTAAGGCGACTATGTCTTCCTTCATGGTAACTACAAGTTCTCTATTATATATTCCGCTGGCCGGATGATACAGCGGAAAAAGCTTAATTTTATTTTCTCCTATTTCTATTTCGATTGGTTTGCCGTGCGCCGCGCCTATTTTGGGAACGGCGGCACATGAAATTCTTGATATTGAGGTTAGCGGGCTGTTCCCGAGCGTTGCGATTATGCGCGGGCAAACCGCAAGTATCTCGCTTTTAAGCAGTTCCTCTCCGGCCGCGAGTTCCGCCGCCGTAGGGGTGCGGTTTGATGCTCCGCGCGCGCTCGGCTTGGTTGGGCGGAACTTAACCGCGTTTGTTACATATACTTCACTGCGATCAATGCCCGCAAGCTCAAGCAGCTCGTTCAGCTGCCTGCCCGCCTTGCCCACAAAAGGATGACCTGCCTCCGCTTCCTCTCGCCCCGGAGCCTCGCCCACAAACATAACCTTGGCGTTTACAGGCCCTTCGCCAAACACGGGATTGCGATAATCTCCGTTCTCTAATTGTGAAAGCCCTTCAAGCCTTTCTTTTTCCGCCGCATAGAGCGCATTTAGCCGAATTTTCATTTATTCCGCTCCCGAGCCGTCGGTAGTGGTGCCGGTGGTGCCGGTGTTGTCCGTGCCATCGGTAGTGCCGCCGACTATCACGCTTGCCGGAGGCGGATACTCCGAGCTTATAACGCCGTAGTTATACTGCAGCTTTTCATAATACGACTGTATAAATCCGTGCCCGCCGTTTGAGATAAAGTTGCTTTCAAGCTGTTCTATGCAGCTTTCAAGCGTTGCCCTGTCCGTATCCGGCAAATTCTGCACCTTCGCGAGATAATCGCGCACGGTTGCTATAAGATTCTGCGCATCGTCCTCTGAATCATTGCCGAAGACCGATCCTCCCCAGCTTGACGAGGAGTGCACGCTGCAGGTTCCCGCGGCCGTGTACAAGCCGTATTCCTCAACAGGTATATCCGTATAAACCAAATTGGGCAGATACTTTACAAGTATCAACGGATCGTATTTCTTATAGCGTGAGGTGGAAGAAATAAGCGCCACGCTTTGATATTCTATTTGATCTGCGGGGCAATTGGCACTTGCCGCCCGACCGGATGCCTTACAAATGCCTGCCATTACGTGCATATCGCACGTTTCAACAGGCACGCTGTCACTCGCGAACCAATCGGTAACAGGCAGATGGCCGGACGCGTCAAACGAGCAGGCCTCGGTAGCAAGCTTTCCGCTGAGCGAGCATACCGTGCGCTGCACAAGGCCCAATTCTATAGGCGATTCATCGATTATTTGCTTATCGGGCAAACCGCTGAGTATTTTTGACATAAAGGCCTTCCAGATAGGTGCGGCAACCTTTCCGCCGGTAGATCCGCTTTCAAGCTTATACTCATAGTTATCCGAGCCTACCCACACAACGGCGGTATAATATCCGGTTATGCCCGCAAAGTACGCGCTGCTGTAATCCGAGTTGGTTCCGGTTTTGCCCGCAACGGTTATGCCCTTTATCTTTGCCGCCGTGCCTGTGCCGGACTCAACGGCATCTTCAAGCATATCAACAAGCATGTATGCGGTGGTTCTCTTAAATACCTGCCGCTCGGTCCTGATCTTTGTTGAATCAAGTATTACCTTGCCGTTTTGATCGACCACGCGGGTGAACGATATGGGCTTTATATATGTGCCGTCGTTGGCAATGGCGGCATACGCTCCCGCCATTTCTATTGGCGTTATGCCGAGCGCGCCCAACGCAAGGCCGCTGCCGGTTTCCTTTATTCGTGAAGGATCAACGCCGAGCTTTTCAAGATAATCCGCCGCGGTGCTGAGCGACACATCCTCAAGCAATGTTCTTGCCGCCGCCACGTTAAGCGACGATACAAGGCCCCGGCGAAGAGTAATTATCCCCTCGTATTTTTCCGAACCTATGGCGGGATAGCCGGTTTCAGTATCCCAGCCCTCTATAGGATCGGGTATATTCGCTATTGCCGATGCCGGCGACAGGCCCAGATCAAGCGCCGGGCCGTATACTGTAAGCGGTTTTATGCTTGAACCGACCTCCGTTGCGCTCTGATAGGCTCTGTTCCAGCCCTTGCGTACCTCCGGCGCCTCTCTGCCGCCCACAATTGCCCTTAGCTCTCCCGTGGACTGGTCTATTACAACGGCTGCCGCCTGAGGTATTTTATCGTCCCCCGTTGCTCCGGATACGGTTGGGTAATCTTCCCAGTTAGCGAGAGTATCCTGCACGGTGTGCTGTATTTCCGTATCGACCGTAAGATATATTGAATATCCGCCGCGGCTAAGCTCACTCTCTATCGCGGCACGGTTTGCGGAGGTATCAAGAAGTCCGCGCTCCTCAAGCAGATAGTCCTCTATATCCCTTATGGCGTACTCGACAAAGTAAAGCATATCGTCGGTGGTACTGCTTTGACGCTTTTCGACTATATACACCTCGTCGTTCAGCGCCGTCTGCATCTGCTCATACGTTATGAAGCCGGCCTGATACATGCGCTTTATAACGGTATCCGTGCGGGTATTGGTGATATCCATTTTATTCTGGCCCGCTTTTTCGCCACTTGTATACGTTCTTGAATATGTATTACGCCGCGGGTCATAGTTATTCGGGCTTTTTATCATTCCGGCAAGCATGGCGCACTCGCGTATGCTGAGCTCCGAAAGCTCCTTGCCGAAATAGTCTTTGGCGGCGGCCTTCATGCCGTAGTTGGACTGACCCAAATACACATCGTTAAGATATGCCTCGAGTATCTCGTCCTTACTCATTACCGTTTCAACCTGAAGGGCAAGATACGCCTCCTGAATTTTTCTGCGGTAGCTGACCTCGCTCGTAAGGAGCTTATTTTTAACAAGCTGCTGGGTTATTGTGCTGCCGCCGGCATCGCTTGACGCGCTCAAAGAGCCGACCACAGCCGCGAACAGGCGCTTATAGTCCACGCCGCTGTGCCTGTAAAACCTGACGTCTTCAATGGCTATAACGGCGTTTTTAAGCATATCCGGCACGGCTTCAATATCTACCCAATCGCGGTACTCATAGCCTGCGAAGGTGGATATGAGTTTGCCGTTTGTATCGTAAATATAGGATGTTCTGTCGCTTTTTGTAAGAAGGGTTACGTCAAGCTCCGGCGTTGTGTCTATATACGCCTTGGCGACGCCAAGCACCAAACCGAGTCCGGCGCAGCACAGCAAAACCAGGCCCACAAGCATGAATTTGCAGGTTGTGAAAAACACGCTAAGTACAAAGGGTCTGTTCCCCTTGCGCTCAACAAACAGTTCCTCTACCTCGTGCCCGCTGCCGCGCTTGCTTGCCGAATGCACAAAGGCACTGGTAACGCGGGAGCGAATTTTGCCGAATAACTCGTTTAACTTATCCTTCATCTATATGCAATCCGCCTATTTATCTATATTAGTTTTTGTATTATAACATTTTTGCGCGGCTCACTCAATAGCGGCAGCGGCAACACGCGACGAATTAACACAGCAGCCATAATTCATCAAAGCTGGCATATTTACATTTTATACATAGCTTTACGCCGTGCATATATGCTATAATTGCCGTATGAAAAAGCTTATTTGCACAATTTTGATAATATGCATAGCGGCCGCGTGCTCCGTGGCATACGCTGACCCCACCCCCACTCCCTCCGCGACACCGGAATCAAGCGGCAGTTCTTCAACCGAGCTTATAAGCTACGGCGTTACGGGCGAAACGGTTGTGCGCATTCAGCTGAGGCTGAGAGAGCTTGGCTATTTTAACTACAAGCCCACCGGCAGCTTTCAGAACATGACGGTTGAGGCCACGAAGAGCTTTCAGCAGAAGCAGGTGGACAGCCAGGGTTTGCCCATAATGAGCGACGGCACGGTTGGTGAGCAATCGATGGGACTGCTGTTTTCGCACAGGGCGCAGCGCGCGGACATAGCCGCGAAGATTCCCATAGGAAAGCAGCTTACCGGGCAGGCCGCGCTTACAGGCGAGCTTGTTGAGTGGAGCACGGTTAAGGAAAGCCTTGTTGAGGGTTCTGCCTACACCATTACCGACTACAATACCGGCACGACGTTTTCGATGGTATACACCGGCGGAGATGGCCACGCGGAGGTTGAGTGCCGCACGAGCGAGGACACGGCGATATACCTTGAAACATTCGGCGGGGACTGGAACTACTCCAAGCGCCCCGTAATAGTTACCGTAGGTACAAGCAACATAGCCGCATCGCTGCAGGGTCAGCCGCACGGCGAGGACACCATAAGCGGCAACGACATGGAGGGACACGCCTGCCTGTACTTCTATTCATCAACATCTCATGTTGCCTCTTTGCCCGA
>CAZRHS010000035.1:0-16209 GCA_964600045.1 uncultured Clostridium sp.
GTCTTGTCTTGTCTTGTCAATCATGGGGTTCGGCTTCATGCTTGTCAAGCCCCCTTCAAAGATAATTTGGTTTGTGTGTCTTTATTGATGATAACAGAAAGAAGCGCAGAGCGCAAGGGCTATTTTCAAAACCGGTATAAAATTCATACATTAGCAAAAAAGGGCGGCACACACGCCCACCGACACTCTTTTCAGAGCATCATAAGCTATTTCTTTTCGGGGCGCCGCATCCAAACGTTTTCAACAATTCCCACGGCTATCATATTCGTAAGCAGATTTGAACCGCCATAGCTTATAAACGGCAGAGGTATGCCGGTAACCGGCATAAGGCCGATCGTCATGCCTATATTTTCAAAAACGTGCGCAAGAAGCATGCCCGCGCAGCCCGCGACAAGGCACATGCCGAAATAATCCTTTGAATGCACGGCAATCCATATCCAGCGGAAAATCAGGGCAAAGAAAGCAACTATCAGAATCGTGCCGCCGATAAAGCCCACGCCTTCAACAATGCCCGCGAATATAAAGTCCGTATGCCTTTCCGGAACGAACCTAAGCTGAGCAAGGGTTCCGGACGAAAAATATCCTTTGCCGTAAAGCTGGCCTGAACCTATGGCTATTTTTGACTGCATAACGTTATAGCCGCTTCCCTGAAGATCGGACTCCGGGTTAAGGAAGGCCGTGATTCTGCCCTTTTGGTCATCATTAAAAACAAAGAGATACGCAAGCGGCAGTCCCGCGGCAACGGCAGCGGCCGCGGCACCTATATATCCCCACGATATTTTGGCAACAAAGAATATCATTACCATTATGCACAAAAGAACAAACGCCGTGCCAAAGTCCGGCTGAACCATTATAAGAAGCGTAGGTCCCAGGCACACAGCGGCGGCATAAGCGATTGACTTAAACGTTTTAAGTTTGCCCTCATGCTTATCCATGTCCTCGCTCACTATTTTTGAAAGGGCGATTATAACGCATATTTTGCAAAGCTCGCCCGGCTGAATGGCGCGGTCTATGGCCTCGAAAACAAACCAGCCGGATACGCCGCGCTGCGTTTTGTCCAGCGCTATGAGCAGCACCAAAAGGCCGACTATGCCAATATACGCAAACTTTATCAGCGGCTTAAACACCTGCTGATAATCAAATATTATAATAATCAAAAACGCGGCCGCGCCCACAAGAAAGTTTACAATCTGCTTGTTCACATAAACCATGTTCAGCTTTTCGGTATAATCGCCTATGGAGCTTTCCTCCCCGCTGAAAGGAGAGGCCATAATGCTGGCAATGCTTATAAGGCCGAAGAGAACAAGCCCCACGACCAAGAGTATTGTAAACCAATCTATTCTTTTGAGCAGTTTCAGATCAAACATTTCCGTCCGTATCCTCAGCGAACGCCGCTAACATAGCTTCATATATGGCGATATACTTATCCGCCGTATCGCTATGCACTATGGGCCTGTTTACCCGCGCGGTGCTTGCCGTGCTTTCTCCCCTTACAATTCTATCCATCATCATCGTTCCCTGCGCCGCGGCTTCATAATAAGGCTCTATGCACAGGGCATATATGTCGTTATCGCTGAAAAGCTCGTAGTTTTCCCCGCTTAAGCCCGTTCCGAAAACGGTTATCATAATCTGCGTAAGCAGAGCGGGGTTTGGAGTATATTCAGGCTGTGCCGAGGCGGCAGGCGTAGTCTCAGGAATAGGAGTCGGGCTGGGCGCGCCTTCATTTTTGAAACGCTTTTGCGCACGGCTTCTTGCCTTAACAGCTATGGGGGCCGCGTCCTCGTCCACGGCGTATATGCCCTTTATATCACGGTTATTTAATATAAAATCGGCAAGCTCGTCTATCGCTCCCTCTTCATCAGCCGCCGTGCGCTCAAACACGCATACGACAAACTGCGGATAGTTTTCCTTTATAGATGCGCAAAAAGCATCGTAGGCCTGAGATGTATCCTTACCGTATATCATTATGCGCCCGGACTTCAGATTGCGTTCTTCCATTCTGCCGGCAAGACCGCGCGCAAGCTCATCATAGTACTCAGTCGGGTCAGCGACTACATTTACCTTTATGCCCTCAACACCGCATTCATGATACGGCACAACCACATCCATGCCAAGCGATACGGCCTTTTTCACGGCCTCGTCATTTGCAGAATTCGGGCTATAGATCATCAGCGCCGTTATACCCTCTTCATAGGCGGTGTTGACGGCTTCCACGGCATTTTCACCTGTTTTCGCCCTGAATATTTTAGAGGCATAGCAAAGCGTTTCAGCCGTGCGCAAAAATCCGTACATGGTCAGCCTTGCGCCGTCGCTTCCGTCGTCATCTATAATAAGCCCGAGAATAGGGAAAGAATCCTGCTTCTCTGCCGGGTTTTCCGTATTTTCAGCCGATTGGCCGATTTGCTGTTCATCAGTCGTTTCTGCAGCGTTTGCGGCATTCTCATCACTGCTTTGGCTTGCGCAGCCGCAAACGCACAGCATAAGAACAGCCATAATTAACGCCGTTACGCGCTTGAGCATAAAATACGTCCTCCCGCTTCAAATGGATTCAAGTTTGATTTTACACTAAAATGACCGCTTTGTTAAGGCTTATTGTCTCTGTTTACAAAGCGGTCACAAGTTTTAGTTCATTTATCAGTATATATATTCTGCTTTCTTCTGCTTTGCGCTTTCAAGCTCGCGGCGTTTTTCATCATATCCGCGCTTGCCGAGCAGAGCATAAGTCGCGTTTTTGCCCTCCTCAACGCCGGGCTGATCAAACGCGTTTATATTCAGCAGTTCGCCAGCGTACGCCGTTTGAATTTCGAAGAAATAAAGCAGCTCGCCTATGGTGAACGGATTAACCTCGGGCAGGGTTATGGTTTTGTTCATGTGCCCGGAACGCGTTACGGCATATTCCGTTGCGGCCTGCTCGCTCTTTATAAGCTCATTGAAGCTATGGCCGCTGAGGAACGCCACATCGGCAATTTCATCAAAGCTGTGCGGTATTTTCACTTCGCTTCTGTATTTATCCACGCCTATAAACGTTATCACCTTATCGAACGGCCCTTCGGTATAAAGCTGCACCTGGGAATGCTGATCCGTTACGCCAAGAGACTTTACTGGCGTTTGGCCGGTATGGACAACATTGCCGTTGTTGTCATCGCGCTTGCCAAGGCTTTCCGCCCAAAGCTGAGCGTACCAATCCGCTATATATTTAAGCGAATCCGCGTAGGGCATCATAACGCTGATATTGCAGCCCTTCTTCATCGCCTCAACCTCGCATATCGCGGCCATATACGCCATGTTCTTTGAATAATCAGGCTCTGAGCAAAGCTCATCCATATACGCCGCACCCGCAAGAAGCTCCTCAATATCTATTCCGCAAACAGCCGCCGCGAGAAGGCCGACCGGGCAAAGCTCGGAAAACCTTCCGCCAACGCCATCTGGAACATAAAACGTTTCCATATTTTCCGACTTGGCGATTTTTATAAGGTTTCCCTTAACCTCATCGGTAGTGGCGATTACGTGCTTGCTCCATTCATCGCCCAGCTTATCCTTAAGTATGCGCGTTATAAAGAGCAGCTGAGACATTGTCTCGCTTGTGCCGCCGGATTTTGTGATAACATTGAACATGGTCTTTTCAACATCTATCACGTCCATAAGAGAGGCCATGCGCTCAGGATCCACATTATCCTCTACATAGAGCTTCGGACCGCCGCGGCGTTCTTTGCTAAGGTCGTTATAGCGCATATGGCTGAGGGCCTGCTGCACGGCAATGGGGCCTAAAGCGCTGCCGCCTATGCCAAGCACCACAAACGCATCGTAGTTTTTGCGAACATTCTCCGCGACTGACTTTATACGCTCAACTACATCCTTTTGATTATGGGGCAGTTCGCGCCACTTCATATTGGCACGCTTTTGCTTCATCGATTCTGCTGCTTTATTATACTGCGCCGCGTTTTTGGTTATATCTTCGCTGTTCAGGCCGTGTTCGCCCACAAATTCGGTCATCATGCCGTTTATGTCCAGGCGCAGCTTCATGCCGCTCTGCCAGGACTTATCAAGATAAGCTTTCATACTCATCCTCCTCTTTTCTTCTTTCCTTTAGGGATGATTATACCATATAATCGCCCTGCGCTCACCACATTTATTTATCTAAGAGCATATTTGACATTCCCCGGAATATCAACAAAATTTAACATTTGTTCCCATACGCGCGTGATATAATACGGCTATGGATACTGCAAAGAGAAAAAGCCCCTACGCGGGCGAATGGAAACCATTTTTTAAGAAGCTGCCGTGGCTGGTGATAGTGCCGGTCTTTTACGGCATTGGTATACTTGCCGAAAAATACCCCGAATACACCGAGAAATATTACAGCTCACCTGTTTATCCTTACATAAGCAAGGCTTTGGGATACTTATCCTCGTTCGCGCGGGGCGTATCGATATCCGAATGCGTGGTGTACGCGCTTATAATCGCCGCGATAGTGCTTATAATAGTATTTCTGGTGAAACTGCTTTCCGGCAGACTGCGCTTCGCAAGGCTGATGAGCTTTATCATGGGAATATGCGTATTCGCCTCGTTTATGTTCGCCATATTCTATATAGATTGGGGATTCAACTACATGCGCCCTTCGCTTTATAAGCGTATGGAGCTTTCGCTTGAGGAACGCCCCGTTGAGGAATTGAACGCGCTTTGCAAACAGCTTGCCGCATCGGCTAACGAACTGAGGGCCGGGCTTAAGGAAGACGAAAACGGCGTGTTCGCCCTTGAAAACGGAAGCAGCGCAGAATTCAGCAAAATTCCCGCGGCGTATAAGCTGCTTGGGGCAGATTATTCCATATTCAGCGGCACGGTATACCCGGCAAAAGGCGTTAAAACATCAATAGCCATGTCTTACGGCGGCATTGCCGGAATATATATTCCTTATTTTGCCGAAGCAAACGTTAACATAAACCAGCCGGCGCTGCTTATAGCCTCCTCCGCCGCCCATGAAACGGCGCATTATCTGGGCGTTGCGCGGGAGGATGAGGCAAACTTTGTAAGCTACCTTGCCTGCTCATATTCGCTTGACGATTCCGTGCGCTATTCCGGCACGATGCTTGCGCTTATAAACTGCGCCAATCAGCTATACGCAAGCGACGCTGATCTTTACCGCGAGCTTGTGAGCGAATATTACAGCGAAGGCATGCTTAGGGATTTAAGAGACTATAATGCCTATTGGGACAGCTTTGAGGGACCTGTGGAGGAAGCGGTTGATACGGTAAACGATACTTATCTTAAATTCAATAAGCAGGAAAACGGCGTTAAAAGCTACGGCATGATGGTTGACCTGCTGCTTGCGTACTACGCTAAAACTTCCGTTCAATAACCGAGTTCTATAGCTTTTTTGATTATTTCGGCGGCTGTCGGGGCGGCTACTTTTCCCCCGCCTCCGCCGTTTTCTATTATAACGGTTATGGCGTATGGGTGATCGTCATCAGCAATAAAGCCGGTAAACCAGGCATGCGGCTTAAATTTACCGGATGATGAAACCTCCGCCGTGCCGGTTTTGCCGCAAACATTAAGTCCGTTTACGGCCGCGCTTTTACCCGTGCCGCTTTCAACGGCGCTTTCCATCGCCGCTTTCAGGAACTCTGCCTCATTTCCCTTGAAAAGTTCTTTGTATTCTTCACTTATAAGGCTTTTCTGTGTATTGCCGTTTTTATCGGTTACGCTAAGGCATATTTTAGGCTCCATAACAACGCCGTTGTTGGCAATGCCCGATGTAATAAGACAAAGCTGCACGGGGGTTATTATATCCTTATTTTGCCCTACGCCGCTCCACGCAAGCTCAAAATCGGTCGTGGGCGTTTCCATGCTGCCGCAGTACGCGACAAGCTCATCAAAGGAGTATTCCCCGCCTATGCCGAGCGATTCAGCCGTTTTCACAAGTTTATCAGCGCCTATTTCAAGCGCTATGCACGCAAACGTGTGGTTGCATGAGCAGGCAAGCGCCTCGCTTAGGGTAAGCTCGCCATGCACTTCGTCTTCAAAATCTCTCAGCAAAGCATAACCGTCTTTAACCTCGCCATTTTCATCCAAGGCTTCGTCAATATCAACCCGCTCACCGGTTGATGCGTTAAATGCCAAAGGCCCATCGCAGACAAATACGCGGTTTTCGGCATCCGGCAGATATCTTAGCGCAGCGACGGCAGTTATAAGCTTAAATGTGGATCCCGGCGTATAGCGGCCCATGGTAGCACGGTTAACCATGGCACCGTCGGACAATGTTTCTTCCCCCGATGAGTAGTCTTCCATTTTTTCGGGATCAAACGCGGGAGAGCTTGTCATGCAAAGAATCTCCCCAGTTTTATAGTTCATCATTATTACGGCGCCGTCATTTTCGCCAAGCAGCTGATACGCATAGCGGTTAAGTTCAGCGTCTATCGTTAAAGTAACGTCCTCTCCGCGGCGCTTTTCATCCGACAAAAGGTAGCTTAGCCTTTCCCCGGTATTTTGATCAAAGCCGAGAAGATACTTTGAAAGAAGCGCCTGAGCGCCTATCGTCTGGCCGCTGTTATCGCCCACGGCGTGGGACGTGGAAAGCCTTATTTCTTCATCATCGCTGTAAATTCTGGCACCTTCATCATCGCTTTTAGCCAGAACAGTGCCCTCTCTATCGCTTATCGTTCCGGCAATAACGCTGCTTTTTTGCTTTGTAACCCTGGTATTGTAGGGACTGGCAAACCAGTACGCGCCATACACATCTATAACATAAACAAGATATACGGCAAGCAGCACAAACATAAGTATAAATACCGCAAGCATTGCCTTTATGCCGCTGTTTTTACGCCCTGTCATGCCTCTTCACCCTCGCTCTCTTCATCTTCGTCAACATCACTCTCAAGAGCAAGCTCAAGCTCGCTGGCCCCCATATCCGACGCGGACTGGATTATGCCATGCAGCATCATAAACGCAACAAGCGAGCTGCCGCCGTAGCTGACAAACGGCATTGTTATTCCGGTTAGCGGAATAAGCTTTATTACACCGCCTATTATTATGAACGTCTGCACGGCCAGAAGCGCGCTTGCCCCAAAGGCACAAAGACTTACAAACCTGCTTTTAACGCTCAGCGCGGCCATACAGCCGCGAACCACTATTATGAGATATACGGCTATTACGCCAATTCCGAATATTATGCCGAATTCCTCGCAAATTACCGCAAAAATATAGTCCGTTCTGTAAGCCGGTATGAGCTTTGGCGAACCGAGGCCGAGCCCCATGCCGAAAAGGCCGCCGGACGCTATTGCCATAAGGCCCTGAGCTATTTGATATCCGCTGGTTGAATACGTGGCCCAAGGATCAAGCCACACTGCCACACGCCGCTTAACATGATCAAACAAATTATAGCTCAGCACCGCTCCCCCGCAGCAGGCGGCAGCGCCGAGAAGGGTTGTACCCAGGCGGCATGTTGCGGCATAAAACATGGTCATATACACCATTGCCATAAGCATTGCCGCACCAAGATCCCGCTGAAGCACAAGCAGAACGCAAACCGCCACGGCGAATACGGTTGGCCAGATCAGTTCCTTTAGCCGCGTTCTTTCGCTCATGGCTCCGGCAAGCACGATTATCATGGCGATTTTCACAAATTCCGAAGGCTGAAACAATATGCCGCCTATGCTTATCCAGTTAACCGCTCCGCCGGACTCCTTGCCAACAAACAGCAAAGCCGCGAGTATGCCCAGGCTTAAAAGCGCCGCGGGTATTCTTAAATATATAAGCACTATCGGCTTTTTCATAAGCATTATCACGCCGCACATGGCCGCAAGGCCAACGCAGGAAAATATAAGCTGCTTAAGGGCCGTGTCCGCATCGAGCCTATACTGCATTACAAGGCCTATGCCCATTAAAAAGCCCACAAGCACACCCGTAAGCCTGTCCCCATTCGGCAAAATGAAACAGAGCAGCATATGCTGAACCATTATAAGGAGCCAGGTAAGCGCCATAAAAAGGAGAGCCTTTGCATCAAAGGTTTCCTTTGAAAACGCAAGCAATATAAACGCCGCCGTTACAAAAGCAAGCACGGCAAACAATACCCTTGATGCGCCTACGCGCCTGAATTTAAGCATTGCCGTCCTCCTCCGCAGCCGGGCCTAAGCAAATAAACTCAACATCAACTATGCGCACGGTGTCGCCCGGTTCAAGCGCAACACTACGGCTGCTTTGCGCCAACCCGTTTATTGAAAAGAATCTCTTTCGTTTTACCTTAATGCAAACAGTTCCGGCATGGTCGAATATTCTTGCGTGGGCACGCAAAAGGCCACAGCCGGATATTGTTAAATCATCATTTTCACCGCTGCCGATTGTGCATTCACCGTTTATGTATAAGCGCCTGCCGTACATTTCCTGCGGCTCAATCAACTTGATGCAGCGTATATTGGTTCGGGCGATTCGCCTCGCCCGGCGCATCATTCGCCCCTCTTTTGCGCTTAACACGACAGATGCCGCGATTATAAACAGGATTATAGCGATAAAAAGATACCGCGCTAAGGAAGCTGTCATTTCATAAGCCGTTTCCATTACGCGGTACCTCCGTTAATCAATATTCTTTTTTATTCTACCACAGTTTATGCTTTTTTGCTCCTGTGATTATTTGTGGGCCTTCTTGGCGGGCAGCAGCCTTACCGCGTTAAGCACGCATATAAGCGCCGCGCCAACATCGGCAAATACCGCCATCCACATTTCGGCATGGCCGGTTATACCAAGAATCATAACTACAAGCTTTATGCCAAGCGCGAATATTACATTTTCCCTGGCGATAAGCATTGTGCGCTTCGATACATCCACGGCCTTCGGCAGGGCGGTAAGCTCATCGCCCATTATTACCATATCGGCGGCCTCAACAGCGGCATCGGTTCCGCCATCGCCCATGGCGCAGCCAACATCGGCACCGGAAAGCACTACGGAATCGTTTATACCGTCACCCACAAAAGCGACAGGGCCATGCTCGGCGCGAATCTTTTTAAGCACATCAAGCTTTTCGCCCGGCATGAGCGAGGCATGCACATTTGTTATGCCGACTTCCTTTGCTACGGAATCGGCACTGGCCTTATTGTCTCCCGTAAGAAGTTCCACATCAAGCCCGCGCTTTTTCATCATGGCAACAGCCTCGGCGCTCTGCGGCTTTATTGTATCGTCTATAACTATGCAGCCCATGTACTTTCCGTCCGCCGCGACATACACGGTTGTGCCGCGCTCGGCATGCTCGCGATAGGCTATATTCTCTTTTTTCATAAGCTTGCTGTTTCCGGCAAGCACCAGTTTTCCGTTTACGGTGCCCTTTACGCCGCAGCCCGCAACCTCTTCCATATTATCTGCCGAATAGGTGCCGCTCGCCGCGGACACTATGGCATGGGCTATGGGGTGGGTACTCTTGGCTTCAAGCGCCGCCGCAAGCTCGATAAGTTCGCTTTCTTCAACGCCTGCTTCGCATTCCTTTTTGGTAACAACGAAGCTGCCGCGGGTTATAGTGCCGGTTTTATCAAGGGCAACGGCCTTTACGGCGCACAGTGTTTCCATAATATTGGCCGCTTTAAGCATAACGCCGTTTGAGGACTGCCTGGCAAGACCCGCAAAGAACGTAAGCGGAACGCTGAGAACAAGCGCGCACGGGCAGGATATTACAAGCAGCAGCAGGCCGCGATGTATCCACTCGCGCCACTCGCCAAGACCCGCAAGGGGAGGAATTACGGCAACAAGAAGAGTAAGCACCATAACCGAGGGGGTGTACACGCGCGCAAAGCGGGTTATGAAATTCTCCATGCGGGGTTTGGTTTCGGTTGCTTCCTCAACGGCGTGTATTATCCTGCTGGCGGTTGATTCGCCGGCTTCGCGGGTAGCCACGGCAACGATTCTGCCGGACTTATTTATGCCGCCCGAAACAAGCTCATCCCCCGCCGCTACATGCACGGGAACCGATTCGCCGGTTATGGCAGAAAGATCGACAAAGCTTTCGCCTTCGCACACGGTGCCGTCAAGCGGAATCCTGTCGCCCGGAAGTATTTCGTATCTATCTCCCGGCTTTGCCTCGTCGGCATGCTTTATAACAAAGCTTCCGTTTTCTTCAAGCCTTACGGTATCGGGTCTAAGGTCAAGCACCTCTTTGATAGACCTTTGCGAACGGCCTACGGCTATGCCCTGGAGCAGCTCGCCAACCCTATAAAGCAGCATAACCATTACGCCTTCACCGTATTCGCCAAGCGCTATGGCGCCGACGGTCGCAACACTCATAAGCAGATTTTCATCAACAAGGTTGCCGTGAAGCAGGCCCTTGATCGCGTTCCAAAGTATTTCCCCGCCGACTATTACATACGCCGCGAGAAGCACTATGGTTTTAGCTATGCCATTAAGGAACACAAGGCCCACAATCGTAAGAACGGCGCTTATGGCTATAAGAACAATATCCTTCTTTATATCGTCCGCGTTATGCGCGTGGTCATGCCCGCAGCCGCATCCGCAGCCACAGCCATGGTCATGGCAGCAGTCGTGGTCATGGTCGTGATGATGTTCATGATCGTGCTCGCAGCAGCAATCGTGATCGTGGTGATGCTCATGCTCATGCTCGTGCTCTTGTTGATGTTCGTGACCGCAGCAGCAACAATCATGCTCGTGCTCATGCTCGTGCTCGTGCTCATGCTCGAGCTCTTGTTCTACGTTCTTACTCATCCTTTCTGCCCTCCTGCATTAAATCTTTTACTATTGAGCGGGCAAGTGTACCCGCCTGAGTATCGGTTATATAATATATTACGCGCTTGCCGCTCTTTTTATATTTCACAACACCGCTTTGCCTTAAAAGCCTGAGGTGATGAGAAATTGAGGGCTGGCTCATTTTAAGCATGTCCGCCAACTCGCATACGCACATTTCTTCTATCGCCAGAATGCAAAGAAGCCTTATGCGCGTGGAGCTTGAAAGCTGAGTAAACAGTTCCGATGCATCCAAGGCAGTATCCTCATCGGGGATTTTACTGAGTATTTCGGCCTCATGTACCGGATCAACATGCTCCGTGGTACAAACAAGGGTTCTGGTTTCGCTGTCCATGGCAATCTCCTTTCGTTTTTTATATCCTACCAAATTGGTCATATATAAAAGTATGTTTATATGATAATGATACTATGGCAATATGTCAATAGGTTTTATAAAAATATATAAACATATGTTTATATGTAAGTGTGTCCTAACTTTGGGCAACAAAAAAGAGAGGTGCTGTTGCCCTCTCACCAAGACCTTAAAAAGATTATTTTCCCTGTTTTTCGCGATCAAGCGCCAGCCTGTATCCTTTGGCGCCGTACATAAGGCTGCGATTAACGCGCGATATTGTTGCGCTTGAAGCACCGGTTTTCTCGGCAACCTCGCTGTAAGTTTCCTTATTTTCAAGCATGTGCGCCACAGCGTAGCGCTGAGCCATAGCCTGAAGCTCGTTTATCGTACAAAGATCCTCAAAGAAACGATAGCACTCTTCCTCATTTTCAAGATGAAGTATTGCGCCGAACAAGGAATCCATTTCCGGGCTTTTCAGCTTACTTTCGTACATTTCCCGCTCCTTTGGCGATTTGCCGTTTATACTATAAGAACAATATATATCAGGCTTTGCTGCCCGTCAAGAATTTTTCAAGCTCGGCCGGGCCGTTGCCGCCGAATATATACTCGCTTGTGCCTATGGCCGCTATTTTGCCGCCGTGCAAAAACGCTATGCGATCGGCCGCGTTTTTGGCGAAAGCCATCTCGTGCGTGACTATCATCATGCTTATACCGTCGTTTTTAAGCGAACGGATTATATTAAGCACATCCTGCGTGCTTTGAGGATCAAGCGCGCTTGTGGGTTCATCAAAAAATAGTATTTCCGGATGCATACAGAGAGCACGCGCTATGCTTACGCGCTGCTTTTCGCCGCCGCTCAGCTGATACGGCATGGAATTCTCCCTGCCGGCAAGACCAACCCTTTTTAGCAGGGCACTGCCCTCTTCCTCGGCCTCTTTCCTGTCCCTATGCTGAACAATCACCGGGGCATCGCATATATTCTGAATAACACTTCTGTGCGGAAAAAGTTCAAAGCTTTGAAACACCATGCCAAGCCTTGACCTGCAGGCCGCAAGCTCCGCCTTAGACGCGTAACGGCCGAGCTTACAGGCAAAGATACCGTCATATTCTATTGAACCATCATCGGCGCGCTCCAAAAACGCGCACAGGCGAAGCAGGGTGGATTTGCCTTCTCCCGAAGGGCCTATGAGGGCGATTGTTTCGCCGCGTTCAACGCTAAGTGATACGGAATCGAGCACCTTGCGCCCATCGAAGCTTTTTGTTATGTTTTCTAAATTGAGTATTCCCATCGTATCACCTGTAGTAATCCAGCTTTTTCTCTACCCTGCCCATAACGAAGGCCACTATAACATTAAAGATATAATAGAAAGCCGCCGCGGCCAGAAGTGGCACCATGCTGCGATCCGCGCTTGAAATCTGCTTGGCGAGCGTAAACATTTCCATTACGCCGATTGAGAACGCAAGAGATGTGTCCTTTATCAGGGTTATAAACTCATTTGTCATGGGGGGCAGAATGTGCTTAATCACCTGGGGCAGTACAATGCGGAAGAACGTTTGCGTATTGGTATAGCCGAGTACGGACGCGGCCTCTCTTTGGCCATTTGGGACAGCGGCGATTCCCGCGCGGTATATCTCCGCGAAATAGGCGGCGTAATTAAGCACAAAGGCTATAATTACGGCATAAAACCTATACCCGTCGCTTATCCTTATCTTAAAAAGATACCAGGGCCCGAAATATACGGCAATAAGCTGAAGCATAAGCGGAGTGCCGCGCATAAATGAAGTATACGCGCCGGCTACGAGCTTGACTATTTTGTTTTTTCCGCCGCGAGCGAGCGCAAGGGGCAGCGCAAGCGGCACCGCCCCAATAAGCGTAAGCGCGTATATAATCACGCTCGTCAGCATTCCCTGCCCAAGCTGGGCTATCATGCTTTGTATGTTCATTTGCTCAGAGTGCAAACATCATAGCCGAACCATTCTTCGCTGATCTTGGCAAACGTTCCGTCCGCCGCCATGTTGCTCAGCTCAGCCTGCACCTTATCCCTAAGCTCGGTGTTTCCAAGATAGAAGCCGATGGCGTACTGCTCGGACTGGATGGCATCATCAAGGATCATGTATTCGTCTTCCTTGCCCTCTATCTGGTACTTGGCAACGCCTATGTCCATCGCTATAGCGTCCACGGCGCCGCTTTCAAGTTCCATAAACGCGGTGTTGTAATCCTGAAGCTGAACAAGCTGCTTGAACGAGGCCATAAGCTCGGTATTGTCTTCGCTTTCAAGAGCCTCAAGTGCGCTGCTTTCCTTCTGAACGGCAATGGTCTTGCCCGCAAGACCCGCCTTATCGGTTATGCCGGAATCGGTCCTTACAACAAATATCTGAGAATTGTCCATATAGGACTCGGACCAGGTGTAAAGCTCCTC
This sequence comes from uncultured Clostridium sp., assembly GCA_964600045.1. Taxonomy (GTDB): domain Bacteria; phylum Bacillota; class Clostridia; order Christensenellales; family CAG-138; genus Phil1. The sequence continues at coordinate 13,489 of CAZRHS010000035.1, forward strand.
GCGGCCGTTCATGGTAAAGCCGTTCCAGATGCAGTCTATAGTGCCGCTTTCAAGCTCAAAGTCCTTGGAATCCCAGTTAATGGGGATAAGCTCAAGCTCCCAGCCAAGCCTGGAGCAAAGCTCTTTGGCCATGTCTATATCAAAGCCGGTGTATTCGCCGTTTTCGTCCATATAGCCGTACGGCGGGAACTCAGCATCAAAGCCAAGCTTGAGGGTGAATGTTTCTTCCGCGGTTGCCGTTTCTTCAGGCTCGGCCGTAGCTTCGGCGGGGGTTTCGGTAGCATCAGGAGCTTCGGTAGCGGTAGCTTCGGCAGTATCCGTTGTTTGAGCCGCATTGTTCGCGCAGCCAAAGGCCAGCACCAGCATGGCAGCGGCAAGCGCCATGCAAAGGATCTTTTTAAGGGCAGTCATGGTTTTATCCTCCATAAAATTTAATACTTCTTCAGGCACCTCTGCGGTGCTTCTGTATATTAGCACATCATCGTGCTAAAGTAAAGAAGTAATTTGAAAATTTTATCGAGGTGTTAGTTCCAAAAGATTATTGCATTCTGCTTATAAGGGTTGGTCCGTTTTCTTTAAGCCATTTGTTCCATTTATCGTATTCGGGATAAACCCTGTAAACCTCCGCGTAAAACCTATCCGAATGGTTCATTTCCTTTCTGTGACAAAGCTCGTGCACCACTACGCTGTCCAGCACCTGCGGCGGGGCAAGCATAAGAAGGCAATTGAAGTTCAAATTTCCGTTGCTTGTGCAGCTGCCCCACCTTGTGCGCTGATTGCGAATAGTAATCGAGCCATAGGTTACGCCAATCTTTTGGGCGTAATACCTGACCCTTTCGGGGATTACCTCCATTGCTTTGTCGGCAAGTTCGTTTATATCCTGCAAGGTTATGGGATCAAGAGCCGCCAATTCTTTTTGCCGGCAAGACAGCTTTTCAAGGTTTTTATCTATCCATTCTTTATGGTTCAATATAAACGCGTTTATATCCGCATCGCTCGCCGTAAGCGGTGCCCTTACGATAACGCCTTCTGAATTCACCTGAAGTGAAAGTGTTTTGCGGTTGCTCCTGATTATTTTGCAGTTCATGGTCCTTCCTTTGCGTTACAAATCGCAATTTGCCTGCTGCGGCTTGTTTGCCGCTTCAGTCTTCCCTCTTCAGAATTTTTATTACTTCGCCCATATATACTGTATGGAAGTCTCTTTCGGGATAGTTGTCGTCAACAAGCTCCTTATCAACAAAGCCGCTTTCGGTGATTTCTCCCGTATATATCTTTTTGCAGACGAACACGATATCAGCCTCGGCCAAATAAGCGGTGCCGTCTATGAACGCGGGAGTAAGACCTGCGGAGGCTATTTTATCCTCGTCACGGCCGGACCTGCTGCCGATATACCCAAGCGCCTTGCGATAGCGTTCCGGAAAATGAGATATGGTGAAATACTCTTCCCTGTCCATAAACTGCTTTGTGTATCTTTGCGGACGGACATAGCAAATTGCGGTAGGAAGGCATCCGTGCTGATTTTTGCGGCCCCATATTGAACCGATATGCCCCCAGGCGATCGTCATGGCATTGTATCCGTCCCGCTCATTTCCGGCGGTAAGCGCCATCCAGTCATCACCAAAGGCGGTAAATGGATTCATGCTAAAGTCCTGTATCGAGATTTCCTTCATATCAAAATTCCATCCTTTCTTCTTATGTTTTACTGTGTGTTTAATTATAAAGTGAAGTCCCCGGGCAAGTCAATGCGGAACAAAAAGGCCCGCCGGCAAAACGCACGACGGGCCATTGATCCGATTCTTATGAAAGTATTCCGGTAGACTGCAGGAAAAGCACAAGCATCATAACCGGGGCAACATAGCGAATCATTATGCGATAAAGCTTTTTGCGGCGAAATGCCTCGCCGTTGCGCTGCACCTCGTCAATTACATAATCGGGAGTCATTATCCAGCCGATAAGAATTGTTGAAAGCAAAGCTATAAACGGCATCATAACATTGTTGCTGACATAATCCATAATATCAAGCAGCTGACCTACGGAGCCGTTGGGAAGCTTTATTTCAAAATAGAACACGCTGTAACCGAGCGCAACTATCGCCGATGCCGCAAGATATATTACAGACAGAACCAGAACCGTTTTCTTTCGGCCGGTATGGAATATTTCCATGCAGTTGGCGACAATTGACTCAAGCACGGATATGCAGGAGGTGAGCGCGGCGAATATAGCGGTTACAAAGAACAGAATGCCCACAAATGTGCCGGCCTTGCCCATGGCCGCGAATACCTTTGGCAGAGAAACGAACATAAGATTCGGGCCCGCGCTCATGCCCTCCGTGCCGGAGAACACATACACGGCGGGGATAATCATTGCGCCCGCGAGCACGGCAACACCCGTATCAAAAAGCTCTATCTGATTTACTGCCTTATTAAGGTTGACATCGTCCTTAACATAGGAGCCGTATGTTATCATTATGCCCATGGATACGCTAAGCGAAAAGAAAAGCTGGCTCATCGCATCCAACAGAATCTGCAGGAAGCGGCTTACGGTCAACCCTTCAAAATCCGGCGTAAGATAATAAAGCAAGCCCTGAATGCCTGTACGTACATTGCCGGAGGCATCTTCATTTTTAAGCGTAAGCGAATAGGCCGCGATAATTATGACCAGCACAAGCAGGATAGGCATCATATAGCGGGACACTCGCTCTATGCCCTTTTCTACGCCGTT
>CAZRHS010000036.1:0-15511 GCA_964600045.1 uncultured Clostridium sp.
CCCTTGTCGCTTATCGTTATAACGGCCGCTCTGAATTCCATGCGTGTGCTCCTTTCCTTAATACCTTCCGAACGTGCAGTTCGGGTAATGGCAGGGCTTGCAAAGCTGGCAAAGGCCGCCGTCGCCCAGGCGCACAAGGTCTTCCTTTGTAAGGCGGTCGCCTGTGAAAAGCTGCGGCAGAAGCACGTCAAAAATGGTTGTGGGCAGGCTTATGGCCGCGCCGGGTATGCCCAGTATGGCCACATTGCCAAGGTATGCCACAAGCGTCATGTTGCCCGGCTGAGAGGGCACGCCGTGGGTTATAACCTCTGCGCCCAGCTGTCGTATTGCCGTGGGGGTAAGGTCGTCCGGATCAACGGACATTCCGCCCGTGAAGAAGAGCATATCCGCTCCCGCGTCAAGGTAGCCGCGCGCGGCGGATTCTATCATTGATAGATCATCGTCGCATATTGTAACGCCTATTATTTCGCTCGGGTAATTTTCAAGCTTTTTGCGCACAACAGGCTCAAACTTATCCTTTATGCGGCCCGTGTATATTTCAGAGCCTGTAATAATAACGCCAACCTTTTTATGGCTGTATGGGCGAAGGTCAAGGAGCTTTTCATTTTTGCAGAGCCGCTCCGCCTCCTCTATCTGCGTTTCCTTTGTAACCAGCGGCACTATGCGCATGGATGCAAGCCTCGCGCCCGCCTCAACGGGGTAATGATCCCTAAGAGTTGATATTGTAATGTCGCCTATGCTGTTTATTTTTCTTAAAAGCTCCGTATTCACGCGGAACATTCCCCGCGTATCCGCCATAAGCAGCACCTTGCCCTCCGAAGGCGCGGTGTAATGCGCTCCCTCCACGGGAGCCATTGCGGCCATGCGAAGCGCGGCATCCTCCTCGTGTATTTCGCCCGCGTTCTCTTCCCAAACGAAAACGGCCTTTTTGCCTATGTCAAGAAGGGCCGGAATATCCTCCTCGGTAATAACATGCCCGCGCTTAAAGGCCGCGCCCTTAAAGCCGTCCCGCATGGCGGTCATATCGTGGCAAAGCGTCATGCCCACGGCATCCTCAACACGAATCTTTTTCATATTATTCTCCTTTACGCTTTATCCTAAAGCACAACTGTATTTTATCACTTAAGCAGCACCTGCGCACCCTTTGGCAGGCGCACGGCCACTTTTTCCGAGCGAATTTTTGCCCAGTCTTCCTTCTGCGTTTCCCAGCCTATGGGCGTTGAGTCCTCGTCCGCGCCCTCTGGCCTTAGCATTATTGTATACGAAAACGGGTTTTCTATCTCCTCAACCACGCTGCAAACAAAGCTGTTTTCGCCCGTGCCCGGCTCAACATCGTGCATACGAATGCCAATGTATGAAAATCCGTCCGCGTTTTCGTCCGTTTCAAGCTCTATTCCCCAGTCCTCGGCAAGCACGCGGCGCTCTCCTATGGGTTTTATGGCGGAAATATTCTTGCAGCCCGTAAGTATCGCGGCGGTGCGGGTTTTGGGGTTCGCGAAAACCTCCGCCTTGGGGCCGAATGTTTCAACCTTGCCCGCGTTCATAACGGCTATTTTGTCGCTTAGGCGAAATACCTCGTCGCGGTCGTGGGAAACGAGTATTACGGTTTTGCCGAAGCGGCGTATAACCTGCATAACCTCCCGCTCAAGCTTAAAGCGAAGGTGGCTGTCAAGCGCGGAAAACGGCTCATCAAGCAGCAGTATTCTCGGCCCCGATACAAGTATGCGCGCAAGCGCCGTGCGCTGCTGCTGGCCGCCCGAAAGCTGGGCGGGATAATGCTTTTCAAGCTCCGTTAAGCCAAAGCGCTCCATAATCTCGTCTATGCGGCGCTCCCGCTCCCTGTCCTCTTTTTCCCTCAGCGCGCCCGCGCGTATGTTTTGCCTAACGGTCATATTGGGGAAAAGGGCATAATTCTGAAACATAAGCCCTGTGCGCCGCTGCTGCGGGGAAAGATTTATATGCTTTTTTGAATCAAAAAGGGTTTCGCCGTCAACAACTATTCTGCCCCTGTCCGGCTTTTCTATGCCGGCTATGCATTTAAGCGTCATGCTCTTGCCGCAGCCGGACGCGCCAAGCAGCGCCAGAACCTCGTTTTCGCCCTCAAGCCGCACCTTCAGCTGAAAATCGCCCAGCCTTTTTTCTATGTCTATGCTAACGGACATTACGCGGCCCTCTCCTTTCTGCCCCTGCGCTCCCGCTTTTCAAGCATGTTTACCGCAAGCAGCACCACAAAGGATATGGCCATGTTCACAAGCACCCATTTAAGCGCCATAGCGTCGTCATTCGTGCGCCAAAGCTGATACACCGTTGTTGATATGGTGGCGGTTCTGCCGGGGGTATAGCCGGCAATCATGCTTGTTGCGCCGTATTCACCCAAAGCGCGCGCGAAAGCGAGCACCGTGCCCGCGAGTATGCCCTGCTTGCAGTAAGGCAGGCGCACCCGCCAGAAAATATATGTATTTGAAAGGCCTATCGACTGAGCGGAATAGGCAAGCGTTTCGTCAAAGGATTCAAATGCGCCGCGCGCCGTGCGGTACATAAGGGGGAATATTACAACAACCGTTGCGAATATGGCGGACCACCAGGTCATTGTAAGCTTAATGCCGAATGTTTCAAGCACCCACGCGCCGAAAAAGCGCTTCGGCCCGAGCACCCTCAGCAAAAGATAGCCCACAACCGTGGGCGGCAAAACGAGAGGAAGGGTAAGTATAACGTCAAGCACGCCTTTTACGACTCTTGGCGCTTTAGCTATATAATACGCGGCGAATATGCCCGCGAAAAATATTATTACGGTGCTTATCCCCGCTATTCGCAGGGAATTCCACAGCGGAAAAAGATCCATAAAAACCTCGTTTTATAATAAATGTCCGGAAAGCGAACATTCTCGCTTCCCGGACGGGTTTAGTCAGCGTTTATTCACCGATGGGAGTGAAGCCGACGGCCTCGAATATGGCGCTCGCCTCTTCGCCGGTGAGGTAATCAAGGAACGCCTGGGCGGCTTCCTGATTCTTGGTTATGTTCAGCACGGCGGCGGGATAGATTACCTGGCCGCACATCTCGGCGGTAGCGGTATCAACAACCGTAAGGCCCGCGGAGAAAGCATCGGTAGCGTAGATTATGCCGCAGTCAACGGTGGCTTCGGAAACCTGGGTGGTAACTTCCTTTACGTTGGAGCCGTAGGTGAGCACGCCCTTGGTGTTCAGCTCATCCTCGCTGAGGCCGTAATAGGTGAATATCTTCTGGGTGTACTGGCCAACGGGAACATCGGAATTGCCAATGGCAAGCGTTACGCTGCCCTCAGCAAGTTTGGCGGCAAGGTCATCGTAGGAGGCAATGCCCTTGGGATTTCCTTCGGGAACGGCCAGAGCAACCTTGTTCTCAAGCAGGTTTATGCGGGTTTCGGAAAGCACAAAGTCAAGTCCTTCGGTATTGCCGCCCTCGGCATCCTTCGCGGCATCCAGGGCATTCATCTGCTTGGGAGCGGCGGAAATGAACACGTCGCAGTCGGCGCCTTCCTGAATCTGGGTCTTAAGAGTGCCGGAAGAGTCAAAGTTGAAAACCAGCGTTACGTTGGGGTTTGCGGCCTCGTACTTCTCGGCAATCTGGTTCAATGTTTCGGTCATGGAAGCGGCGGCGAACACAATAAGCTCAACGGGCTCGGCTTCGGTGGTTTCGGTGGTGGTTTCGGTGGTGGTAGTCGCGGTGTCGTCGGTTCCTGCGTCAATGCTGGTACCGGTCTGCTCGGTCTCGTCGGCATTATTCTCGGTCACGGTCTCCTGCGCGCAGCCGAAAGCGGTGCAAAGCAGCAGGCACAGCATCAGCAGCAGAGCAACAATCTTTTTCATTTTGGGTTCCTCCTATGTAAATAAAGTATCTGTCTTCTTTCTAAAACGGCTTGCGCGTTAACAGCGTGCCGTCACCTTCCAAACTCCGGAGGCCTCCTCGTTTCCGATCGGGACCCTGAGCAAGCGCAAAAAGCGCTCCCCGCAGCCCAAATTCCGTAGGCGGGTGCTGCACCGTCCTTAGGAACAGGGGCTCGAAGACAAATAAATTATATCAAATTCGCGCTTATACTTGCAAGCGTTATTCTCGCAAAAGAATAACCATGACAAAAATAAAGCCCTCCGGGGGGAGGGCGTGGGGAGTGTGTTATTCGGTTCTTTCGCCGTTTATGAATACGGCCTTTGTTTTGCTGAGATAATCAAACGGATGCCCCGTAAAAACGGCTATATCCGCGTCCTTGCCAACCTTTATGGAGCCTATTCTGTCGTCCACGCCGAGTGCCTTGGCGGGAATTATGGTTATGGCCCTCAGTGCCGCGTATTCATCCATGCCCTCGCGCACGCACATCGCGGCAAAGCTCGGCAGCAGCCAAAGCGGGGTAACATCATGATCCGTTGTTATCGCAACGTCCATGCCGAGTGAGGAGAGCACGCCCGCTGTCGCGAATGAGCCGCCTACGGTTTCCGGCTTGCCTGCGGGTCCCATGCTGGGTCCTACCACGAACACGGCATCCTCATCCTTTAAGCAGTCCGCTATTTTCTCCGAGCCTGTCGCATGCAGTATGCAGAACCTAAGGTTGAATTCATGCGCTATACGCACGGCGGTAAGTATATCGTCCGCCCTATGCGCGTGAAAATGCGCGGGGATTTCCCGCTTAAGCAGGGGTATCAGCGCCTCCATATCCGGTTCAAACACGTCCTCGCCGGCATCCTTCTTGGCCATGTACCTTTGGGCGCGGGTAAGAGTGTTTCTCATTATGGCGGCTGTTGCCATGCGGGTCATGGGGCTTCTGCCCTTGTTTTCGCCGTAGCTGCGCTTCGGATTTTCGCCGAGCGCGAACTTTATGGCGCAGGGAGCCTTTACGGTCATGTCCTCAACCCTTTTGCCATAAAGCTTTATGGCGGCAATCTGCCCGCCTATAACGTTTGTGCTGCCCGGTGCCACGGCCGCGGCGGTAACGCCCGCTCTGCGCGCCTTGGGTATTGCGGTATCAAAGGGATTAACGCCGTCAATCGCCCTCATTTCGGGGGTAACGGGGTCGGTGGTTTCGTTGCAGTCCTCGCCTTCCCATCTTAATCCCTCTTCGGAAATGCCTATATGCGTATGCGCGTCCACAATGCCGGGCATTATGTATCCGCCCTCTGCGTCAAGCACCTCGCCCGCGTACTCGGCAGCGGAGTCCATCGCGCCAAAGGCCGCTATTTTGCCGTTTTGTATATCCACGTATCCTTTTTCAAACCGCTCCCCTTCCATGGTGAGCAGAACGCCGTTCTGTATCCTCATATTTCCTCCGTAATGCCTATGTTTTTATAACAAACGATATTATAAGCAGCATCGCGCCGCACGCTATGCGCGCGTACATTCTGGCGGCGGTTACGCGTTCCTCGCTGAATTCCTCCTCGTTGCAGGCGGTAGCGTTCACAAGGTCGTCGTCAAAATCCGCGTTTGTCATCATAAATGCCGGCTTATGCAGGTTTTTGTGCTTATCCCGCCGCAGTATATACGGCGTTTTCTTCTTCTTTTTCGCCCGCTCGCCAAAGCCCACAAGCTTGAATCCCGTGCGTTTAAGATGGGTAAACCACCCCCAGCACAGGAAAACCGCGCCGAAGGCACACAAAGCGAACACAAAATGCAGCCTGTCGCCGTATAAACCGCCTATGATCGCGCAAAGCACAAGCGCCGCTCCCAAATACCGGAACGCACGGGAGTATATCAATCGTATATAGCGTTTGCGCTGCGCGTCATCCATTTATTTTTGCAGTTCCTTTCTGTATATGGCAAGCTCGGCTTCATTCGCCAGCACGAAGTGACCCGGCCTTATCTCCGTCCAAGCGGGCTTATCCTCGGTGTAGTTATGCATGGCGCTGTCGTACGTAAGCAGATCCTTGTTCCTTTCAATGTCCGGATCCGGATACGGCACGGCGCTCAGCAGAGCCTTTGTATAAGGATGAATTGGGTTGGCGAAAAGCTCCTCGCAGCCCGCAAGCTCCACTATGCGGCCCTTGTTTATAACGGCTATTCTGTCCGATATAAAGCGAACCACGCTCAGGTCGTGCGCTATGAAAAGATATGTCAGCTCACGCTCGCGCTTAAGCTTATTGAGCAGGTTTATTACCTGCGCCCTTATGGAAACATCAAGCGCGCTTATAGGCTCGTCCGCAACAACAAATTCCGGATTCATAACAAGGCTGCGCGCTATGCCTATGCGCTGGCGCTGGCCGCCGGAGAACTCGTGCGGGAAGCGGCTTGAGAAATCCTTTGAAAGGCCAACCTCCTGCATAATCTCCTCGACCTTGCGTATTCTGTCTTCCTCGTTGTCGAAAAGATGATAGTTGTAAAGGCCCTCGGATATTATGTAGTCCACCTTGGCGCGCTCATTAAGGCTGGCCATGGGGTCCTGGAATATCATCTGCATCTGCATGTGCAGCTTTTTGCACTCCGAAGCCGGCAGCTTGCCCGTTATCTGCTCATCCTTATAGGTTATGGAGCCTGATACGTTTGAATTATATATGCGCATTATGGCGCGGCCGATTGTGGTTTTGCCGGAGCCGGATTCACCCACAAGCGAAAGCGTTTCGCCCTTGTATATATCAAAGCTCACGTTGTCCACGGCCTTGAATTCCTTGCCGCCAAGCTTAAACTTTACGGAAAGATTCTTTACCTGCAAAAGCTTCTCCGCGTTATCGTAGTCAAACGCGGGCTCTGGCTCCGCGGCCTTTGTTTTGCGCTGATGCTCCGCCGCGGCAAGCTCCGCGCGGTAATTCTCGGCATAAGGATGCAGCAGCCAGGTTTTTGCCCAGTGGGTGGGGGTTATGTCAAAACGCGGCGGCTCCTGCTCAAAGTCTATCTCCATCGCCTCTGGATTGCGGGGAGCGAATGCGTCGCCCTCTATTTTTTTGAAAAGGTTCGGCGGCGTGCCCTTTATTGAATAAAGGTCGTTGCCCTTCACGCCAAGCTGGGGCAGGGACATAAGCAGCGCCTTTGTGTAAGGATGCGCGGGCTGCTTGAATATTTCATGCACTGTGCCATATTCTATAATCTGGCCCGCGTACATAACGCCAACCCAGTCCGCAACGCTTGCCACAACGCCAAGGTCGTGCGTAATGTACACAACCGTCATGTTAAGCTCCTGCTGAAGCTCTTTTATAAGGCGGATTATCTGCGCCTGAACGGTAACGTCCAGCGCGGTTGTGGGCTCGTCGCATATAAGTATCTCCGGGCGGCAGGCTATGGCGGTTGCTATAACAACCCTTTGCCTCATTCCGCCGGAAAACTCGTTGGGATATTGCTTATAGCGGTATTCAGCGTCCGCTATGCCAACCCTTTTAAGCAGCTCTATCGCCTCGCGCTTTGCCTGCTCGTGCTCCGTGCCGAAGTGCCAGGTTATAACCTCCGTAATCTGCTCACCTATGGTGCGCACGGGGTTAAGGCTGGTCATGGGGTCCTGGAACACCATGGCTATCTTTTTGCCGCGGACTTTAAGCCACTCCTGCTCGGTGGTGTATTTTGCCATGTCCTCGCCGTTATAGGTTATGCTGCCGCCGCTTATAAAGCCGTTTTTGTCCAGCATGCCTATAAAGGATTTTGTGAATACGCTTTTGCCGCAGCCGGATTCGCCGACTATCGCCAGCGTTTCGCCCTTGTAAAGATCAAGCGACGCGCCGCGCACGGCGGTAAGCGTTTTGCCTCTTAAATTGAATTTAACCTCCACGTCCTTCGCGCTGAGAATAAGCGGCGTGGTATGGCCTGATGAAATCGCTTCCATATCAGCTTTTCCTCCTTGCGTTAAACATGGTTGCGCGGATCGGACGCATCCGCAAACTTGTTGCCCATAACATAGAAGGCAACGGTTATGGTACAAAGCAGCGCCGTGGGCAGCAGCATCTGATAAGGATGCAGTGTAAACGAAGCGCGGCCCTGGTTAACAATATTTCCGAGCGTAATGGCGTCAACCGGCATACCAACGCCCACAAAGCCCATAAATACCTCTGAACCTATTGAATAGGGTATGCAGAGCGCGGCCTCCATTATAATAAGGCTTACTATGTGCGGTATTATGTTCTTTGTCGCAATCCTGCGCATGGGGGTACCAAGGCACTGGGAAGCTATATTGTATTCGCTGTCCCTTATGGAAAGAATCCTGTTCCTGAAGAACCTTGCCTCAACTATCCAGCCGCGGGATGCCATGGATACAAACAGCGTTACATAGCTTGTGTTCATTATGTAAGCAAGCAGCACCATGTATACGGTGGACGGTATGTTCGTCATTATGTTGTAAAGCTCTATCATGAAGGGGTCTATTTTCTTGTTATATCCCCAAAGAGCGCCGGCTATCATGCCGAAGCCCACGTCCGAGCAGGCTATGCAAAAGCCCAGCAGGAATGAATTGCGGCAGCCGTACCACGCACGGGCCCAAATATCGCGCCCCAGCGTATCGGTTCCGAACCAGTGCTCCGCGCTTGGCCTAAGGTTCCATTCAAGCGGCAGCTTGCTCACCTTTGTGGGATCCACGCTTGAGAAGATGGGATAAAGAAAGCTCATCACTATCATGCCCATAACAAGCGCCACAAGCGCCACAACGGCCTTGTTCTTAAAGAAGGTGCGAATCGTGCTCTTCCAATAGGAATAGTTTGAAAAGCCTATGTCCTCGCTGTTCATATTGTTGTATATGGCGGCGCGGAACTTAAGCGGATTAAGCACGGCAACGGGTCGTTTTGTTTCGTTTGTATTGGTTTCCATTATTATTCACCCTCCGTAAGCTTTATGCGCGGGTCAACAAACGCTACCAGCAAGTCTCCCAGGAACACGCCTATTACCGAAAGCACGGCGTACATAAGCACTATAACCTGCACCAGGTTGTTGTCCTGGCTCTTTATGGCCGTTGTAAGCAGGCCGCCCGTGCCGGGTATGGCATACAGGCTTTCTATAACAAGGGAGCCGGATATTATGAACAGCAGATCGCTCGGCAGGTATATTACAAGGGGAATCATAGCGTTTTTGAAAACGTGCTTTTTCCACACAACCTTTTTGGGCAGGCCCTTTACCATGGCGAATTTAACATAGTCCTTGTTTTCCTCGTCCACCATGAAGCGCCTGAGCCAAAGCGCGTAATACGCTATGCTGCCAAGGGACAAACATATTGTGGGAAGAATCCACGATTCAGGCCTATCCTTATAAAATACCAGCGGCAGATTGAACCACTTGGATATCCAAACCTGTATGAAGAACAGGTAAATTATGCTGGGAACGGCTCGCACAATAAGTATATACAGCGTGCCTATTCTGTCTCCCCAATTATCCTTAAACCTAACCATTACAAGGCCGAGCGCTATGCCGAGCACAATGCCTATTATCATGCTGGCAAATCCGAACGCGGCGGTAACGGGAATTTTCTCCTTGAGCAGGGTAACTATGGGCACCTTGGGATAAACCGTAAGGCTGCGGCCCAGATCTCCCTGAAAAAGATTTTTTACAAAGCGCCAAAGCTGCACAAGCGGATGATCGAGCAGACCCTGGTTTCTAAGATAAGTCATTCGCGTGGCCTCATCCGTTTCCTTCAGTATTTCCTGCGGGAAATAACCGCTCAGCGGCATAAGGCGAAGCAGCATAAACACCGTTATAAATACTATTACAACGGTAAGCAGGCTTCTCAACGTACGCGTTAAAATATATTTTGTCATGATTGCTTTTCCCTCCTTGGGACCGGGCAGTGACTATTGGGAAAAATTAAAATACGGGTGCGCCGCCGCATTTGCCGCAGCGCACCCATAACCGTTTAAGCGGGGTTACTCAGCGGTTTTCAGGGCCTCGGTACGGGCTATTTCATAGGCCGCATCAAGGGTCTGGTACTCTTCATAGGTAAGAGGAGTATCCATTACAAGTGAGCCCTTGAATTTGCTGTTTCCGTAAAGGGTAAGCGGGCTTGTGAACGGCATGCAGTTTGTCATGTAATATCCGCGCAGGGATGATATGAACGGAATTACATACGCGCCGTTGCACAGATACGCCTCAGCTTCGGCAAACTTCTCAAGCCTTTCCTCAAACGTGGAGGCGTTGAGAGCTTCCTCTATAAGGGCATCGTATTCGGGCACATTGTAGCCGCCAACGTTCTCGGCGCCGTCCGTGGTAAGGCGGGTGAGAAGGCCGGAAGGATCGGCATAACCGGTGGACAGGGAGTCGAAATAAATATCGTAGTTGTAGGGATCGGCAACGGTGCCGTAGGTCCAGCCGCTGAAGCATACAATCTCAAAGTCTATCAGGTCGGTACCTATAGCCTCTTCAATCATGGTCTTCATAAGCTGCGCCATTATTATCTCGCTCTCATCGTCGGTACCAACGTATATTACGGTTACCGGCAGCTTAGCATCAACCTCAAACGTGCCTACGGGCAGGTAATCAACGGTACCGGCCTCTATGCCCAGTATGTTGCCGTCCGCGTCGCAAAGCTCTGCAACGGCGGCTTCCATATACTGCCTGGCAAGCTCGGCGTTGTTGTAATCGGTTTCCTTTATGGCCTTAAGCGGCTCATAGTCGGTGTAATCAACGCCCTCGCCGTCATAGATGGCACCCTCGGCATTGATGGTGGAGCGCAGTACGCGCTGCGGGTTCACGGGATCCCTCAGGCTGGCAATGGCCTCGCGGTCAAGCGAATACTGCAGAGCCTTGCGGAAGTTCTCGTTCTGAACGAATGTGTTGAATTCGGGGTTTGCGCCGGAGAAGTCCAGCCACAGATAGTTGGTGGAAAGGCTGCGCTCGGTAGGAATAAGGTACTGCTCCCATTCCGTGCCCTGCATGGAAAGGTATTCCTCGGCCTCTACGCTCGCGTCATCCAGCTCGCCGCGCTTGAACATTTCAAGGGAAGTGGTGCCTTCGGGTATCATCTGATACTCAACGGTTTCTACGGTAACGTTGTCCTTATCCCAGTAGAGGGGGTTCTTGGTAAGGGTTATGGCCTTATCGCGCTCGAAAGCGGAGATGTAATAAGCGCCGCAGTAGAGCATGTGCTCGTTATCAACGCCAAAGTCCTCGCCCAGCTCAACAGCGTAATCATACTCTATGGGCAGAAGCAGCATGCTGCTCTCTATAAGGGACAGGAAATAGGGAGCGCTGGAGGTGAGGGTGTACTCAACGGTATAATCGTCAAGCGCCTTTACGCCAACCATTTCGTCAAAGGCGTTGACTATATCCTCGCGCGGGGTGTCGGTTATGGTGCCGGAGTCTATATCGTCCAGCGTCCAGTAATAATCATAAAGGCCCTCAATAAGGTTCCTTACAACGCGCAGGGAGTAAGCATCGTTAAGAGGATCGCCAATGTAACGGATGCCGTCCACAAAGTCCTGAGCGGTTACTTCAAGGCCGGTATCTGCGCCGGTATGGTCAACCCACTTAAGGCCTTCGCGGATTTTGAAGGTCCACACGGTCTCGTCCTCGTTGGTGGTCCAGCTTTCGGCAAGAGACGGAACATACACGCCGTAAATATCCGGCTCTACAAGACCGTCTATGCAGTTGGATACTATTGAGCGAACGGTGGCATAAGCGGTGGAGAAGTAGTTAAAGGAAGCGTAGGAACTGCTGAAGGAAGTCCTGTATACGGAACGGTACTCCTTAGCTTCGGTTATTTCCTGCGCCGCGTTGCTTACTTCTTCGGGCGTTTGGGTCTCAACGGGCTCCGTTGCGGTATCCGTGGTCGTGGTGCCGTTTGAACCGGAGCAAGCGGTAACGGACAGCGCAAGCACGAGTGCCAACAGTAGTGCTGCTATGCGTTTCATTTGTTTTCCTCCTTGTTTTTTCGGGATTTACCCAATCATATTCACAATGTTATTATGTTTTTCGCTGCAAATTAAAAGGGAAACCCTACTCTTGTTGTGGTCATTTTATAACACACTTTCCCATTAGGCAATAAAGTAACAATGTTTTTAGCGTTTTTTTAGCGCGGGTCGTATTCTGTTTCGTTTCGCGTGGTGTATAATTAGTAGAACTAAAAAATCGGGAGCGGCCGCATGAAGAGCGGATTTCACGAAACAGGCTCAAATTTTAATAAAGATGCCCAGCGTCTGCTGCTTTGCGTTGTGTTCGCAACGCTTTCATTCGTGTTTTCGCAGCTTACGTTTCAAAGCTCGTTTTACGCGCTTTCGCTAAGCGTTATTTTCGCGCTGTCGCTAAGCATGTTTACATCCGGCGCATGGTGGAGCGCGGCCGATGTTTCAGCCGCCGTAATAACGCTGTTTTTGCTTGAAGGCATATTCAATGCCGATGCTCCCGGCTCCGTGCCGCCGGGCTTTATGGTGTATACGGGCTGTCTTTCCGTTATAGCCGCCCTGCTTACAAACAGGCTTTATCGCCGCCTGCGCCGGCAAAGGGACTCGTTTGAGGAGCTTTCCTCCCGCGAGCGAACTATTTCCCATCTTAGCACCGCCCTGCTTACGGCATCGTCGGAGGATGAGCTTTATGAGCTTACCGTGCGCAGCGTTTTCGGCATAACCGGCTGCCCTGCCGTTATATTCACGCGCTCCAGGCAGGGAGAGTTTCAGCGCATGGCAAGCTTTCCGAAAGGGCTTCTTCTCTATCCCTGCGATAACGTGGTAAACGATTGTTTTTCCAATTCCTGCCGCACGGGCTTCGGCACGACGTATCACGCGGAAAACCCGCTTGCCTGCCTGCCCGTATCCTCAAACGGAAGGGTTATCGCCGCCGTTGGCATATTGCCGAATACCGATCACGCGCCGAACGAGAATCAGTTTAAAACGGCGGAACTTTTGCTTGTGCGCGCCGGCGTTGTGCTGGACAGGATATATATGCTCAAGCGTGAGCAGCAGATTCTTATGGAAAAAGAGCTTGAACACATGCGCTCGGACTTTCTGCGCTCCATATCGCACGATTTTCGAACTCCCCTCACCGGCATAATAGGCGCCTGCTCCATGCTCAGCGGCTCAAACGACATTCAGCTTACAAGCGACGCGCGCCAGGAGCTTGTTGAAAGCATAAACGGCGAGGCGGAATGGCTTATGCGAACGGTGGAAAATCTGCTTTCCGTAACGCGCGTAGGGTCAAGCGGGCCTAAGCTTAACAAAAGTCAGGAGCCCATTGAGGAAATACTTTCAACCGTGCTTGAAAAGGCGTCCTCCCGCTTCCCGCAGTCCGAAATAGCAGTAACCCCGCCGGACGATTTTATAATGATACCCGTAGACCCCGTGCTTATAGTGCAAGTGCTTATGAACCTTATAGAAAACGCCGTAAAGTATTCCGACAGCACGGATAAAATAGAGCTTAAGGCGAGCGACGGCGGTGAATACGCCGTGTTTACCGTGCGCGACCACGGCCGCGGAATGAATCAGGGCACGCTCGATACGCTCTTTGAGCCCTCGGCAGGCCGCAGCGGAGACTCTACCCACGGCATGGGTTTGGGCCTAAGTATATGCAAAAGCATAATTCAGGCGCACGGCGGCACAATAGAGGGGCACAACGCGCCCGGCGGCGGCGCGGTATTCAACGTGTACCTGCCCAAGGAGGATAAAAATGAGCAGCAATAAGCCAAACATACTCGTTGTTGAGGACGAGAGCTATATAAAGAAAGTACTCGAAACCGCCCTTTCCGCCGGCGGCTACCGAACCCTATCCGCGGAGAACGCCGCCCAGGCGCGCACGGCCATGTCTTCCCACATGCCGGATATGGTGCTGCTGGATTTGGGGCTTCCCGATATGGACGGGCTTAAGCTGCTTAAGGAATTCAGGCAGTGGAGCTCAACCCCCGTTATAGTTGTAAGCGCGCGCAGCACGGAACAGGACAAAATACTTGCCCTTGATTACGGTGCCGATGATTATATTACAAAGCCCTTTTCGGCCCCGGAGCTTCTTGCCCGCATACGCGCCGTTTTAAGGCGCAATTCATCCGGCGCCGCCACAACGGATGTTTATTCCGTAGGCGATTTTAAGATAGACTTTGCCCGCCGCGCGGTAAGCGTGGGCAATGAGCTTATAAGGCTCACTCAGGTTGAGTACAGAATAGTTGAGCTTCTCGCCCGCAATCCCGGCAAGGTGCTTACATACGGCTTTATAATAAGCAATATATGGGGCCCGTACGCGGATGCCGAAAACAACCGTATTCTTCGCGTAAACATGGCGCATATCCGCAAAAAGATTGAATCGGACAGCATGAAGCCTAAGTATATACTTACCGAGATGGGCGTTGGTTACCGCATGGCCGAATGTTAAGAACCCATAAAGATTCTTCCTTGACAATTATATAAACATCCCTTATAACAGATATGGTTAATATAAGGAGATTTGTTTATATGGTAAAATTGAAGCGTTATATGGTTTTTCTCTTGGGCTTAATTATCAATTCGCTGGGCGTGGCGCTCATCACGAAAGCGAATTTAGGCACATCCCCCATATCGTCGGTTCCGTATGTGCTCAGCCTCAACTTTAAGTACACAATAGGCGTTTACACTATATTTCTCAGCATTGTGCTCATACTCGGCCAGATTATTATTTTAAGAAAGAATTTTCGCCTCGAGAACCTGCTTCAGGTGCCCATATCCGTACTCTTCGGCTATTTTATAGACCTTGCCATGATACTTTTCGGCTTTGTCGCGCCGGAAAATTATATTGTAAAGGTAATTGTGCTCGTGGTCGGCTGCGTTGTGCTCGGCTTTGGCGTTTACCTTGAGGTTTTGGCAAATGTAGCCATGCTGCCGGGCGAATCCTTTGTAAGGGCCGTGGTGGATACTTGGCATACGGAATTCGGCATAACCAAAATATGCTTTGATGCGGCGCTTGCGCTCTCCGCGGCCGCGCTTTCGCTTATATTCGCGCATAAGCTTGACGGTGTGCGCGAGGGCACGATAATTGCCGCCTTCCTCGTGGGCTTCATAGCAAGGCAAACCGGAAAGCTGCTCCAAGGCCTTGACGGCAAGCTTTTCAAGGAAAGTAAAGCCTGAGATCAGCGTTTAATAAGCAGGGAAGGTAATGTGCCTTCCCTGTTTTTGTGTAATTTTGTTCGTTTGTAACGGATGATATAATTATTGCATGAGATGTTTCTCGTGGGCAGAAGAAGTGAAAAGCAACGGCACAGACCCAAACGCAACAGCCTACAAGCTCGACAAAATCATCTGGCTGCTGTGTACCGGCGAATTCTATCTTGACGGCAAACGCATCGGGCGTGCGGCCATTTACAGGAAAATTGACTTATTATAAAAATGGTATATCGGGAAAGGATTTGGAAGTTCTTCAGTAAAATCTAAGTCCCACCAAAAGCCTCCACCGATGGGGGGAGGTGGATTTTGCGAAGCAAAAGACGGAGGGAGTTCAAGAAAACCGCCTGCATTCTCTTAACTTCTAACGATATTTGCTTTATCAAATTTAGAGTTAGACAGATTCGGCAACGGACAAACTTGCTAAATTTCACTTCATTATAGCAAATATCCGGCAGCTACCTAGTGGTAAGCTATCTGCATCATTCGCCCTAAAGTACGGATAAATACGCAAATACTCATCACGACCTCAGTTC
>CAZRHS010000037.1:0-14411 GCA_964600045.1 uncultured Clostridium sp.
ATCAGTTTATCCTTTTGCCTGCGGAGAAGCCGTCCCTCTCGTAGGCCTTGCTCATGTTGTTAAGCTTGTTCACGAATTCCTCGTTTGTTTCCGTGCGCTCCATCATGGCTATAAGCTGCTCTGTCGCGTCCGTCTGGCTGCCGGTGGCAAGCGTTTTGCGCATGTTGTAAACGGCCTCCTGCTCGGCCTTGCTCAGAAGAAGCTCCTCTTTCCTGGTGCCGGATTTATAAATATCTATGGCGGGGAATATGCGCTTTTCGCTAAGCTTTCGGTCAAGATGAATTTCCATGTTGCCCGTGCCCTTGAATTCCTCGTAAACTATATCGTCCATCCTGCTGCCGGTTTCTATAAGGGCGGTAGCGATTATGGTAAGGCTGCCGCCGTTTTCTATGTTTCTCGCGGCGCCGAAGAAACGCTTGGGCTTATGCAGCGCTCCCGGGTCCATACCGCCGGAAAGCGTGCGCCCGGTTGCGGGGATTGTTACGTTATATGCCCTTGCAAGCCTTGTAATGGAGTCCAGAAGAACCACAACGTCCTTGCCCTGCTCAACAAGCCTCATCGCGCGCTCCTGAGTCATTTCCGCAACGCGGGTGTGATGCTCGGGCAGCTCGTCAAACGTGGAATACAGCACCTCGCCCTTTATGGAGCGCTTCATGTCCGTAACTTCCTCGGGTCGCTCGTCTATAAGCAGCACTATAAGGTGCACGTCCGGATAATTTGTTGAAATGCCGTGGGCAATATTTTTAAGCAGGGTTGTTTTGCCGGACTTGGGCTGGCTTACTATCATGCCGCGCTGGCCCTTGCCGATGGGCGCTATAAGGTCGATAAGCCTTATCGCAAGGTTTTGATCATGGCCAAGTCCTTTTGATTCAAGCGTAAGCCTTTCGTTGGGGAAAATGGGGATAAGCTCGTCAAACGGCCTTCTCTGCTGCGCCTTTTCGGGTTCGTCGCCGTTTATGGCGGTTATGTAAAGCAAAGCCAAAAACCTTTCGCCTTCCTTTGAAGGACGGGTCTTGCCTGTTACCATGTCGCCCGTTTTAAGGCCGAAGCGGCGAATCTGGGCTATTGAAACATATACGTCCTTTGTTCCGGGCAGATAGTTTTCGCTCCTAAGGAAGCCGTATCCGTCGGGCAGAACCTCAAGCACGCCCTCGCAGTCCCCGCAGGCACCGGCCTCAAGCATTTCGGAAATGGCAGGAGCGGGAGTGTTTGTATAATAGCCTTCCTGCTTCTGGCGGTACGCGTCGTCATGCATATCCATGCCGGAGGAGTAGCCGTCCTGGCGGGCGTAGGGATTTTGCTGATAACCGTCCTGACGGGCGTAGGGATTCTGCTGATAACTGTCCTGACGGGCGTAGGGATTTTGCTGGTAGCTGTCCTGGCGTGAATAGGGATTCTGCTGATAGCCGTCCTGCCTGTATGACGGGCGGGAATCGTAGCCCTGATTCTGATACCTGGGCGCGCCGTAGGGCTGCTGATAATTCTGCCTGGGCTGGCGGGAATCCTGATAGCCGCCGGGGGCCGTGTAACGGCGATTGTAGCCGGAGGATTGATAATCCTGCCTGGGCTGGCGATACGGCTGCTGATAGCGCTGGCGCTGATCATATCCCGCGTCAAGCGGGGGAACCTGCTGCGCCGCGCCCTGCTGGGGCGCTTGCTGCTGAGCGGGAACGGCCTCGGCCTTTTCCTCCGCCGCCTGTTCGGGTGCGGGTGCCGCTACTGTCGCTGCTGCGGGAGCTGCCGGTGCGCTCTCCTGCTCGGGTTCGGCCGCCTCTTCAGGCTCGGCACTAACCTTGCTGCCGCCGTTCATAATAATATCCACAAGTTCACCCTTGCGGTATTTGGTAATGGACTTAACGCCCTGAAGCTTGGCGATCTCACGAAGATCGTTCAATGATTTTTCCAAAAGCTGCTCTCTTGTCAAAACGCTGCTCCTTTCATAAAGACACACAAAAAATTATAATCAAATTCCTAAATAAACACGGCTATGCCTTAAGGCACTCTGTTTTCCTTATCTTTCGGGAATTAAATTGCGATGGTTTGGGGCTTTTTAACCGGATCTCAATCGTTACTGTAATCTTATCGTTAAATATACGCGTTTGTCAAGCGAAAACGTGTTAAGTTTTCGTGTATTTTTGCCGTAAACAGGGCATTGGCGGGTCACTTTTCGCAAATTGCGGCAAAGGCAACTTTTTATCGTCAAGTTTTACATAAATCGGTAATTATAAATTCAATATTAAAAATATATAAAATTATGCTTGAAATATAAGCCTGCATGCTTTATAAATATAAATAGAGTATAAGGGCGGGTATACCCTGCACGGAATAAACACGAAAGGCGGACGAGCATGAAGCGTAAACTTAAGGCGACACCTCGTTTTATAATGCTGCTTACACTTGTTTGTGTAATATTCGCGAGCGCCGTTTTCCTTTCGCAAAAGTCAAAGCTTGATGAAATCGCCGCTCAGCAGGCGGAGCTTGACGAGGAATATGCCGCTCTTCAGGCGGAGGAGCAGCGCCTTGAATACATGATTGAGTACGCGAAGAGCGACGAGTACAAGGTTCAGTACGCAAGAGAAAAGCTGGGGCTTGTGCTGCCGGGCGATATAAAGTTTGACATAACGGAGTAATAACAAAGTGGCCACCGGCCACTTTTTAAGTTAAGGTTTTTTCGGAGGAGCGAAATGCGAAAGAAAGCGGCTGTGGACATAGGCAGCAATTCCATAAGATATTTGGGGCCAAACGGAGAGAGAAGGCTTATTACAACGCGCCTTGCGGAAAATATAATATCCACGGGCAAGCTTAGCGACGCTTCGATAGAGCGCAGCATCAGCGCGCTTAAAAGCCTTTATGATCTGGCCCTGGAGCAGGATGCCGAGCCTTACGCCTATGCCACAAGCGCCGTTAGGGACGCGGAGGAGGAAAGCAGGGCTAAATTCCTTTCCCTTGCAAACGCCATTATGCCCGTTAGGGTGCTTTCGGGCGAGGAAGAGGCCACGTTTGCCCGCATAGGCGCAGGCATAGCGGATAAGCCGGACTGGGGACTTACGGATCTTGGCGGGGGATCGTGCCAGCTTGTGTCCGAAGGGTTCAGCATAAGCGCGCCTATGGGCTGCGTACGCGCGAAGGAGATTTGCGAAAAGAATTCGGACGGCTCCTATGAATCCATGAAAAACGCCGTGTTCTCCGCCTGCGTGGGGCTTTTTATGTTTCCGCGCATAAGAATCGCGGACTGGGTAGGCGTGGGCGGAACTATAACAACGCTTGCCGCCCTTTCTTTGGGACTTGAAAAATACGATGCGTCCGCCGTTGACGCATCCATTCTTACAATAGACAGAATCCGTCACCTTTCAAAAAGCCTTTACGAGGCGGGGGATGAGGCAAGAAGCCGCCACCCTCTTCTTATAAAGCGGCATGATGTTATAGTGCCCGGCACCCTTGTGCTGCTCTATGCCATGCAGGGCATGGGCATAAGGGAACTGCACCCCTGCAATGCCGATGGGCTTGACGGATATTATAAATATGTGTGCCTGAATATGTGAAAGGGTTACAACAAAAGAAGCGGCCGCCGGCCGCTTCTTTCATATTGTTTGTTATTCGTCGTCTTCTTTATTAAGCTCGGCGTATTTCGCCCTTTCGCGATCCTCGCGGCGCTTTGCGTAGTAACCGTAAAGGAACATGGCCGCAAGGCCGCCTATAAGGCCGCCTATAAGCATGGACTTTGTATCCTTTGCGCCCGAAAGAAGAAGGCCCGCCACGCTGCCGAGCAGCACGAACGGCGCCCCGCCAAGGGCACTCCTGCGGTAGCTGTTAAGCGGAATGCGCTCAACAAGCCTTACGGGAACAAGCAGCGTGCAGCGGTAATCCTCGGCCTCCATATCGCCCAAAGGATAAATCTCAAGCTCCTGCGTGCCCTGATGATTGTAGCCGGACTTGGGGAACCAGGCATTGTAAATTTCCGACCAGCGCGCGGTTACGGCATCTATTGAGCCGCCCTCGCTTTCAAAATATGCATACCGGCCCTCGGGAGCGGATATGGTTTCAAAATCCTCGGGTATTTCCGTATCCTCCTCAACCTCAACGGCGACCCAGTAATCATATCCCTTGGAAGTGAAGTTTGAGCATATACCCGCTATGTACTGCGCGTCCGCCTTCATAATGGATTTCATCTGCTCAATTGAGCCGTCCTCCTCAAGGCTTTTCATAAACGCGCGGGATTTTTCGCCCGTTGCGCCCTGCTTTGTGACTATGTGCGTGCGCTTGCCTATAAAGCGGCGCTCCTCGTATTTTCTAACGTTCTTCGCGCGCTGTATCTTCTTGTCCTTTTTGCCGTCGCCGTTTTCCTCGGCATTTTCGGCGTTTTCACTTACATCGGCTACGTTGGTAACCTCTGCTATCTCCGTGCTTTCGGTAAATTCGGCGTTTTCATTGTTATCGGTCTTTTTCGTTTCCATATCGAAAAGCCCTCCTATAGGGTGAATTACTTAGCTTTCGTAAGTTATATTGGATTATATACTATCTTGCTTTTTCAGGCAATCTCCAAAAAGAATAATCGGTTCGGCGTTTCCACCGAACCGGTAATCCTGTTGTTTGCTCTTTTGAAAGGTTGCTCTCTCTTTCTGGTTAGTATTATAGAGCATGCGGGGATAAAAAGCATCACAAAAGTATTACAAAAGTCTCAAACTTTGATTATATTTTGATTAAGTTAAAAGGCTTATTCGGCAAAAATTGTTAAATTCCGCCGAAATATTGATTAACGGCCCATTCCGCCGCCTCCCTGACGGGGTCAATGGGGGAGGAAAGGCAGGCGCGAATCTCGTTTTCATAAAGCCCCTCGCGCGCGGCAAACGCTATTGCCTCCATTGTAAGGCGGCCGCGCCCGGTTATGTTCTTTCCGGCGATAAGCCTTGCGGCCTTCGTATCGCCCTCGATAAGCTGCTTCAGATCAAACGCGCGCATCATATCCGCGCCGGGTTCAATATGCTTAAGATGGGCATTCCTCGGGCATACGCTCTGGCATACCTCGCAGCCCAGAAACGTTTGCTGCTTAAGGCGAATCTCGTCCGTGTAGCCCGAATTCATAATATATCGCATGCAGCGGCGAACGTTTAAGCCGCTTTCGGTTATCGCTCCCATGGGGCAGGCATTTATGCAGGCGGTGCAGCCCTCGGGGCAGATAGGCTCCGCCTTTGGAACGGTAAAGCGAATTTCCTCCGCAGGGGAATATAATACCATCGTTTCAAGCACAATTCTTGTGCCGTAGGGATAAATGCTTAAAAGCCCGTTTTTGCCCTGATACCCGATTCCGTTCGCAAGGCACAGCGCGCGCGCCGGAAGAAAACACCGCTCTATGCATAATCCTTCATTTTTAAGCTCGCTTTCAACATCCTTCGCCGCGTGGTATGCCATGTTGCTCGCGGCATAATAGGGGCTTAATCTTTCCCCGTTTTTATAGGGATTGTATGCCCAAATCAGTAACACGGCGCACGAAACACCCGGGTATGCCGAAACAAGATCGTAGGGCATGCCGGAATCGGTTCCGTATAACGATGAATATTTATGCCATTCGTCAAGCTGCTGCAATTTTAGGATGAGCATACCTGCAAAACCGTGCTTTTTTGCGCAGGTGTATATTTTGTAATCAATGCCTGTTTTTGACGTCTCTTCCATGGGGGTGAGTATATCACAGTTAAGAGGTAAAGTATAGTAAACTCAGCAAAAGTTAAAAAACTAACGAGAATAAAGTACTACACGACTATAAAAATATATGATATAATGTCGCGAGTGAAGCAATGATGTGACGAAACACGTTCGCATGCATTTTGCATTTTTATCAACAACATAATCCGCAACAATTTGAAAGGCAGGTGCTTTGTTTGCCAAAGTATTCCTTCAAGGGCGGCGTGCATCCTCTGCATTCCCAGCATGAGGGCAAAATGCCGACCCGAAACGCACCGATAAGGGATTTTGTTTCCGACTCGGTGGTTATTCCGATGAGCATGCATCTGGGCGCGCCCTCCAAGCCTTGCGTCAGCAAGGGTGACCATGTAAAGGTCGGTCAGCTTATAGGTGAGCCCGTGGGCGGTTTGGGCCTTCCCGTGCATGCCAGCGTATCCGGCGAGGTTACCGCCGTTGAGCCCAGGCTTATCACCGGTGCTGCGCCCGTAATGTGCGTTTGCATCCAGAACGATTTTGCCGACGAATGGGTAGAGGATCTTCACGGCTACGGCAACGTTGAAACCGTTGATCCCGCGCTTATAATCCCCGCCATAAAGGCGGCGGGCATCTGCGGCATGGGCGGCGCAAGCTTCCCCGCGCATGTTAAGCTTACCCTTCAGGAAGGAAAAACCTGCGATACCATAATCCTTAACGGATCCGAGTGCGAAACATTCCTTACCGCGGACTATCGCCTTATGATAGAAGAGCCCCGCAGGGTTGTGGACGGTCTTCGTGCCGAGATGCGCGCGCTTAACGTAAAGCGCGGCGTTATCGCCATTGAGGATAACAAGATGGAGGCTGTTGAGGCCATGCGCAAGGCGGCTGCCGGGCGCGACGGCGTAGAGATAGCGGTGCTCAGAACCAAGTACCCTCAGGGCGGTGAAAAGCAGCTGATCCATGCCATTACCGGCCGCCAGGTTCCCAGCGGAAAGCTGCCTATAGAGGTGCATACAATAGTTACAAATGTTGCCACGGCCGCCGCTATTGCGGACGCGGTAATTGACGGCAAGCCCCTTATAAGCCGCATAACCACCGTTACCGGCAAGGTAAACAACCCCTCAAACCTTCGCGTAAGGGTCGGCACGATAGTGTCCGACATTATAGGTGAGTGCGGAGGATTCAGCGAGGAAGCCGGAAAGATAGTTATGGGCGGCGGCATGACCGGCATATGCACGGCCAGCACCGATATACCCATTGCCAAGGCAAACGGCGGCGTTGTGGTATACAACGAAAAAGAAGCGCAGAGCGTTGAGGAAGAGCCCTGCATACGCTGCGCGCATTGCGTAGAGGCCTGCCCGATGGGCCTTAACCCCTACAAGCTTAAGCATCTTTGCGATGCGGGCGACCTGGAAGGCGCCAAGGCCAACCATGTTATGGACTGCATAGTCTGCGGCTGCTGCTCCTACGCCTGCCCCTCAAGAAGATGGCTGACCGCGGCATTTAAGAACACTAAGGACGCCATAGCAGCCGCGGCAAGGAGGAAGTAATATGAGCCTGTATCTTTCCACCGCACCCCATGTGCGCAGCCCTCAGAACACCCGCTCCCTTATGGGAGACGTTCTGATAGCGCTTGCCCCCACCACGATAGCCGGTATTTATTACTATGGCTGGAACGCCGCGCTTATAGTCGCGCTGTCCACGCTGTCCGCCGTGCTGTTCGAGTATCTGTGGCAGAAGCTTACGCATAAGACAATAAGAATAGGCGATCTCAGCGCGGCCGTAACCGGCCTGCTCATCGGCCTTAACCTGCCCCCCACGGCCCCGTGGTGGCTGCCCATAATCGGCAGCGGCCTTGCGATAGTCCTCGTAAAGCAGCTGTTCGGCGGCATTGGCGATAACTTTGTTAACCCCGCGCTGGCGGCTCGCGGCATTCTGCTCGCAAGCTGGCCCGTTCGCATGACCACCTTTGTTCTGCCCACCTGCTTCAGCGGTGCCGATGCTACCACAAGCGCAACCGTGCTTGCCGGCTATGAAGCAAGCTACATGGATATGTTCCTGGGCAACATCCCCGGCTGTATCGGCGAGGTCTGCAAGGCCGCCATACTGCTCGGCTTCCTGTATATGCTCATAAGAAAGGTTATAACCTGGCGCATACCGGTAACGTTCCTTGCGGTAGTGTTCGTATTCACGGCTATCCTTGGCGGCGACCCCGTTCAGGCTATACTTTGCGGCGGCGTAATGCTCGGCGCAGTATTTATGGCAACGGATTACACCACCAGCCCCATGAGCGCAAAGGGCCAGTTCATATACGCTGCGGGCTGCGGCATAATAGTGGTTATAATCCGCAACTTCTGTAACTATCCCGAGGGCGTGACCTACGGCATACTCGTTATGAACATAGTCACTCCGCTGCTGGATAAATACGTTAAACCCCGGCTTTATGGCCGCCTGAAGGAGGAAAAGGCCAATGGCTAAGAAAGAAAAAACAGTCGCCAGCGTATTCTTTAACGGAATACTGAACGAAAACCCGACTCTCAGGCTGGTGCTGGGCATCTGCCCCACGCTTGCCTCCACAACCAGCGCCTCCAACGCCGTAGGCATGGGCCTTGCGGCAACGTTCGTGCTTGTTGGTTCAAACTTTGTTATTTCCCTTTTGAGGAACATAATACCCGACAAGATCCGCATACCCGCGTTCGTCGTTATAATATGTACGTTCGTTACGGTTGTTGAGATGATCGTTAAGGCATACGTCCCCGCGCTTTATGATAGCCTTGGCATGTTTATACCGCTTATAGTGGTTAACTGCATTATACTGGCGCGCGCCGAGGCGTTCGCCAGCAAGAACGGTCCCCTTCTCAGCGCGGCTGACGGTTTGGGCATGGGCTGCGGCTTCACCCTCGCAATAACCGTTATCGGCATTATCCGCGAGATTCTCGGCAGCGGCAGCGTGTTCGGCATAAGCCTCTTCGGCGAAAGCTTCGAGCCTATGCTCCTTGCCCTTATGGCACCGGGCGGCTTCCTGGTATTCGGCAGCGTTCTTGGCATTGCCAACTACTTCACTCAGAAGGCTGATAAGAAAAAGACTGAGGAGAAAGGAGTTATACACGCATGAGCGGCATAGCAAAAGTTCTGCTTTTCATGGTGAACTGCATACTCACCAACAACTTCATTTTCTCTCGTTACCTTGGTAACTGCCCGTTCCTCGGCGTATCAAACAAGGTTGAAACCGCCACGGGCATGGGCCTGGCCGTTACGTTCGTTATGGGTATCGCCAGCCTGTTCACTTACCTGATTTACACTTATATTCTGGTACCGCTCGGACTGAGCTACCTTTCAACCATAGTGTTCATACTGGTTATCGCCAGCCTTGTTCAGATTGTTGAAATGTTCATCAAAAAGAGCAGCCCCTCCCTTTATAAGGCGCTTGGTATTTACCTGCCCCTTATAACCACCAACTGCGCGGTTCTTGGCGTTTGCCTGCTCAACATCGGCAGCCCCATAACCATCGGCGGCGAGGTACTGGAATACAATCTGCTTTACTCCGTGCTTAACGGCATATTCGGCGCTCTCGGCTTCCTGCTTGCCATAGTCCTTATGGCCGGCGTAAGGGAAAGGCTTGAAACGTCCAAAATACCGGAGTGCCTTAGGGGCTTCTCCAGCTCGCTGATAATCGCCGGCCTGATGTCCGTGGCATTCATGGGCTTCGCGGGCCTCGGCGCATAAGGAGGGAACGAATATGAATTGGATCCCCGTATTGCTTGCCTTTGGTGTGCTCGGCATAGTAGGCCTTATATTCGGCATACTGCTTGAGATTGCGGATAAAAAGCTTTCCGTTGAGGTTGACCCCAGGGTCGGTAAGGTTGCCGAGGCTCTGGGCGGCGCCAACTGCGGTGCCTGCGGATACGCCGGCTGTGCCGCGTTCGCGGAGGCTGTTGTAAAGGGCGAGGCTCAGCCAAACGGCTGCGCCGCCGCGAACCTTGCCGCGATAAGCGAAGCGCTCGGCATCACTGTTGAGGAAAAGGAAAAGATGGTTGCCCGCGTTATATGCCAGGGCCACAGCGGTGTTGCCGTGGAGAGGTATAAATACGATGGTTACACCAGCTGCGCCGTTGCCGCCTCCATGTCCGGCGGCCCCAAGATGTGCTCCTACGCCTGCATAGGCCTTGGAGACTGCATGCGCGTTTGTAAGTTCGGCGCCATCAGCATGGATAACGGCATTGCGAACATAGACCCCAACGTTTGCGTTGCCTGCGGAAACTGCGAAAAGGCCTGCCCCAGAAGCGCGATTAAGATCGTGCCTGCCGATGCTAAGGTTCAGGTGCTCTGCCGCAATAAGGACGTTGGCCGTGTTGCCCGCGCCGCCTGCATGAAGGCCTGCATAGGCTGCGGCCGCTGCGTTAAGGAGTGCAAGTACGACGCTATAAGCGTTGTTGACGGCTATGCCCACATAGACCTTGATAAGTGCACGCGCTGCGGCGCCTGCGCCAAGGTTTGCCCCTGCGGCTGCATAATCGACTACTCCGTACAGCAGCCCGAGTAATCAAAATTAAAAACAAAGCACAAACAATAAGCCCCCGACCGATTTGGCCGGGGGCTTTTTCGTATACTCGCGATCAGTTTTCCTTTTTGAATGTTACTATAAACGCGCCTCTCAGCTGTGAAGACGTTGCCATATAATCGTATGTTGCAAGCTCCCAGCCTTCGGCGGCTCTTTCATTTATAAGCTTGTCCAGCATAGCCGCGTCATTCGCGTTTGCGTTGTCGGAAAACCATTTTCTGCTTACGGGTAAAATCTCTGTTTTGTAGGTGTACATAATTGTATTTCTCCTTTTGAAAAATCGCTGTGCCGCTCTCCGGCTGATGCAAAATCAAAGGAGGCGCCTCCGTTGGAAGTGCCTCCCCGGGTAACTTATTTAGTTTGTATCAAAGAACAAAGTAGAAGAAGCGCATGGCATCGAACCAATCGGTGCACTCGAACTCAACCGTGCGCGCGCCGGTCTGCTTGGCTCCGGGATAGAAGCCGCCGCCGTAGGCCTTGAAATGCTCCTTGAAGTTTACCTCTATATGGTACTTCTCACTCTGCGGGAACATAAGGTCTTCCTTCTTCTTGGTGGCTATGGCCTCGGACACGGTTTCGCGTATGCGGCGAACGGCCACGTCGGGATGCAGCGTAAGGGCGCCGGCGCCGGTACCTTCGTTGGTGGGTACGGTGGCGATGTTGGGGTTAATCTCGTTCATCCATTCGCAAAGGCCGCGGTCTCCGCAAACGCAGTATACGGGAACACCCATGGTGCTGGCGATAAGGGAGTTGAGCATAAGCTCGGGAGCCAGTATGCCGTTTACCTTAACGTAGTTGTTCTGGGTATTCATGGTGTGGGAAAGGGGATTGCCGTTCATCTGGGCCGCGCTGTGGTAGCCGGTGAACACCACGCCGTCAAAAGTATTATCAAGGCCGAACATCATGGAAAGGGGGCTGCGTGCCCAGCCGCGGAAAACGCGGGCGTATTCGGGGAGCTTGGCGGGGTTCAGGTTGCGGGCGCTGTCGTGAGCATCCTTAACAACTATTTCCTCAATGCCTGCGTCATGCGCGCCCTCACAGGCGGCGGCAACCTCACGGGTCATCTGATTGGAAAAATAATCATAGTCGTGGGGCATGGAACGCTCGGTTTCGTTCCAGTTGACAATACCCGCGGTACCTTCGATATCCGCGCTGATAAACAGTTTTTTCATTGATATCATTCTCCTTGTTTTTTTCTAATATAAATTTAACGGTTAGAAGCCGTACTTGTCAAGAAAAGCATTGACTGTTTCGTAATATTTTTCGCGGTTCACGCTTATGCTGCGCACGTGACCCGCACCGGGGCAGATATACAGCGCCTTTTTGCCGCGCTTTAAGTCATAAAGCCTTAATGTGTTCGTATACGGTATAAGCTTGTCTGCCGTGCCGTGTATGAAAAGCACAGGCACATCGGCAAGGCCGTTTTTCTGCCTAAGTTCGTTTGCGGGCGAAACGTCCGCGTATTCAAAGCCCGCGCGCATTTTCAGTATCATATTCGCGCAGCCCTCAAACGGCCACGCGGGCAGGTGCTTCATTGAACGCAGGTTATACATAAGCTGGTCGTGAAGATCCGCGAACGGGCAATCGGCAACGGCAAAGTCCGGCGGATTGTCACCAAGCGCGCATAAAAGCACGGTGGCGCCGCCCATTGAATCCCCGTGAACGCCAACGGTGCAGGGCTTTTCGGGGTAGCCTTTGTCGCGCCGCGCAAGAGCCACAAGCCTTGATAAATCGTCCCGCTCAAGGTAGCCCATGGTGCAGTATTTCCCTTCGGAGGTGCCGCTGTTTCGCTGATGATAAAGCAAAACGTCGTACCCGCGCCGCATGTATATGCGGGCGTATTTAAGCTCCGATTCGCGGCGCACCCAGAATCCGTGCGCAAGCACGCAAACCTTATCGGTGGGCTGCTTGGCCCTGTACCAGCAGTAATCAAGCCTTGCGCCGTCTTTTGCGATAATGCTGCCCTCTTCATCGGGAACCATTGCTTCCATCTCGCCCGGGGCAAAGTTGCCGCGCTCGATTTCAAGCTGTATAACCTCATCAAGTGAGGAACGCTCGGGCGTGATGACAAGCTTTATAAGCATCCACGATACTATAAATATAAAGGCGGCCGCAATAATGACCGAAGCAATAATAATCCACAGCCACATCACAGCCACCTCTTTTCGTCTTTTGTTTTAGTCCTCGTTAATGTAAACCCTGGGTACGCGCTTTGTTACCAGGCAGGTAAGCTCATAGTTTATGGTGCCAACCTTCTGCGCCGCGTCTTCCCAAGAGATGGAGTCGCCGCCGATAAGGGTAACCTCATCGCCGCGCTTTACCTTTTCCTTATCCGCCAGTACCATGCACATATCCATGCAGATGCGGCCGGCCTGCTCGTAGCGGGTGCCGTTTATGGTAACGGTGGTATTGTTGGAAAGGCGGCGGGGATAACCGTCCGCATAGCCCGCGAGCACAACGGCGGTGGTAAAGGGCTTGTCTCCCTTAAAGGTGCGGCCGTAGCTTACGGTTGCGCCGGCGGGGAAATCACGAACCTGGGAAACGTGACTCTTAAGGGTCATAACGGGCTTAAGCGGGCCGTACTGGGGCATGCTGTCCGGATACATACCATAAAGTATAACGCCCTCGCGAACCATGTCTATCTGCGTTTCGGGGTGGTAAAGTATGCCCGCGCTGTTGCTGGTGTGGCAGGTTTCGGGCCTTAAACCCTTTTCGGTAAGGTAGTTCATAACGGTTTTGTAGTTATCAAGCTGATAGGCCGTGAACTGATCCTGGTCGGGGGTATCGGCTACGCAGAAGTGGGTATACATACCGGTAACCTTAACGTTTGAAAGCTTGCTCATGCGCTCGGCGGCCTTAGCGGCCTCCATGGCGGCCTCGTGACCCTGCGCGAAAAGACCCGCGCGGCTCATGCCGGTATCAAGCTTAATGTGGCCCTTTACGGTAACGCCCGCGGCCTTTGCGGCCTCGTTCAGCTCAAGGGCGTGGCTTTCGTCAACAAGGGTCTGTGTAATGTCAAGATCCGCAAGCACCTTGGCGTATTCATGGGAAGTGTAGCCAAGTATAAGTATGGTCTTGGTGATGCCGCCCTGCCTAAGCTCAACAGCCTCGCTCAGGCAAGCAACCGCAAACGCGTCCGCGCCGCATTTTTCAAGGTAGCGTCCGCAGCGCACCGCGCCGTGACCGTACGCGTCCGCCTTTATAACGCACATTACCTTTTTGCCGGTAGCACGCGCTATTTCATAGTTGTGCTTAAGCGCGGCCATGTCTATTTCCGCCCATGTACGGGCGGTGGGAGAAAGAAGTTCGCTCATATTATGCCTCCAAAATTTGGGCTTTCGCCCTAACAGACTACAGTTTATTCCAATGAACCGCTCATGTCAACCGATGGAACGGGCATTGTTTACGATTTATTAATACATAAGGCGCATTAGCCCATAACGGTAGGGCAGTAAAATCGGATTTTCATGAAAACAGGCATGATTTTACTCATGCCTGTTCTGCTATGATATACGCTCAAGCATAGCTGAGCGCGCGAGGGCATCTCAGCTTTCTGCTGTTCGTACGCCCTTTTCAATTTCCTCCGGATCATAGGGTACCGACTGATAGACGCAGTAGTTGAGCCAGTTCCCATAGAGCATATGGGCGCAGGAGCGCCAATTCACGATAGGCTCCCGTTCGGGATCGTCGTTCGGGAAATAATTTGCCGGAAGCTGGATATCCACTCCCGCCGCCACGTCCCTAAGGTACTCCGATTTAAGGGTATTCCTGTCGTACTCCGCGTGACCCATCAAAAAAACCTGATGACCATGGTCTGTCTTGATTGCGTAGACCCCTGCCTCGGGAGACGTAGCCAGCACCTTCAGCTCGGGAATGCGATCAATGTCCTTGCGGTCCACGGTGGTGTTTCGAGAATGGGGCACCCAAAACTCATCGTCAAAGCCGCGGAAAAGAATATAATTCGGATCCTCCAGCGTATGGCGAAAAACACCAAACAGCTTTTTGGGCAGCACCCGCTTTGGAATACCGTAGTGGTAGTAAAGCCCTGCCTGCGCGCCCCAGCAGATATGGAGCGTAGAATGAACGTGTGTCTTGGACCATTCCATTATCTGGCATAGCTCGGGCCAGTAGTCCACCTCTTCAAAGTCCATCAGCTCCACCGGAGCGCCGGTGATGATCATTCCATCGAAATAGA
>CAZRHS010000038.1:0-14103 GCA_964600045.1 uncultured Clostridium sp.
TTGTGCAAATTGCACAAAAATCATTTTCACTTTATTTGAAACAAATCTAAATACCATCTTGATTTTTCGGGGGGGGGGTAGGATATAATTCCTTTAGGGCCCAAATCAAAACGAAAAATTATTAGATAATTATGATTTATGACAGAAAGGATGATCTTGGTTATGGAAAGCACGGGAACAAATAAAAAATTAAATACGACCACTTTAGTGCTAGTAGTGATGGCAGTGTTGATTACTCTTCTTATTGGCATTATTAATCGCATTGCTCAGGACAATGAGGAAAAAGAAAAAATATCAGGGTGGATAGGAACATGTTCAGAGAGAACTGCTTTTTCTTATGGTGATTATGAGGCATATTATACGAAGAATGATGATGTATATAGAGGCGTTGGCCTTTATCCGAGTGATAGTGAATTTTCTTATATAAGTTTAGATGATGTGTATGAGATTTTAGCTCCTTATATGGGAAAGGAAATATTTAGAGAGGTTTTATTGAACAAGCTAGAAAAACTTGAACAAGAAGGTGACATTGCGGGCTTTCTTAACACGGTTGAAACTATGGAATATCTAGGATACTATAATGAAACTATAAAAGAAAAAGTCATAGAATTATACGAAAAGAAGGAGAATGAATTATTCAGCAGTACAGATAGTATTTTTGACAATATAGATTCGATTTGTGGTTTTATCAGGTTAGAGTACTATTTTGATGATAGAAATGCAGTAGTTAATAAATTAAAGGAGCACGCTACGGGTAGTACTGTAGTTACCAAAAATGGCAGAGGAGGTTACTATGATAATTTAAAGGGGGACTATTCCAATAGCAGTAGTGTAGAAGATCCTCTTGGCCTTGGCGGAGGTGTTGGCACATATTCTGTCAGTGAAAGCTACGGATTTTATGGTGATTTTCTAAGAATGAATAGTTCTAAACACTGGTATGGAACAGCTTCGTCTGATGTCAACAACACCAGTTCTAGCGCGTTTTGCTTTCGCGGGCAACCCTGTGATGAAGAAATAGCACAAATTATTATAGAATCTACGGGTACGACATACTATATTTCGAATGAAGAATCGGATGAGTTTTATTTCTTTGCTTTTAATGATGAAAATCTAATGGCTGTAGCAACAAATTCCTATTCTAAGAGTAATGGTATGACGTATTTATTATATCATACAGACTATGTTGAGCGAGAGTATGTTCGTTGTAGTTGGTACTAAGATAAACAACTTTTATTGATAGCTCTGGAATAAATTTTGTCCTCCAGAGCTATCAAAATATAGGATGAAACAATGGGAATAGTATATCATTATTGTAATGTGGATGTATTTATGAAAATTATATCAGGTAAATCCATAAGATTATCTGATATTACGAAATCGAATGATTCAACTGAAATTATATGGATAACAAGGTTCATGAAAGATGTGTTTCTAAAAGAGTTCAGGAAGGAAGCAGCAAAAACAAAATATTTTAAGGAAGGTTATAAAGAGGAGATATTCATTAACTTAGTTGAAAAATATACGGATATTTTTTTTAAAGATGGTCAGCGTCAATATGCATGCTTTGTATGCTGTTTCTCTAAGGCAAACGACTTGTTGAGCCAGTGGCGTGGATACTCAGATGATGCCTCCGGCTTAGCTATAGGATTTGATATATTAACTCATTCTAATGATGCGAATGCGATTCATTTTGGTGATATTGTTTATGGCGAAAGAAAACAGAGAACTAAAATTAAAAAGTATGCAGACAGTTTAATATCGAAGCTTAAATTGATATTAAGAGATAGCTGTACAGATATTGAAAAAAAGAGCGAGGACGCCTTTTACGAATCCTTTTTGCAACTTTTTAAACTTTCTATCCTTATGAAAAACCCATTTTTTATAGAGGAGAAGGAAAGTCGTATCTATTACTTGAAAAAACTTGGTTCAAGTATAGAAACAAAATTAGATTGTGGAGACTTATCGAAGGTAGAATATTATATTCGTGGCGATGATATAGTGCCGTATATTGAACTAAAATTGGATGGAAAAAATATTGATATTAAGAATGTAGTTATTGGACCTAAATGCAAAGCAAGGAAGAGGGACGTTGAGCGCTTGTTGTCGGATAATGGGTTTAAATGTGATGTGATTGAGTCAAAAGGAACATACAGATAAGGTGACATAGCATCTGTGCCCCCGGACAACCGTCAGAGGGCTTTCAGCACCAAGGGCAGGGGAGAACCCCTGCCCTTGATTTGTACATTTAACTTTTATTTATCGGCTACCATCGGCATGATGGTGTCCTTAAAGAAAGCGGTGGCATTCTCGGCGGAGACGCTGTAATTAGTGTCGCCGATTGTTACGGAAACGCCGTTCTGGCAGCAGCCCGTGCAGAACTGGCCGGCAAGGTTTACCTTGTCGTGCAGGTTGTACTGCTCAATAAGCTGCTTAAAGCTCATCAAAACGTTGTATGATCCGCGCAGATGGCAGGAGGTACCTATGCAAACCTTTACTTCCAGCATATTATTCCTCCTCCTTGTGTCCGTAATGAACATGCAGCAGCTCATGCACGCGGCCCTTAAGCACGTCGTCATACAG
The DNA here is from genome assembly GCA_964600045.1 of uncultured Clostridium sp. Classification (GTDB taxonomy): domain Bacteria; phylum Bacillota; class Clostridia; order Christensenellales; family CAG-138; genus Phil1. The sequence continues at coordinate 2,581 of CAZRHS010000038.1, forward strand.
GCTCATCATAAGCGGGTTCTCTTCGCTGCGCTTAATGCTCAGCATCTTGTCCGCGCTGTAAAGCGCCTTGCTGCGGGTCTCCTTGGTTTCCTTGTTGCCGTAGGGCTGTCCGCCGCCGCCAACGCAGCCGCCGGGGCAGGCCATGACCTCTATAAAGTCGTAATGCTTGCCTTCCTTAAGCGCCTGTATCACGTTCTCGGCGTTCCTCAGTCCGCTTACTATCGCAATGTGTACTTCCTTGTCGCCGTAGGGGATGGTGGTCTCCTTAACGCCCTTCATGCCGCGAACGTCATTAAAGGAAATGGAAGCGAGCGCCTTGCTGCTCTTGTCGGGGGAGAGGCGGCGAAGCACTGCCTCGGTAACGCCGCCGGTAACGCCGAATATAACGCCGGCGCCGGTGCAGGTGCTGAATACGGAGTCAACAGCCTCGGGCTCAAGCTCATTGAACTGTATGCCGGCCTTGTGGATCATCTGAACCAGCTCCTGGGTGGTTATAACGTAATCGGTTTCGGGTACGCCGTCGTGTATGAACTCTTCGCGCGCGCACTCAAACTTCTTGGCTGTGCAGGGCATTACGGCAACGCATACCACACGCCTCTTGGAGGAAGCGTATTTCGCCTTTATAACGGAGGAGAACATCTGCATGGGGGACTTGCAGGTGGATACGTTCTTCATAAGCTCCGGATGGTTCTTTTCGCAGTACTGTATCCAGGCCGGGCAGCAGCTGGTGAAAAGGGGCAGATTCTCGCCGGACTCAATGCGCTGCAGGAACTCGTTGGATTCCTCAAGCACCGTCAGGTCAGCGCCGGTAGCGGTATCATAAACCTCGTCAAAGCCAAGGCGACGGAGCGCCGCGGTTATGCGGCCCATGGAGTTTTCGCTCTCGGGCAGGCCGAATTCCTTCGCAACGGCAACGCGCACGGCGGGGGCGACCTGCGCCACAACCTTGGTGTTCTTGTCGTTAAGCTCGGGCCATACGCGGCTGGTGTCCTTGCGGATTACAATTGCGCCGGTGGGGCATACGGCGGCGCACTGGCCGCAGCCTACGCAGGGGGAGTTGGCAATGGGCTCGTTGAAAGCGGGGCCGATTACCATCCTGGAACCGCGGTTTACAAAGTCTATCGCGCCAACGTTCTGAATCTCGTTGCACATACGCACGCAGTCGCCGCAGAGTATGCACTTGTGCGCGTCGCGTACTATGCTCAGGCTTGATGTATCAAGCTCGGGTTCGGGCCTCAGATTCTTAAAGCGAATGCTGTCTATGCCGAACAGGGAGGAAAGCTCCTGCAGGCGGCACTTGCCGTTCTTGGGGCAGGTGGTGCAGTCGCGGCAGTGGTTGGCAAGCAGCAGCTCAAGTATCATCTTGCGGTGCTTATGCAGTCTGCCGGTGTTTGTATAAATTTCCATGCCGGCCTTAGGCACGGTGGAGCAGGCGGCTTCCATGCCGCCGCGGGCGTTTTCAACCATGCACATGCGGCATGCGCCGTATACGGAAAGCTCGCTGTGGTAGCAGAAGGTAGGCAGCTCAATACCCGCCTTGCGTATAACCTCCAGCAGGTTCTTTTCGCCGTTTATCTCAACGGGGTTGCCGTCTATGAGCATATATTCTTTTGTTTCCATTTGCTCAGTCCTCCTTAATTGCGTGGAACGCGCAGGTGGCTACGCACGCGCCGCACTTTATGCACTTCTTTTCGTCAATGACGAAGGGGGATTTAACCTGGCCCGATATAGCGCCAACGGGGCAGCCTCTCGCGCAGCGGGAGCAGCCGCGGCAAATTTCGGGATCAATATGTATGCGCTTAAGCTTGGCGCACGCTCCGGCAGGGCAGCGCTTGTCGTAAATATGCGCCTCGTATTCGTTGCGGAAATACTTCAGGGTGCTCATTACGGGGTTGGGAGCGGTTTTGCCCAGTCCGCACAGGGCCGCCGCGGAAATGGTATCCGCCAGGTCCTCAAGCAGCTCTATGTCGCCGTCCTCGCCTTTGCCAGCAACTATGCGCTCAAGCACTTCAAGCATGCGCTTCGTGCCCTCGCGGCAGGGTACGCACTTGCCGCAGGATTCGTTCTGCGTAAAGCTCATGAAGAAGCGCGCAACCTCAACCATGCAGGTCTTGCTGTCCATAACAACAAGTCCGCCGGAGCCTATCATCGCGCCAACCTTCTTCAGGGAGTCGAAGTCAAGGGGTATATCAAGATGCTCGGTGGTAAGGCAGCCGCCGCTCGGTCCGCCGATCTGCACCGCCTTGAATTCGGAGCCGCCGCGCATGCCGCCGCCAACGTCGAATATAACCTCTCTGAGGGTGGTGCCCATGGGGACTTCTATAAGGCCGGTGTTCTCAATGTTGCCGGTAAGGGCAAATGCCTTGGTGCCGGGGCTGTTCTCGGGACCGATGGACTTGTACCAGTCTGCGCCCCTGCTGATTATAAGGGGAACGTTGGCAAATGTCTCAACGTTGTTCAGTACGGTAGGCTCATTGAACAAACCGTGCTCAACAGTACGCGGGGGCTTTACGCGCGGGAAGCCGCGTTTGCCTTCTATGGAGGCTGTAAGCGCGCTGCCTTCGCCGCAAACGAATGCGCCTGCGCCGCGATTTATATGCATGTGGAAGCAGAAGTCGGTACCCAGTATGTTGTCGCCCAGCAGACCGTATTCCTCGGCCTGAGCTATGGCGTTCTTAAGCCTTTCAACGGCCATGGGGTACTCAGCGCGAACGTAAATGTAGCCGTTCTGAGCGCCGCAGGCAATACCGGCGATCATCATGCCCTCAAGCATCCTGTGGGGGTCGCCTTCCATAACGGAGCGGTCCATGAACGCGCCGGGGTCGCCCTCGTCACCGTTGCAGACAATGTACTTCACGGGGGAAGACTGCTTCGCAACCTGGCTCCACTTACGGCCGGTGGGGAATCCGCCGCCGCCGCGTCCGCGCAGGTTGGAATCGGATATGGTCTTTATTATGTCGGCCGGGCTCATCTCAAACAGAGCCTTTTCAAAGGAGGAGTAACCGCCTATGGCCAGGTATTCGCGAATGCTGGTCGCGTCTATATGGCCGCAGTGCTCAAGCACAAGACGGGTCTGCTTCTTGTAGAAAGGAATGTCTTCCTGCCTCTTGCGAACAACGCCGCCCTTCTGATAAGCAAGCCTTTCAATGTGCTCGCCGTTCATTATGGTGCGCTCGATTATCTCTTTGCAGTCCTCAAGCTTAACCTTGGTATAAAGCCAGCCTTCGGGCTCTATGCGAACAAGGGGACCCATTTCGCAGAAGCCGTGGCAGCCGCTCTTCTTAAGGCCAACGGAGTCGGCATGGTCATGCGGATCGTCCGCCAGCTCAACCGTGCAGGGAATTCCGTTTTCGGCCATAAGGCGCTTAAGCTCGGCATATATGTTCAGCGAGCCGCCCGCAACGCAGCCGGTACCGGCACATACCAGTATTTTGCGCTTCTGATGGGCAAAGCTTTCGGCATACGCCGCGCGTTCTCTCGTCAGATCTTCTCTGTTCTTAAGCATTCAAACTTTCCTCCTTAAGCTTTTTGATAAGCTCGCTGGCCTTATCGGGGGTCATTGAAGGATGAACCTTGTCGTTGATGGTGATTACCGGGGCAAGGCCGCATGCGCCAAGGCAGGATACGGTCTCTACGGTAAACAGAAGATCGTCGGTAGTGGCCTTAGTTGCTGAAAGGCCAAGCTCTTTTCTGAGCCTTTCGAGAATGGGCGTTGAACCGCGTACATGGCAGGCCGTACCGTCGCAGCACTTTATAACGTACTTTCCCTTGGGTTCAAGGGAGAAGTTCTCATAGAAAGTTGCCACGGAATAGATGCTTGCTGTGGGTACACCAAGGCGCTTGGCGAGATGCTCGAATATCTCGCGCGGCAGATAGCGGTAATGCTCCTGTATCGCCTGAAGAATGGCGATAATGGCGCTTGGCTTTGCACCATGGTCTTCGATTATCTTGTCGACCACGGTGAAGTCAAATTGGGTTTGCATCGTTTTTAGATCCTCCTGATTATAATTGCTTTTTACAAGCAAAACTTAATAATATTTAACGTTTATCTTTTTACCCATTCGCTCAAGGCAGTTCGCAAGCTCCCTCACAAGCTGCATCTTTATCGTAAAGCTTATGGGCAAATCGGTGTTTTGATGCGCGGGGTTTACGGCCTTTCCTACAAAAAAGCTTATGTCCGTCGCATCCTCAAAAAGCATTCTTGCTATCCTGCTGGCACCGTCTTCCTTATGGCTCCATTTCTCAAAGGAAGTGTTGTCGGAAAGATAGTTCATTGCGTATTCGAGCACCCTGTTTATTGTTATAACGCCCTCTGTAACAATGTCAACCCCTTCAATTTCCGCCGTGGGCGGTATTTCGGGATCGAAAAAGTCCAGCGTGGGCCGCAGAGGCTTCTTCAGGTATTCGGCGGCTATGGTACTCGTTGTGCCGCCGCATACTATGTGCTTGCCTTCCTTTGAGAAGAACTCCGACATCATTTTTTCGCAGTCCTTCCTGTCGGCCGGTGGGCCGATTATAAGGCTTACCGGTTCGCGTTTTCTTATCTTTATCGTGCAAACCGTTGCATCGTCGCCCGGTTCGCCCGCGTAAAGCCGATTCGTCTCGGCAATAAGCTTGGTGGATATTGTCTTGGCGGAGTAGCTGCTGTCCCATATGCCCATTATGAATTTGAGCATGTCGCCGCGGTCCCAGCCAAAGCTGTAATTCATGCCTATGCCGGCGTGCTCAACTCCGTCTGAAAAAGCGAGGAATGTATCGTGCTCGATAACGTCCAGCTCCGCCTTAAATACTTTTTTATCCCCTATGCGGCTTTCAACAAAGGGAATATCTATGCTCTTGCCGTCCCGCAGCATTACCATGCGCGGATTGTCATATTGTATTATCTCAACCTTGCCGTTGTCGTTTACGCGCACTATCGTAAACGTGGAATAGGCAATTTGCCTTACCGAGCACACTGGCAGCGTTTCAACCAGCGTTTCAACGGCGGTTTCAAGCTTAAGCCCCGCGGCAAGCATGGTGGAAAGTATCTTACTGGTCAGCGTGGACAATATGCTCGCCTTAACGCCGCTGCCAAGTCCGTCTGCAAGAACCACTATTGTTGAATCGCCGCTTTCCGGCTCAACTATCTCAACGTGGTCTCCGCAGAGCTGTTCCCCGGCATGGTTTATGCTAATGTATCCTATGTCCGCGCAAAGGCTGTCAGCGGTCCTCATTTGATATGGACTCCTTCAGCTTGGTAAGCGCAATCTTGGTTTCCGCGGCGGTTTCGCCGAGAAGCGAAGCTATCTCCTGCACTATGCGCATCTGCTTGTCAACCACCTTATCGGTGGTTTCTATGGTCTGCCGGCTTAATTCCTGCCTGCTCTTTCTTTCACTTTCCTCATCCGTAACGTCGCGGAAAATGCCTATCATATTGTCGGACTTCTTGTCGTTTACTATCGTAAGCTCAATATATATATTATATTCGGCGTAGTAAATGCGCTTGTTCACAACATGCGTTTCGTTCTGCGCCGCGTCTATGAAGTCCGATGGATCTATAAGCTCCGAAAGAGGCCTGCCTATAACGTCTGTATCGGAACTTACGTGCAGCATGCGCATGGCCGCGCCGTTTATCTGCAGCAGCTCATACGTGTCGCTCACAACTATTATGCCGTTTGGCGTATTATCAAGTATGTTGCCCGCGAACCTTTCGGATCTTTCCATAAGGTAGGGGAGGCACATGGTTACTTCCGCCTTGCCTTGGTACACGGCCTCGGCCTTTTCGCGGCAGGTATTATAGCCGCAGGTACCGCAGTTCAGCTCATCAGCTCGGCTTGTTTTGCCCATCTTGCGGAGTATCTCCTCAAGCTCCTCCTGGCTCGGCTTCAATTTTTGCAGCGGAGCCGGGCGATATATGTTCTTGAGCAGCGCCGGATCGGGTTGAGGTACCTCAAAATCCTCTCTGCCGGCGTAACTTGTAACGGCCTGGTAGTCACGAACCGTGGAAGGATGCTTTTTGCGCATTATAGGCCCGCGTACGCAGCTTCCCGCGCAGGCGGACATCTCTATAAAGCAGCGGTGCACTCCGCCGCGGCGTATGTCGTCAAGGGCGGGTATAATGCTGTCCAGCCCGTCTATCGTAAAATAGTCGTAAACGGGGTTTTTATAGGTCATCGATTTCAGCACGCCGCCCGTCGTGGGGAATGTTCGCGTGCGGCTGTTTTCGTTGTATTCGCGTTTTTTTTCAAGCTCTATGCCGCTTTTCTTGAACATGGCGGCAACCTTGTCAAAGGTAAGCGCCGCGTCAACTCCTACGCGTGCCGCCTCATCAATCTTTGAAAGGCACGGCCCCATAAAAACAACCTTCGCGTTGTCGTGCCTGCGCCTTATGTCCGCGCAATGCGCTTGCATGGGGGTCATAACCGGGGCCAAACAGCTGGTTATTTCAGGGTAGTATTTTTCTATAAGCGTGTTAACCGTTGGGCAGCAGGATGTTATAACAATGTTCTGGGTTGCCTCGCGGGAAATCCTTTCGTATTCGCGCTTAACCAGCGTTGCGCCTATGGCGGTTTCCTCGGCATCAACAAAACCAAGCTGCTTAAGAGCCGCGCGCATGGATTCAATGCCTACGCCGTCAAAATACGCCGTAAAGGAGGGGGCAACGCTTGCATATACAGGCTCGCCAGAGGCAAGGAGCATGTTTACCAGCGCGGTTTCATCAACTATCTGCTTAGCGTTCTGTGGGCATACAACGTAGCATTCACCGCACAAAATGCAATCATCGCTTAAAACATTCGCCTGATGCGCGGAAAACCTGATCGATTTAACCGGGCAGTAGCGAATGCATTTGTGGCAGTTGCGGCAATTCAATTGCTTGAATGTAATGTATCCCATTTTGTCTCCTTTAGCGCGGCAATTTACGCACTAATCCTGGGCAGTACCTCGTTATTGAAGAATGAAACCGTGGTATCGGGAGATACCGAGAAATGCTCATCGTCTATCAGCACGTTCACACCGTTCTGGCATTGACCGATGCAAAACGTGCCTGCAAGCTCAACTTTGTCAGCAAGTCCTTTTTCGCTTATAAGGGCTTGAAGCTGTTCCACCACTTGGCGAGAGCCTTTAATGTGGCATGAGCTTCCGACACAGATCGTAATTTTCATTGCTCAGTTCTCCTTTTTATTAATTGTTTGCTTATGGTACCGGCATCCGATTAACGCTTAAATCGGACACATGCTTCATAAAACCGAAATAAACGCATGTTACCATACTTTAACCATAAAACTTCCTTATATGATAACAGAAAACATCAAATATGTAAACGACAACAGGCACCTTTAAAGCAAATTTTGTCAATCATTTGCCAAGTTCGTTACGGATGCTTTCAAAAGCTCCTCTAAAAACGCTTTGTCTGCCGCGGACTGCCTGTATCCGCTCTTATATATGAGCATATCGCAGTATCGGTTGTCGTCGGATGCGTAGGCACTTTGGCGGAGATTAAGCTTATAAAGCATGTCCGAACACATGGGGGAGGATACTATAAAACTTCCAGAAATATGGTTAAGTAGAGATACGGCAGCGGAAAACCCGGGAACAGCCACTCGCCTTGCCGGGCTTATATCAGCGCCCTCCGGCGCCGCGCCGGGTTGGGGAATAGCGTTTGCGTCGATTACTATTTCGGTATACGTGTTCAGTTCTTTTTGATTTATGCTGCTGCGTTCGGCCAGAGGATGGGAGGGAGGCATTATCACAACCGGCTCAAACTCGTATATTTTCTCAAACCGCAGTGATTTTTCCTTAAGCTGTGCTTTTAAACTCTGCTCTTGAGAGAGCCGGTATCGCACTATGCCAAGGCCGTAGCCGGAATCGGCAACATTTGTTATGGTCTGGTTCTGTGAAGATTCCGTAAAAACAACATCCGTAAGTGACTCTGCATCAATCTTTTTGCAAAAGCTCATGAAAGCGGATTCAATATACGCCGCTCCCGGGGCGGAGAGCGAAAAACGCGAAGACTGCTCGGCTCCGTATTCGCACATATTCTCTATCGCGTTTACCTGGAATAGAATGTTGCGCGCGTATCCTAAAAATTCTTCACCTTGAGGTGTCGGGAATATGCCCTGCGAAGTGCGCCTGAACAGGGTTATGCCAAGCTCGTTTTCAAGCTCCTTTACGGCGCGGCTAAGGTTTGGCTGCGCTGTGAAAAGCCTTTCCGCGGCCTTTGTCATGGATTTGGTTTCGGCTATAACAACGGCATATTTAAGGTGTATCAGGTTCATGCGCGCCGCTCCTTTGCTTTTATTTATCGGTGGTCTCTCCCAAATGGCGGGAAAGAATTGCCAAGGACGAAGCAAGGTTCTCGTTTTCTATCAGCACTCCGTCAGGCTTTTTCAGTATCGCCGGGGCAAAATTCCATATAGCTCTTATGCCTGAAGAAACAAGCTTGTCGCATATGCTTTGCGCGTAGTCCACGGGAACTGCGATTATCCCAAGGCTTATGTTTTGCTCCGAACAAACCCGCTCAAGCTCGCTAACCGAATAAATGGGCTTTCCGTTTATATATGTGCCCATAAGGCGCGAATCGGTATCAAATGCCGCCACTATCTTAAGCCCGAAATCTGAAAACCCGGAATAAGAAAGCAAAGCCTTGCCTATATTGCCCGCGCCTACCAACACGGCCTTGGAGTCGGTTTTGCAGCAAAGGCAGTCCTGTATCTGTTTTATAAGCTCCTCTGTTACATATCCGGTCTTCGGACGGCCCGTGCCGCTTACAACGCCCAGGTCTTTCCTTACCTGCACGTCGTTTATCCCGAAATACGCGGCAATTGCCGTGGCGGATATGTTCTTACGCTCATCTTTTATGGAATTGAGGTAATGAAGGTACACAGGCAAACGCCTGAGGGTGGGGAGCGAAATTTCTTTTGCTTGCATAGCGTTCCTCACTTATAACATATTTATTCATTGATTATTTTATCACAGTCATATGAATAAATCAAACTTTATCGATAAATATATATAAAAAAGCGGCGACAGAATGTCGCCGCAGGGTGTGCGTTAAGTGCCGTCAGTCAAGCGCCGCCGGCTTTGGAGCGTTCGCTATAAGCTTCTTGCGTACCGCCAGATAATAAACGATAAACGCGGCGGAAGTAAGCACCCAGGATATGGGGTAGCTGAGCGATACCGTAAGCATGCTGTGATAAACGGGAACAACTGTGTATATCCATACCACGCGGAATACGCATATACCGGTTGCCGTTATAATTGTGGGTATAAGCGTGTCGCCCATGCCGCGAAGAGCGCCGCTGAATATCTCTATAGGCACAAACAGCCAGTAGAAAGGCGCAAAATACGTAAGCAGTTTTATGGCCATATCAAGCACGATAGCGTCGGTTGTAAACAGCTTGAACAAGGGTCTGCCGAACAGCAGCAGTATTGCGCCTATGCCGCCGGTTATGCAGCCGCCTATCAAAAGGCTTAGCTTAAGGCTTTTGCGTATTCTGTCAAGCCTGCCGGCGCCGTAGTTTTGCCCTACGAATGTCATGCTTGCAACTCCCAAAGCGCCAAGTATCATCCATGTTACGCCGTCAACCTTGCCAAGCACAACCCAGGAGGCTACCGTATCCGTGCCAAAGCGGTTGATTGATGCCTGAATAAGCATATTTGAAAGGGAATACATTATTGATTGGAAGCCTGCCGGCAGACCTATCTTTATTGTGCGTGAAAGTATGTCCTTCTCAAAACGCATCTGCTTAAAATAAAAGCGGAATTCCGAATTGGCGGAGGAGAGGGACATAATAACCATCACGGCACTTATGGCCTGCGCCATAATGCTGGCTATGGCAACGCCGGCTATTCCCATCTTGAAAACGAGCACGAACACAAGGTCCAGAACCACGTTGGCAAGGCACGCCACTACCAGAAAATACAAAGGACGTTTAGAGTCGCCCATGGCGCGAAGTATAGCGGAACCAACGTTGTATATCATGTTTGGAATCATGCCAACGAACATTATGCGCAAATACAGCGCGGAACCCGCAAGCGTATCTTCCGGGGTATCCATAAGCCGCAGCACGAATTCGGTAGCGAACAGGCCGAATACCGTCAGTATCGCTCCGCCTACCACGGCAAAAAGCATGGCCGTATGCAGCGCGCGGTTTACGCCGTCGCGATCATTGGCGCCGTAATATTGCGAGATTATAACCGTTGCGCCGGAGGATACGCCGGTAAAGAAGCCTATAAGAAGGTTCAGTATGTTTGATGCGCTTCCGCCAACGGCCGCAAGCGCGTCTGTGCCCACAAACTGGCCTACAACTATGGCGTCAACCGTGTTGTAAAGCTGCTGAAACAGCGAGCCAAGCATTATCGGGAAGAAGAAGAACAGCAGCTGCTTCCATATAACGCCGGTGACCATACTGTTTTCGGATCGTAAAGTACGCTCCATAAATACTCCTATTTATTAACAAAATTTTTTATTCAAATAAACGGGCCGTTCCGCATAACTGCGGCTGAGCCCATACACACGCAATATACCCCATATTTCAGCCAAAGTCAATGATTGACAACTATATCAGGTCTATTGCCCTAAACTTTTTCTCAAGCACAAATTCGGCAAAGTCGTTTGCGGCGCGTTTCAGCTCCGCCCGCTGCTTTTCCGGCAGAACAACGCGGTTTATATCGCTGTCTTTCATTATGAGCATTCTGCGAATTGCCTCAAGTGAAAGCGGGCTTATGTCTTGCCCGGACACAGCCTTGGCACAGCTTGAGCATATAGCCCCGCCAAAGCGCGCGTTGAAGGCAGGCTGCTTTTCTCCTCGTAAATCCTTTGAGCATAATGCGCATTCGGTAACGCTTGGCCTGTAACCTAACGCCATAAGGCACTTGAATGCGAAGCAAATGGCCATATCGGTCGGATTAACGTCGGCATAGGCTGTATAAGCGAGAGCGTATCGCAGCAATGCGAAAAGCGGCCGATTGGCCGATTCCTCGGCACCGGCGTTTATAAGCGAAAGCATGTAGCTTGCGGCGGCAAATCTGTCTATATCCTCCCGCAGCGGATAATGCCGCTCCGATATTTCGGCGCTGTCGAGAGTATACTTGCCCTTTGCGTCAAACAGCATATATTCTCCCGACACAAACAATTCGCTTGCGCCCATCAGCGGACTTTTCGCGCGCCGGCATCCGCGTGAAACGCACGAAACAAGCCCCTGTTCAAGAGTAAACAGGGTAAGCATGCGATCATTGTCTTTGTAATCGGCATAGCGCGTAACTATGCCGTTCAGCTTAACGCTCGGCATCATAATCTCCTTGTGGGGGTGCTTCTTACTTATTATACGATGCGCGCCGCATCAAAACAATATGCCGACGGAAAAGCGTGGCCGTGGTTTATTTAAGGTAGAGGGAGGGGAGGGCAAAGAAAATAGTTGTTGCAATAAGATGAATTTTGTTGTAGAATATACCCTGCGTCGGGGATGTAGCCCAGCTGGTTAGAGCGCTTCGCTCACATCGAAGAGGTCGGGGGTTCGAGCCCCTCCATCCCCACCAAATAAA
>CAZRHS010000039.1:0-14000 GCA_964600045.1 uncultured Clostridium sp.
TGTTGCTGGTGGTGGTCAGATAATTCCAGTCGGTAACTTCGCCGTTGAAGAGGTAGGTCAGCTCGGTAGAGTCGCTGACCTTACGATCGTCGCTGGTGTAGTCAGTCTCGATCTGGGAATTGTCGCCGCTCTGGGTGTCTACCTGCGCGGTAGCCTGAGCGTCGTCAGTTGTGGTGCTGGTGGTGTCGCCGGCGCAGCCTACGAAGAGAGCCGCTACCATGACGATGCTCATGAGCATTGCCACGAACTTAGAAATGTTCTTCATACTTTTCCTCCTGTTTTCTATATACAAAAACCTCTTGGGTTTTTATATCGTTAAGGCCATGTTAGGTACTTTTGCCCTAAAAAGGGGTAATCATGTCACTTATGCATAATTCTCAAGCCTATTCGTCATTCCGATGGCAAAGTATAAACAGATTATGACAATTAAGCAAGCTATGTTATGAAAAATTAACACGGCCTTAACGCTTCATAACACGAAAAAAGCCTGATTCCCTAAGCTTTTTTGAAGTTGTAAACAAACTGTGTACAATGCTCGCAATATAAAACAAAAATGGCGGCGCTTTCGCGCCGCCACATTGCATACAAGGCTTAAATTTGCCCGTATTTATGCATTTTTTAGTAGTCTACGCCCTGGATCTTGCCTTCTGCGGCAAGCTCTGCCATAGCGGCGGAGCGCTCCTCTTCCCACTTGGCGTAAGCTTCCTCGTACTCTTCGGTGTTAACGCCGTCGGTATAGATGTACTGATACTTATAGCGGCTGTCGGACGCGCCGAAGGGAGCGTACTGGGATTCAAACGGCATCAGGGAGGATCCAACGTAGCCGGTGCCGCCGCGCATGAACGGTATGGCCATGCACTGCTCATTCAGCAGCCAGTTCTCGGCCTCGGCGAAGAGCTCGTAACGTTTTTCAAGATCCACGCACTCGGCGTCCGCGGCATCAACCATCTGATCATAGATGATGTTGTAGTAATACTTGCCGTCCTTAGCCTGCTGAGAACCCTCAACATAGGTATCGGAAACCTCGGACATACCGTCGGCCATGAATATCCAGTCGCAGCGATCCGCGCCAAGGAACGTGAATACGTAGGTCATGGTCAGAGGATCGGAGTAGTCGGGATACCAGCTGTTGTACAGCATGCTGAAGTTGCCGCAGCGCAGAACCGCCTCGGTGTAACCATCCTCGGCATAGCCCTCAACCTGAACGTCAACATAGTCGGTACCAAGGTTGCGCTCAAGGAACTGCTCGATAAGCTGCACGCGCAGGGTGTCGTTCTTGGAGTTGGTAACATAAGGAATGTAAACGATTATGGGGAAGGTGGCGCCGGCGGCGGTCAACTCCTCAATGGCCTTTTCCTTGTATTCGTTGGCAAGCTCTACGTTGTAGGTGGTGCTTGCGGTGAACTCGGCAATAGGATCAAGGTCAACGTAGTCCTTGCCGGAGCTGTTCAGGAAGTCGCGGCAGGTCATGGTGTTCTGCACGTGCGCCTCGGCGTTGTAGGGCTCGGTGATCTGGATGAGGGAAGCCTTATCAAAGGCATGGAGTATGGACTTACGGAAGTTCAGGTTGTTAACGGCAAGCTTCCAGTTTTCAGGCTGATACTTTTCATCAAAGTTGGGCCAGAAGTTGAAGAAATAGAAGTACGTCCAGAAGCTGGGACGGCAGGGGCGAATCTTGTCCGCCTTCTCGGGGTCGCTCAGCCACTCTTCAAGCTGCTCGGTAGGAACGTCGCAGTAGTTAACTTCGCCGCGCAGATACATCTCGGGCTCAACGGTGCCGGCCTCGGAGTTGTAAATCTGGGTAACCTTGGTTATGTGCATGTTCTCTATATCCCAGTAGGTGGGGTTAAGAACAGCCTCGATTATGGTGGAAGGCTCATACTGGGTCATTACGTACTCGCCGCAGTAAAGCATGGTTTCGTTATCGGTGGAGAAGCTGTCGCCGCACTCCTCAATCCACTGCTTGTTGGCCGGGAAGAAGTTCTTGTAGGTCAAAGTGGAAAGGAAGTAAGGAATGGGGTTCTCAAGAGTGTACTCAAGGGTGTAATCGTCAAGCGCCTTTACGCCAACGTTGTTGAAGTCGCACTCAAGGCCGTTCAGAGCCGCCTGGTGATATTCCTCGGCGCCCTTAAGGCAATACATCATATCCGCCATCATGGAAGCGTTGGCGGGATCGAGTATGTACTCGCAGGAAGTTACGAAGTCGTGAGCGGTCAGCTCGCAGTATTCCTGCAGATCGTAGGTCATCCACATTACGCCCTGGCGGATTTTGAATGTCCAAACAAGGCCGTCGTCGGAACGGGTCCAGCTTTCAGCCAGACAGGGCTGGCACAGGCCAAGATAGTCGTACTCAACCAGTGAGTCGATATACATGCCGGGGGTGTTGCTGGTGGTGGTCAGATAGTTCCAGTCTGTAACCTCGCCGTTAAAGAGGTAGGTAAGCTCCGTAGTGTCGCTGACCTGGCGCTCCTCGCCGGTGTACTTGGTCTCAATCTGGGAATTGTCGCCGCTCTGGGTATCTACCTGCGCGGTAGCCTGAGCTTCGGTGGTGTCATCTGTAGTAGTCTCGGTAGCGCAGCCTACGAAAAGAGCCGCGACCATAACAACGCACATAAGCATTGCCAAGAACTTCTTGATGTTTCTCATGGTTTCCTCCTGCATTTTTATTTATACAAAAACCTTCCTCGGGTCTTTATATCGTTTTAGGGGTTTTTAGTTTAATCAATCGCCTTACGGTTAGTCCTTAACCTTGTTTTTTGATTAAAAAAGGTGCTGTTTTTCGGTTTGATTCGGTTATCTTTGTTCGCTCAATTTTGCATACATTGCAAAAAATATTGTATTAATTGTTAATATTATACAACCTGAATGTCTCAATTTCAACCCCCTTGTCGAAATGCGTTATATATTTGCAAATTTGTGCGGATTTTGTCCGTTTTTCGGGTTTTACAATTGCAAAACCTTAATGTATAATTATAGAGGAGGGGATTTGGCTTATGTTTGCGTGGCTGCGCACAATAACTGAATGGATATTCACAAACCGCAACCGCAGGATAGTTGCGATAGTGGTTTTTGCAAACGCTATTGTCAGCGTTTTCTTTCTGTTTGTGCTGCATATTCCGGCCCTTCTCATACTCTCCGCGCTCGTTTCGGCATACGCCGTGGCGACCCTTACAAGGGAGCGGTACTTAACGCTTGGCGCGTCAAGCATTGCGGCAATGCAGGTACTGCTGCTTATTCTGCTTGAGCCTGCCATAAGCGCGCCGCTTGCGAACGCGGGAATAATACTTCTTGCCACAAGCGCGTTTACGGTGCTGATGATGTCCATGATAACGAACATTCAGCAGCAGGAATATTATTCAACCGTAAAGGCGGACAGAAACATTGTCTATAAGGGATGCGTAAACTCCCTTTTGAGGGCACGCGGGCTGAACAACATTTATTTTGCCATACTGCGCTCGATTCAGGCCCTTTACGGCAAATCCGCCGCCGTGTTCACGCGCGACGAAAAGGGAAACGTAACCTGCGTTGACCGCCTGCCGCAGGGACTTATACTTTACGAATCCGAGCTTGAGGCCGCCAATGCCGCATTTGATGACGAAGTGGCGGACATGGATAATTACGAGGATACGGTAGGCCGCTTCGGCAAAACGCACTCCACCTCCCCCTTCATCTTCATTCCGCTTATGGCGGGAAAAGAGAAGATAGCCATCTTAGGCATAGTGTTCTCCGACGAGGAAACGCTTGATGACGACATGAAGGAGGAATTGTCCGGCATAATCGTTCAGGCGTCAAACGCCGTTGAGCGCCAGGTGCTTGCGGACAGGCAGCAGGAGGCCATTATAAAGGGCGAGAAGGAGCGCATAAGGGCGGACTTTCTCCGCGCCATGTCTCACGACATTCGCTCCCCCTTAACCGGCATAATGAGCGCCTGCTCAACGCTTATCCAGGCGGACGAAAGCATAAGCCCGGAGGCGCGGCATAAGCTGCTTGTGAACATTCATGAGGAAGCGCAGTGGCTTTGCCAAATGGTTGAGAACCTGCTTTCCGTAACGCGCGTTAACGAGGCCGCGGCATCCATCAAAAAAACGCCGGAGCTTGTGGAGGACGTTATAGGGGACGTGGCACAGCGCTGCGAAAAGCGATTCCCGGAGCTTAAGCTTAATGTTTCAACGCCCGATGAGCCGATGCTTGTGGAGATGGACCCCACGCTTATAATTCAGGTGCTTATGAACCTGATAGAAAACGCCGTTAAATACAGCGGCGCCGCAAAAGACATAGAGCTTACCGTTTCAAAGGGCGAGGGATGCGCCGTATTCACCGTCAGGGACCACGGCGTAGGCTTGTCGCAGGACACGATAGACAACCTGTTCACCCCTCTTTCCAGAACCGATACGGATAACGTTCACGGCCTCGGCATAGGCCTTTCAATATGCCGCAGCGTAATCCGCGCCCACGGGGGCCAGATTTCCGGGCGCAACAACCCGGACAGCGGCGCTGAGTTTACATTTACCCTGCCCATGGAGGAATTAGAATGACGAAGAAGAAAACCATACTTGTTGTTGAAGACGACGGATACATTGCAAACGTGCTTAAGTCTTTGCTTGAGGCGAATGACTACCGGGTGCTTTCCGCTGAATCCGGAAACGGCGCGCTGCAGCTTGCGGCATCCCATGTGCCGGACGCGGTGCTGCTTGATCTGGGCCTGCCCGATATAGACGGCACAAGTGTGCTCACCTCCCTTCGCATGTGGTACGAAGGGCCCATAATAGTCGTAAGCGCGCGCAACCAGGTTAAGGAAAAGGTGCAGGCGCTTGATATGGGCGCCGATGATTATATAAATAAGCCCTTCAGCGCCTCCGAACTCCTTGCCCGCATACGCGTTGCATTAAGGCAGGCTGAAAAGATAGCCGCCCGCTCCGCCTCGCCGGACACTAACTATTCCGTGGGCGATCTTACGGTTGATTTCCAGAACAGCCGCGTTTATGTTGCCGGCAACGAAATTCACCTTACCCGCCTTGAATACCGCATTGTGGAGCTGCTTGCCCGCAATCCCGGCAAGGTGCTTACGCACGACTATATTATTTCAAGCGTGTGGGGACCCTACGCGCCCAGCGACAACAACCTTATTCTGCGCGTGAACATAGCCAACATTCGCCGCAAAATAGAAAAGGACCACAATTCCCCGCGCTACATTCTGGCGGAGATAGGCGTGGGCTACCGCATGGCGGACAGCGACCCCGCCGCGAACACGAACAAATAAACAAAAGCGAAACTAAAAAAAGCGGCTCATCGCCGCTTTTTTAATGCTCTTAATTTCAGTTTTCCTTGTCGAAGAGATAATCGCGATAGGCAACAATCTTGCCGCCCTCGTAATAAACCTTTGGCACTCTGCGGGGCAGAGCGGCCTGCAGACCGTTGCGGTTAAAGTTGGTGGCCGCGGCACCCTCGGGATAAGTCATGGCGCCGGGCTCGGAGCCGAACACTATAAGCTCATCGCCTATCTTAACGTCCGGCACGTCGGTTACGTCTATCATGGCCTGGTCCATGCAGAGAAGGCCTACATAGGGGCACTTTACGCCCTTAACAAGGCACCAGCCGTTGTAGTGCGAAAGGGCGCGGGGCGCGCCGTCAACATAGCCGAAGGGCAGGGTTGCGATAGTGCGCTCATGGTCGGCCGCGTCGTCAAGGCCGTAGCCTATGCCCTCGTTGGCGGGGAGCTTGAATATGTGCACTATCTCGCTCTTAAGCTGCATAAGCGGGCGGAGCGTTGAAATATGGGGGTTGAAGCCATAGAAGAAGGAACCCGGGCGAACCATGTTGTAGCGCATTTCGGGATAGCGAATGGCGCCTATGCCGTCGTCTATGCTCTTAAGCGGGAAAGTTACGCCGCGCTTTTCGCAGCCCTTTATAAAGTTTTCGAAAAGGTGCCACTGCTTGTAGTCATCGTCGTGCGTTTCAAGGGCAAGGTGGCTGAATATGCCGCGAATCTCAATATTGGGAAGCTTGGCTATTTTGGCTACTATGTCCATGTTTTCTTCGGTAGGGGCAAAGCCCAGGCGATGAAGGCCGGTATCAACCTTAATCTGAATCTTCGCTTTCTTACCGCCGGCTGAAAGAACCTCCGCCTGATGCAGCGAGCATATGGTCTGCACAATGTTCGCATCGGGGCCGTAGTGCAGCAGGCTGTCCGGTGAAAGGCCAAGTACGAGCAGCTCGCCATCCTTATGGAAACGCCTAAGCTCCAGCGCCTCGTTCATGGAGGCAACGCCAAAGTACTTAAGGCCGTACTTCATCATGTATTCCATCATTATAACAGCGCCGTGGCCGTAGCAATCCGCCTTTATAATGGCCATGGGCTCAACGTTTGGGCCCACCTCGGAGCGCAACACGTCTATATTGTATTTAAGATTGTCCAGGTTTATCTCCGCGCGGGTAGAACGAAGCTGTTCCATTGGTTAAAATCCTCCTGTTAATATTAACATTCCCGATGAATTATAATACACAAATATACCCCGTTGTAAAGAGCCAAAAAATATAAATAAAGCGGCGGTTAAATCAAAGTTAAGTTTTTTAACGCGCTATTGCGGTAAGTGCGCTTTCAATATTATAATATACAAAACTATGCGTATCTAAAAAGCACAGCTAAAACCAAAAAGGAATGGGGTAAAAACATGAAATCACTATCCGCAACCAAGAAACTGTTGGCACTGCTTCTTTGCCTTGCCATGCTTCTGTGCTGCTCCTTCAGCCTTGCCGACCAGGAAACCGCCGACACCGCCGAAACCGAGGAAGCCTCAAGCGACGTTCCCGTTATGCAGACCGCCTACGAGGCAATTCTTTATGAAGAGAGCACAGACACCATACTTTTCGCTCTGGAGCCCGATAAGCACAACGCTCCCGCCAGCATGACAAAGGTTATGACCGCTATACTTGTGCTTGAGTATAATCCCGAGCTTACGGGCAGCACCGTTGTTTCCGAGGATGCCGTCAGCCCCACCTATTGCTCCTGGATGGATACCGATCACCTTTACGCGGGTGAGGAAGTAACCATAATTGACCTTTTGAAATACCTGCTCATACCTTCCGGCAACGAGGCCGCTACCACGCTTGCCGAATATGTTGCGGGCGACATACCCACGTTTATAGACATGATGAACGAAAAGGCCGCCGAGCTTGGCATGACCGAAACTCATTACGAGGATCCGCATGGTCTTTCGTCCGATTCTTACATAAGCGTGCGGGATATGCTTACCCTTTGCCGCTATGCCATGACGTTTAAGCCGTTCCGCAATATAGTGCACATGAACGGCGGCTCACTGCCCGCTTCCAACAAGCGTGAGTACAAGATGACCTACTGGACCTCCAACCGCTTCCTTGATCCGGACGGCAATTCCGCCTACGTAACCGATTACAGCAAGGACATTATAGGCATAAAGACCGGCACCACTCCCGCCGCGGGCTACAACCTTTCTTCCTGCATGGTTAAGGACGACCTTACGTTCTATACCGTTGTAATGCACTGCTCCGATATTATGGGCGATGATTACTCCATGACGGACGGCCGCTATATTGATACCATAGCGCTCTTCGATTACGCAAGGCTGTTTGAGAAGCAGGGCTACGCCGCGGGCGACACCGTTTGTGAAAAGGCCCTTTGGGGCAGCCTGCTCGGCTCCGCCATTCCCCTTACCGCAAGCGAGGATATGTACCTTCTCGGCCGCGAGGGCGAAGCGCTTAACCCCACCATCGAGCTTAGCATAGAGGGCAGCTCCGTTAAGGCGGGCGACGTTGTGGGCCGCGTTGTTATAACCGATGAATTCGGCAACACCCACGAAACCGAGCTTATAGCCGGCGCAGACGCAAGTAAGAGCTATGTTCTCCCGATAGTAGGCGTTGTTGTCATAATAGCGATAGTTGTCGCCATAGTGCTTGCCGCGAATGCCGCCAAGAAGCGCAAGGCCGCCGCTGCCGCCGCGGGTGAAACCGCCGAGACCACCGAGACCACCGAGACCACCGAGACTGCCGAAACCGCCGAGGCCGAAAAGACCGAGAACAGCGAAAGCAACGAGCAGTAAAAACCTAACTCATTAAAAAAACACGGGGAAAGCGGCGCAAGCTGCCTTCCCCGCTTGAGCATTTAACAAAAAAATATAAAAGAATCGGGGTAAAAACATGAAATCATCCGCTACCAAGAGACTTGTTGCGCTGCTTCTCTGCGCAGCCATGCTTTTGTGCTGCTCCTTCAGCCTTGCCGAGCAGGATGCCGACACGGCCGAAACCGAAAGCGATGTTCCCGTGCTTGATGTTGCCTACGAAGCAATTCTTTACGAGGCAACCACGGGTACAATACTTTATTCAAAGGAACCCGATAAGCACAACGCCCCCGCCAGCATGACAAAGGTTATGACCGCCGTGCTTGTGGTTGAGTTCGATCCGGAGCTTAGCGGCAAAACCGTTGTTCCCGAAGAGGCCGTAAGTCCGCAATATTGCACCTGGATGGAGGACAACCACCTTTACGCGGGCGAGGAAATAAGCGTGCTTGAGCTTATGAAGTATCTGCTCATAGCCTCCGGCAACGAGGCCGCAACCACGCTTGCCGCTTACGTAGCGGGCGATATACCCACATTTATAGACATGATGAACGAAAAGGCCGCGGAGCTTGGCATGACCAATACCCATTATGAGGATCCGCACGGACTTTCCGGCGATTCTTACATAAGCGCGCAGGATATGCTTACCCTTTGCCTTTACGCAATGCAGTATCCTTCAATCCGCAACATAGTGCGCATGAAGAGCGGCGCTCTGCCTGTATCCAACAAGCGCGACACCGCCATGAGCTACTCAACCGGCAACCGTCTTCTGAACAACTTTGAAAACAGGGATGAGTACAAAACGGATTACAGCACCGACATTATAGGCATAAAGACCGGCACCACCACCAAGGCCGGCAACAACCTTTCCGCCGCCATGGTAAAGGACGACCTTACGTTTTACAGCGTTGTAATGCACTGCACGGACACGTTTGCCGCGGATTACACCATGATAGACTGCCGCTACACCGAAACCATCAAGCTTTTTGACTACGCAAGGCTGTTTGAAAAGCAGGGCTACGCCGCGGGCGATACCGTGTGCGAGCAGGCCATTTGGGGCAGTCTTTTCGGCTCTGCCATTCCCCTTACCGCAAAGGAGGATATGTACCTTCTCGGCCGCGAGGGTGAGGCGCTTAACCCCACAATCGAGCTTAGCGTTGAGGGCAGCTCCGTTAAGGCGGGCGATACCGTTGGCCGCGTTGTTATAACCGACGAATTCGGCAACACTCACGAAACCGAGCTTATAGCCGGCGCGGACGCGACCAAGAGCATGACCCTCCCGATAGTGGGCGCCGTTGTTATAATAGCGATAGTTGTTGCAATAGTGCTTGCCGTAAATGCCAGTAAAAAGCGCAAGGCCGCTGCCGCCGCGGGGGATGCCGCAGCCGAACCCGCAGAGCCCGCCGAGAGCGAAAAGAGCGAGGAAAACGAAAAGACCGAAGAGTGACAAAAAAACACATATAGTATAATACTGCGTTGGGGAAAGCGGGTAATCCGCCTTCCCCGACAAAGAGCAATTTGACAAAAGAATAAAGAAACGGGGTAAGAAAACGTGAGAGCATCATCAACACCGAAGCGCATACTTTCCTTACTGCTGTGCATAGCAGTTCTTATCTGCAGCGCGAGCGCGTTTGCGGACACTACCACTACGAGCACCACAAGCGAAACCGACACCGGAAGCGACACTCCGGCTATTACGAATGCCCCCATGGCCATACTTTATGAGCAGAGCACGGACACGGTTCTATTCTCTCTCAATTCATACGCGCATAATCCCCCCGCCAGCATGACAAAGGTTATGACGGCACTGCTTGTGCTGGAATATGATCCTGAGCTTAGCGGCACCATGGTGGTGCCTGCCGAGGCCGTATCCGAGCGATATTGCTACTGGATGGAGTTCGGGCACCTTGTTGAGGGCGAGGAAATAAGCGTTTGGGAGCTTATGAAATACCTTCTTATCCCCTCCGGCAACGAGGCGGGCACAACGCTTGCCGTATACGTGGCCGGGGATATACCCACGTTTGTAAACATGATGAACGAGAAAGCCGCCGAGCTTGGCATGACGGATACCCATTTTGAGGATCCGCACGGGCTTTCGCCGGATTCATACATAAGCGCGAGGGACATGCTTACCCTTAGCATTTACGCCATGCAGTACGAAAAATTCCGCGAGATTGTACGCATGACGGAGGGCGAGCTGCCCGCATCCAACAAAAGGGACGAGCCCTTCCCCTATGAAACGTCCAACACCGTTATAAATCCCGGCAATGAAAAGGTTTATCAGCGGGATTATACGGACGACATACTGGGCATAAAGACCGGCTATATCAACGAAGCCGGCAGAAACCTGGCCTCGGCCATGGTAAAGGACGACCTTACGTTTTACAGCGTTGTAATGCACTGCACGGCAACGCTTGAGGGCCGGGACATGGTATACGGCCACTATAATGACACCTTGAAGCTTTTTGACTATGCCCGCCAATTTGAAAAGCAGGGCTTCGCCGCGGGGGATACCGTGTGCGAGATGGAGCTTTGGGGCTGGCTTTCGGGCGGCAAAACCGTTCCGTTCGCCGCGAAGGACGATATATACATACTTGCCCGGGAGGGCAGCGAGCTTGAGCTTGACACTCAGATTGAGATAAGCGGTTCAAGCGTTAAAAAGGGAGAAACCGTGGGCACGCTAACGCTGCGCGATCAGTTCGGCAACGTGCGCCAAACCGAGCTTGTGGCGGCCGAGGACGGCAGCATAAGCCTTCTGCTCCCGATTACTGCGATATCAATCATAGTCATAGTGGCTGTGGTTATAATATTGGCGGTTAAGCATTCAAAAAAGCGCAAAGCCGCCCAAGAATCAACGGAGGATAAACAAGAGAACCAATGATGAACGAGCTGATTTCAAAGCAGATTGACGACATATTCGCCCTGTGGACAAACGGCATTTGCCCGGGCGGTCAGGTGCTTGTGCAGCAGCACGGCCAAACCATATATGAGCGCTGCTTCGGCTACGCGGACATAGAGAACCGCGTGCCCATAACGCCGGATACCATATTCCATGTGGCTTCCGTTTCCAAGCAGTTCACCGTAATGGCCGTTATGCTCCTTGCAAGGGACGGCCTTGTTGACCTGGATGCGGACATTCGCGAATACATAGGCGAATATATAGCCTTTAAGGACCGCGTAACCGTGCGCGACCTTATGAACAACAATTCCGGCATACGCGACCTGTTTGAGCTGCAGGACATAATGGGCATCTGCAACGACGATATAAGCACGCAGAACTTCGTGCTGCGCCTCTGCTCCCGCCAGAAGGAAGTTAACTTTGAGCCCGAAAGCAAGTATTCATACAGCAACATGAACTTTATCCTGCTTTCCGCCATAGTTGAAAACGTTACCGGAAAGACCTTCCCGGATTTCCTTAAGGAGCGCATATTCAAGCCCCTTGGGATGGAGCACAGCGCCGTGCGCGACAAATACTGGACCTGCATACCCAACCGCTCAAAGTCCTTTATAGACAACGGCACCGAGTATTTTTACAATCCCCTTGTGTACGGCCTTTACGGCGCTACCGCGCTCAACACCTGCGCGCGCGATCTTGCCAAATGGATGCGCAACTACAGCGAGCATATAATCTGCGACCAGGCCCTTATAGACGAGATGACAACCGTTACCCCGCTTAAGGACAACGCCCCCACCACCTACGCCTGCGGACTTTGGGTAGGCAGCGTTGAGGGTCATCGCTATCTTATCCATGTTGGCGAGGACGCGGGCTTCCGCACCGTTACGCTGCGCCTTAGGGACGACGATCTGAACATAATAATTCTTTCAAACACCAACAATACCCTTACCGACCCCTCCGCCTGGAAGATAGCAAGGCTTATTCTTGGCATGGAGCCGCTCAAGAGCGCCGAAAAGCCGGTTAAGGAAAAGTTTGATGTGTCCGAGGCCGCGGGCTTCTACTATGCCGAGCTTCCCAGCTCCGCCATCGTAAAGATAGTTGAAAAGAACGGCTGCTTCTACTGGTGCGAAAAATACGGCCTCACTCCCCTCACCCGCGTTCGCGGCAACCTGTTCCGCGCGGGCAGGCTGGAAACCTATTTCCTGCTGGGTGCAGACAAGCCCATGTATTACACGCCCGAAGAGACCATTTGCCTTAACAAGGCCGTGGACGCGCCCGTGTGCGAATGCGAGGGCAAGCGCTACGAGGGCAGGTATTACTGCGAGGAGCTTGAAACATTCTATAATATAGTTTACGAAAACGGCACCATGTACATGGACCATATCCGCCGCGGCAGAACCACTCTGCATCCCGTTGGCAAGGGCAGGTTTGCGGCAGAATATCTGCGCACTTGCTTTGTGCAGTTTGAGGAAAACGAAAAGGGCGAGGTTACCGGGCTTTACTTCTCCGGCGTGCGCGTAGCCCATATGCCGTTCACGAAGGTTTCGTGCTGATAGTGACCAAGTTTTAATCCGGAGGATTTTGCTATTATGAAAATTGAAGGCATTGATCTTTACTTGGTAGAAAACCGCTTCCACAAGCCCTGGCGCACCGCCTACGGCTCCGATGCGGGCAATGCCGTGCTGCTCACAAGGCTGCGCAGCGGCAATTACGAGGGATGGAGCGAGTCCAGCCCCCTGCCCGGCCCCACCTACTGCTATGAATACGGCGAGGGTCTTTTCAACGTGGCCTCCCGTTTCCTTACCCCCATGGTACTCGGCAAGGAGCTTGACACCGCGGACGACGTTCTTGCGGCCATGAAGGACATAAAGGGCAACCCCTTTGCCAAGGCCGGCATAGAGATGGCGTGGTGGACGCTTAAGGCGGAAATGGAGGGCGTACCCCTTCATAAGCTGCTTTGCCCCGAGGGCACCAACACCACCGTTGACGAAGGTGCGGGATTCGGCGTATGCGACACGATAGACGAGCTTATAGCCGAGGTTGGCCAGGCCATAGACAGCGGCGCAAAGCGCGTTAAGCTCAAGGCCATGCACGGCTGGGATGTGGACATGGTTGCCGCCGTGCGCTCCACCTTCCCCAAGGGCGTATTCCATATTGACTGCAACTCCTCTTATACCATAGACGAGGCGGATGTGTTCCGCAAGATGGACAAGTTCGGTCTTGCCATGATAGAGCAGCCGTTCAGCCCCATGGACATTGTTGACCACGCCAAGCTTCAGAAGATGATAGATACCCCCATTTGCCTTGACGAGAGCATTACCGATCCCTTCAACGCCCGCCAGGCGATTGAGCTGGGTGCCTGCGGCTTTATAAACATTAAGCCCGCGCGCGTAGGCGGCCTTGGCAACTCCATAAAGATAAACAAGATGTGCCAGCAGGCCGGCATTGGCTGCTGGGTTGGCGGCATGATGGAAAGCGACACCGGCAAGAGCATCTGCGCCGAGCTTGCCCTGTGCGACAACATGGTATATCCGCACGACATTACCGCCGAGTGCGACAACTACCCCGAGCCCATAGCGGTGCATCCTCTGCAGCACACCGCGCCCTGGCAGTATTCCGCCTCCACCGTGGCCGGCACTCCCATAAAGCCGGACATGAACAAGATGCTGCCCAAGGCCACGCATCAGTTCCACGCCGACGCGGAGAAATAAGGGATAGCATAAAAGGGCGACTGCCCTTAACAAACACAGATGTAATGAAGGAGACCGCGGGGTCTCCTTTTTTAGTATAAAAACTGCGTATGTGATTTATGTAATTCCGAGGTTTGGTAAAGTAATAAGCGGCAGAGTAAATAAGAGAGTGAAGCGATGTTTTAGAACTCCCTCAGTCTTTTGCTTCGCAAAATCCACCTCCCTCTGCAGGGAGGCTTTTGGAATGACAGAAAGCTCTGAATTTAACCTAACCAAAAGCTGTCCCCATTTATGGGGAAAGTGGACGCGAAGCGGCCGAAAGGG
>CAZRHS010000040.1:0-13998 GCA_964600045.1 uncultured Clostridium sp.
ACGAATGCCCAAATGGCGAGTATTACGGCGAAAATGCCTATCATGCCCTTAAGCGTAAGCAAAAGCGAGGGCGCAAGCGTTTCGGGAGACCAGGCGAATTTCATGGCGTTTTGTAAAAACATAGCTTTCATCCTCCTTTATCAAAGCATGGACTCTATAAGCGTTATCATAAGGCCGCCGGCTATAACGCTGGCCACCTGACCGGACACGTTCGCGCCCGCCGCGTGCATGAGCAGGAAGTTCTGGTTGTCTTCCTTCTGGCCAAGCTTATGCACAACACGGCTTGCCATGGGGAACGCGGAAATGCCCGCCGCGCCTATCATGGGGTTTACCTTGTTCTTAAGGAACAGGTTAAGGAACTTGGCGAACAGCACGCCGCCCGCGGTATCGAACACAAACGCCACAAGACCAAGGGCGATTATAGCAAGCGTTTCAAACGTTACGAAAAGCTCCGCCTTCATCTTGAAGGCAACGGATATGCCGAGGAGCAGCGTAACAAGGTTGGCAAGGGTTTTCTGAGCGGTGTCCGAAAGGCTGCCGAGAACGCCGCACTCCCTTATAAGATTGCCGAACATAAGGAAGCCTATAAGCTCCGCGCTCTTGGGCGCTATGGTGCCGGCGATTA
Organism: uncultured Clostridium sp.; assembly: GCA_964600045.1. Taxonomy (GTDB): domain Bacteria; phylum Bacillota; class Clostridia; order Christensenellales; family CAG-138; genus Phil1. The sequence goes on from CAZRHS010000040.1 coordinate 626, forward strand.
TGGTTACGAATATGGGGAAGAGCACGCGGGTTGTGCCGGAAACGGCGCTGGGGTTATAGGGCATGCGTATGCAGCGCTCTTTCTTGGTTGTAAGCAGCTTTATAACGGGCGGCTGAATAATGGGGACAAGCGCCATGTATGAATAGGCGGCAACCATTATGGGGCCCTGATAATTGGAATTAAAGTAGTTTGCAAGGTAAATGGAGGTGGGGCCGTCCGCCGCGCCTATAATGGCTATGCTTCCCGCGTCCTGAAGGGTGAAGCCTATAAGGCGCGCCATTATAAAGGTAAAGAATATGCCGAACTGAGCCGCCGCTCCGAAAAGGAACATCTTGGGGTTTGAAAGAAGGGGGCCGAAGTCTATCATAGCGCCTATGCCTATGAAGAGCAGCAGCGGGAAAAGCTCCGTCGCTATGCCCGCGTTGAACAGCGTTTCTATAGCCTCCGTATTAACAAAGGGCAGGTTCACAAGAACCGCGCCGAAGCCCATGGGCAAAAGAAGCGTAGGCTCCATGTCCTTTTTGATGGCAAGGTAGATAAGCACACAGCCTATTACCATCATCAGCAGCTGCTGCCACGTGAAATTGGCCACGTTTGAAAACAGCTCAACGAATTGTTCCATTCCGTTTTTCCTCCGATTATGATTATTGCGTGGGGTTTTTTGAGCATAAAAAAACCTTTGCGGCGCTCAACCCGCCGCGAATACGCGGCAAGCAGGCGGCAAAAGTCTCACCAATCAAGGTCGGGCGGGTCAAATAACCGTGATGACGCCCAAACCGCCCGCATTTTCGCCCGCGGGCAGGTTACTCCCCTTTGTCGATAAAAGATTATATCAAAAGGGTGCGGTTTTTGTAAATGATATTTTTCCGCACCCTATAAAATCAACCGTATCTTTTCTTAAGCCAGCTCTGCATATGCGTAATGAACTTTTCCGCCGTGGCATTGCCGCTGTTTTTCGCGGGAACGGCGGCGCCTATTATGCGGCTTGCCCCGTTATCAAGCGGCATAAGCTTAACGTGGTGCGTAAGGCCGCTTAAAAGAAGCTCCGGCATTATGCTTATGCCAAGCCCCTGCTCAACCATGGCTATAACGGCATAGTCATCCTTAGTGGTGTATTTAACGTGCGCCGTAACGCCCGCCATGTCAAGCGCCCGCCTTGCGTCGTTGGCGCTGTTTTCCATTATGGATATAAAGCTTTCGTTCTCAACCGCGGCAACGGGAAAGCTTTCAAGCCCCGCAAGCGGATGCTCCTTTGGAAGAACCGCCAGAAGCCGCTCCGTTTTAAGCTCCACCGCCCGGCAGTTTTTGGGGTAATCCGGCATTGTTACAAAGCCTATGTCTATGCTGCCCTGCTCAAGCCACGTATTTATATCGTGATAATCGCCGTTCAGAAGCTTAAACTGCGCCTGCGGACAAACATCCTCAAAGCTTTTTATCATGCCCGGCAGCCAGTGTACGGCAACGCTTGTAAACGCGCCTATGCGAACAATCCTGCCAAGGCCCTGCCTTGCCTCGTCCGCCGCGGCCTTCACCCTTTCCATGGCCGCAAGCACTTCCTTTGCCGCGTCTATCACGTGCTCCCCTTCGGGCGTAAGCTCAACCCCGCCGCGGCTTCGCTTCATAAGCTTTATGCCAAGCTCGCTTTCAAGCGCGCTTATGCCGTGGCTCACCGCGCTCGGCGTGCAGCAAAGCTCCTGCGCCGCCAAAGCCAGGCTTTTTTTCTCCACCGCCTTAACAAACATGGTATATTTGGTGTCGTTCATGCCGATCTCCTTATAAATGAATATATTTCATCTAACCTTGTTTTACCATATAATACGGCATTTTTTGCGTTTTTGCAAGTACTTGCGCTTAAAATAAGCTGAAAGTTAGGCTTGCTTTTTTTCGGCACGGTGGCTATAATACGCCGGTACCAAGCAAAAGAGGGTATAATACATGAATAAAATTCATGTTAGGATATGGAGGACATATTATGGAACAGGGATCACTTGAAATATTGATAGTGATGGTGGTTTACATGGCGGCCGTAATAGGCATAGGCGTATTCTTTGCCCGCCGCGCGAACACGAACAGCGAAAAGTTTTACCTTGGCGGCAGGAGCCTCGGCCCCTGGGTCAGCGCGATGAGCGCGGAAGCTTCGGACATGAGCGGCTGGCTGCTCATGGGTCTGCCGGGCGTAGCCTACTGGTGCGGACTTGCGGACGCCTTCTGGACTGCGGCCGGACTTGCCATAGGCACCTATATAAACTGGCTTATAGTTTCAAAGCGGCTCAGGAGATACACCATAGCCGCCGGCAACGCCATAACCCTGCCTGAGTTTTTCTCCAACCGTTTCCGCGAGAACAAAAAGGTTATACTGGGCATTTCCGCGGCGTTCATACTGGTGTTCTTCACCGTATACGCGGCAAGCTGCCTTGTTACCTGCGGCAAGCTTTTCTCCACCCTGTTCGGTGCGCCTTACATTTCAATGATGCTCGTGGGCGCGGTATTCGTGCTTATATACACGCTGCTCGGCGGCTTCCTTGCGGAAAGCGCGTCCGACTTTATGCAGGCCATGGTAATGGTGGTTGTGCTTGTGGCCGTGCTTGCGCTTGGCGTTATAAGCGCGGGCGGCTTCGAGAAGGTTTTTGAAAATGTAAAGGAATTCCCCGGCTTCCTTGAGTTCTTCGGCCTTGGCAACCCCGTAACCGAAGACGGCGTGCAGGTTGTTTCAAACGGCGTTCCCCTTTTCGGTGAAAGGCAGGACTACGGCGCGCTGAACGTTGCCAGCATGCTTGCCTGGGGTCTTGGCTACTTCGGTATGCCGCAGGTACTGCTCCGCTTTATGGCCATTCGCCGCGAGGATGAGCTTAAGCGCGCACGCAGGGTTGCCATGATATGGGTTGTTATATCCCTTGCCGCCGCCATAACCATAGGCGTTGTGGGCCGCGCGCTTTACCCCACCGCCCTTACCACGGCTTCAGAGGCGGAAAACGTATTCGTTCTGCTTTCCCGTTCGCTGCTGCCCTCCGCTCTTGCGGGCCTTGCCATGGCGGGCATACTTGCCGCGACCATAAGCTCTTCTGACTCTTATCTGCTTATAGCGGCCTCCGCGTTCGCAAAGAACGCCTACCAGGGCATACTCAAAAAGGATGCCACGGACAAGCAGGTTATGACCCTTACCCGCATTATGCTGCTCGTTATAACCGCGATCGCCATTGTTATAGCGCTTGATGAAAACAGCGTTATATTCACCATAGTTTCCTTCGCCTGGGCGGGCTTTGGCGCAACATTCGGCCCGCTGGTGCTCTTCAGCCTGTTCTGGAAGCGCATGACCCGCGCGGGTGCCATAGCCGGCATGCTCTCCGGCGCCGGTATGGTGTTTATATGGAAGCTGTTCATAAAGCCCCTTGGCGGACTGCTCGGAATATACGAGCTGCTGCCCGCGTTCATAGTTTCCTGCATATTCATAGTTGTGGTTTCCCTGCTTACAAAGGAACCCAGCAAGGAAATTCAGGATGAGTTTGAAAAGGTTAAGGCCGGCAACGTAGCCGAATAAAAAAGAGTATAGTAAAAGAGTGGCTCATCGCCACTCTTTTTTAGTATCTGCATTTTCTCTTATTCGCGGAACTGGTACCTGTAAAGTCCGGCGTACATTTTATCAAGCTTCATAAGCTCCTCGTGCGTGCCGCGCTCCTCTATGCCGTCCTTGGTGAGCACTATTATCTCGTCCGCGTTCTTTATGGTGGAAAGCCTGTGCGCAACTATTATGCAGGTACGTCCCTTCGCAAGCTCCGATAATGACTGCTGAATAAGCATTTCGGTTGCGTTATCAAGCGCGCTTGTGGCCTCGTCCAGTATAAGTATGCTCGGGTTTTTAAGGAACACGCGCGCGATTGATATGCGCTGCTTCTGCCCGCCGGAGAGCTTAACGCCGCGCTCGCCAACGTTTGTGTCGTAGCCCTTTTCAAGGGTCATAATATAGTCGTGTATGTTCGCCTTTTTGGCGGCCTCCACTATCTGCTCATCGCTTGCGTCAAGATCGCCGTAGGCTATATTCTCGCGTATGGTGCCATTAAAAAGGAAAACGTCCTGCTGAACAATGCCTATGTTTTTCCTTAATGAATAGCGGGTCATGTCGCGAATGTCCATGCCGTCTATTGTAATGGAGCCGGAGTCTATTTCATAAAAGCGGGGAATAAGGTTGCAAAGCGTTGTTTTGCCGCCGCCGGACGGACCAACAAGAGCGACGGTTCTGCCCTTTTGTATATTCATTGAAAGGTGGGATATAACCTTTTCCTCCGCATCGGCGGAGTCGCTGTTTTCATAGCGGAAGGAAACATCGTCAAACACAATGTTGCCCTCAAGCTTGCCCGGGGAAAGCTTGCCGTTGTCAACCTCCTCCGGCACGTCCATAATCTCAACAAACCTCTGGAAGCCTGTCATGCCGTCCTGCAGCTGCTCAAAAAGATTTACAAGCCTGTTTACCGGCTTCATGAATATGGAAACATAAAGCAAAAACGCAACAAAGTCGCCCGAGTCTATTTTTTCATAATAGAAAAACAGTCCGCCCGCGGTAAGCACAAGCAGGTAAAGCATATCGTTAAAAAAGTTTATGCCGCTGCCGAATGCCGCCATTGCGCGAAGGGCAATGTTTCTGGCCTTTTTGAAGCCCTCGTTCGCCACGCCGAACTTTTTGTTTTCATGCTCCGCCGCGGTGTACGAGCGGGAAACCCTCATGCCGGCTATGGCCGTTTCAACGGTTGCGTTAACCTCCGCTATCTGCGCCCTTGATTCCTTAAATGCGGCGTTCATGGCGCGGCGCTTGTTTATGGCAAAAGCCACCATAATCGGCACCATTGCGAACACAATAAGCGCAAGGTATGTATTTATGCTCATAAGCATTATAAATGAGCCTACCAGCGTAATAACCGAAATAAGCGCGTCCTCCGGGCCGTGGTGAGAAAGCTCGGACACTTCAAAAAGGTCGTTCACAATGCGGCTCATAATCGTGCCGGTTTTGTTTTCGTCAAAAAACGAGAAGGGCAGCTTTTGAAGATGGCGGAAAAGATCGCGCCTCATATCGCCCTGAATTCTAACGCCCACAACGTGGCCCCAGTACTGCACAATGTAGTTCATGGCGGCCTTTACAAGATAAATGCCAAGCAGCACGCAAGCCCATATAATAAGCAGATTAAGCTGCTTGTTTGGCACATAAATGTTTGTAATGTTCTTGGCTATCATTGGATAAAACAGATCGCACACCGCAACCAGCAGCGAGCAGCCCGTATCCAGCGCGAAAAGGCGAATATGCGGCTTATAATAGCTGATAAACCGCTTTATCATTTTCATTTGGGAATAATCCTTCCTTTCAATTCATACTGAATAAATGCGATATGATTTTACCATAACCCGCGCCGTTTGCATAGTGCGCGAAAAGGGCGGCCTTTCAGCCGCCCCAAGAGAGAGAACCTGTTTTATTGTTGTTTAAGCCCCTCAACAATGCCCTTTATATCAAGGGCGTTGAGCACGTCTTTATACCCTCACTCCGCAAGCTCCTTGCCGGGTTCGGCGTTAAGGCTGAGCGGGCTCGGGCCCTGCTCAAGCATTGCGTAATGCGCGGCGCAGGCTATCATGGCGGCATTGTCCGTGCAGAAGCGCATATCCGGCCGGCAGAAGCGAAGGCCCGCGCGGTGCGCCGCCTTTTCAAGCGCTTCACGAAGGGCTGTATTCGCGCTTACGCCGCCCGCAAGGGCAAGCGTGGTCACGTTATTAAGCTGTGCCGCGCGCACCGCCTTATGGCAAAGGGTATCCACCACGCTGTGCTGAAAACTTGCCGCTATGTCCGCGCGGTTAATCTGCTCACCCTTCTGCGCGGCGTTGTGCATCAGGTTCACCACGGCCGTTTTAATGCCGGAAAAGCTGAAATCAAGGTTGTCGCCCTCGTTAAAGGCCGCCTTAAAGTGATAAGCGTTTGGGTTCCCCTCGCGCGCAAGCTTTTCAAGCTCCGGCCCGCCGGGATAGTTAAGCCCCAATGCTCTTGCCACCTTGTCAAACGCCTCGCCAGCGGCATCGTCCCTTGTGCAGCCCAAAAGCTCAAAGGAATTATATCCTTTAACCAGTATTATGTGGCTGTGCCCGCCGCTTGCAACAAGGCAAACGAACGGCGGCTCAAGATCGCTGTAGCTAAGATAGTTTGCCGCAATATGCCCGGCAATGTGATCCACGCCTATAAAGGGTTTATTCGCGGCATAGGCAAGGCCCTTTGCGTAGCTTACGCCCACAAGCAGCGCGCCAACAAGCCCCGGCCCATACGTTGCGCCCACGGCATCAACATCGTTTATAGTAAGCCCCGCCTTGTCAAGCGCGTCCGCCACAACGCTGCCCACCTTTTCAACATGGGAGCGGGAGGCAAGCTCCGGCACCACGCCGCCGTATTTACGGTGAATGGGAATTTGGGTATAAACGCTCATGGAGAGCACCTCGCGCCCGGCGCGGACAACGCTTGCCGCGGTTTCATCGCAGGAGCTTTCTATTGCAAGCATAATGGGTGCCGATTTTCTTCGGTATTCCTCCGCCCCCGCGGACGCGGTTTGATAATAATTCATTTTATTTTGCTCCTTTTCCTGCCCCATACAGCGAGCGCGAGCATAATCGCGAACGGAATAAGGAACATAAGCGCAAAGCGCACAACAATATCGTTAAAAAGCTGAAGCGGGCAAATGCGAATCATGCGGCAGGTATTGTAATCCATAAGCCACAGATTGTTTGTGAAAAACAGGTGGTGAAACTCCGTCCAGAAGCTGTTGAAATCAACCGCCACCCAAATGCCCAAAGCTATAAGCACAGCGCCGAATATGCACGCGGCCCATAAAAAGCCGCCGCAGAGCGCGCTCACCTTCTGCCCCTTGGGCAGCTTAATCATATAAAAGGCGATTATTACGGCCGCAAGCACCGTTCCGTAGTCCCTTACGGCACGCCAGGCCTGATAAAGCGCGCGAACGTCCACCATGTGGTCAATTTCCTGCTGATTGTACATTTCAACGGTTTGCCCGTTTTCCGTAACGGTAAGCTGAATGCTGTCCACCCGGCCTTCCATATAGTCAATCAGGGTATATATGGCCTCGGTCATGTCCTCGTCGCTTATAAGCGTTTGCGCGGATGTGCCGTATTTAACATAGCTTTCGTAATACCAGTTCCTTTGGTTCATGCAAATCTGCAGGCTGGTAAAAAGCACGGCGATTATTATAAGAAGCGATGCCGCGGCAAGCAGCGGCGTGTATACGGCCCGCTTCATCTGCTTTCGGGTATGGCGCCAAGGGCAACATCCAGCGCGCGCACGGCATCCGCAAACAGATCCGGATTATTCTTCGTAAGCACAAGCGCGGCCCTTTCGCGGGGAAGGTCATTAAGCGCGCGAAGAGCGGTAAAGAGTATCAAATCGTGATCCGCGCCCAGTGCGCCCTGCCCTATGGGAACGGCCATATCCTCGGTTGAGCCCAGCTCATCGTAGCGAATAAGCGCGCGGGCGGTAAGGGTTTCATCGTCGCTCTTAAGCGTTATGCGATAACGCTCGGCGGAGGGTGAATATGCCTCAAGCCTTGTATTCACGGCAAAAAGCTTGGCATCGGCCGCATCGTCGCCGGCCTTGGGCTTTATGCTGCCCATGGGGGCAACGGCGTAAAACGCGGTTGTTATAACCCTGGTGCGTGGGTCCCTGTTAACGGCGCCGAACATGCCTATTCCCCTAAGCGGTACGCCGGTAACGCCCGTTTCTTCCTCAAGCTCCCTTGCGGCGGCGGCATTAAGCTCCTCATCCATTTCAACAAAGCCGCCGGGCAGCGCCCAGCGCCCTATAAAGGGATGATTGCGGCGGCGGATAAGCATTGCGCAAAGCTCGCCCTTTTCGTTTAGTGTAAGCACCGCCATGTCCACCGTTACGGACGGGCGGCGGTATTTGTTTTCATCATAGGCGGCAAGAAACTCCGCAAGCGTTTGTCCCTTTTCGTTGCGCGGCTCATTAATCTGTTCCATATATGTTCATAGCCTCCCTTTAGTGTATTTCGCAATGATTATAACATAAAACGCACCCGATAACAAACCGGGTGCGTTCAAAGGAGTAACACAACTGCGCGTTAAGCGCTTGTTTTATTCACCTTTCTCCATCTTTGCAAGCTTCTCACGATACTGCTCCAGCTCGTAATTGTTGCAGGTGATGAAGTGATTCGGACGGATTTCGGTCCAGAAGGGCTTATCCTCCGTGTAGTTATGGATGGAAGGATCGTAAACTTCCAGTACCTTCTTCTTCTCCTCACGCGGATCGGGCTGCGGTATAGCGGAGAGCAGCGCGCGCGTATAAGGATGCATGGGGTATGCGAAGAGCTCTTCGGTGTCCGCAAGCTCAACTATAACGCCCTTGTGTATAACGGCGATACGGTCCGCTATGAAGCGCATAACGGAAAGATCGTGCGATATGAACAGGTAGGTCAGGCCGCGCTGCTGCTGCATCGCGCTGAGCAGGTTAAGCACCTGAGCACGTATTGAAACGTCCAGTGCGCTTATAGGCTCGTCGGCGATTATGAAGTCAGGCTCCATTATAAGGGCACGGGCTACGCCGATACGCTGCCTCTGGCCGCCGGAGAACTCGTGCGGGAAACGGCTGGCGAATTCGGGCAGCAGGCCAACGTCCTGCAGAACCTCGGCAACGCGCTTGGAGCGCTCTTCCTTGGTCATTTCCGGATGGATGTTCATAAGGCCTTCGGAAACGATGTAGTCAACCTTGGCGCGCTCGTTCAGGCTTGCCATAGGATCCTGGAATATCATCTGGATTTCCTGAGTGATTCTATGGTCGAGCTCCCTGGATATCTTGCCGCTTATGCGCTCACCCTTGTATGTAATCTCGCCCTTGGCGGCGGGGTTAATGCGGATAATGGCACGGCCGATGGTGGTTTTGCCGGAACCGGACTCACCAACCAGGCCGAAGGTTTCGCCCTTATAGATATCGAAGCTTACGCCCTTAACGGCAACGAACGGATTGCGCTTGGAGCCGAACTGTACAACCAGGTCCTTAACCTCAACAAGCTTCTCGCCAACCTGCTTCTTCTGCGTGCCGAGTTTGGCGTTAGCCTCCCTGGCCTTGGCAATGGAAGTGTTGGGCGGGTCTATATGAGGAGCCCTGGGGTCAAGCAGCCACGTACGGGCCTTATGGGTGGGGGATATCTCAAAGTAAGGCGGCCTCTCCATAAGGTCTATCTGCATGGCGTAGCGGTTACGGGGCGCAAACGCATCGCCGCGGATTTCGGTGAACAGGTTCGGAGGAGTACCCTCTATTGAGAACAGGGGCTGTCCCTTTATACCAAGCTGCGGCAGGGAGCTGAGCAGTGCCCAGGTGTAAGGATGCTTAGGAGTGTAGAACACGTCCTCGCAGGTACCTATTTCAACTATGTCGCCGGCGTACATAACGGCCACGCGGTCAGCAACGTTAGCAACAACGCCAAGGTCGTGGGTTATGTAGATTATGGTAAGGTTGTACTTGGACTGCAGTTTCCTGAGCAGGGCAAGTATCTGAGCCTGTATGGTAACGTCCAGAGCGGTGGTGGGCTCGTCGCAAATGAGGATCTTCGGGTTGCAGGCGATGGCTATTGCTATAACCACGCGCTGCCTCATGCCGCCGGAGAACTCGTGGGGATAATCCTTGCAGCGCTTCTCGGGCTCCAGTATGCCAACGTCGTTAAGAATCTCGATAACCTTTTCCTGAGCTTCCGCTCCCTTAAGGCCCTGATGCAGCTCCAGCGCCTCACGAATCTGGGTGCCGATGGTCTGCAGGGGGTCAAGGCTGGTCATAGGATCCTGGAAAACTATGGCGATTTCCTTACCGCGGATCTTGGTCCATTCCTCGTTCTTCTTGTACTTGGCTATATCAACGCCGTTGTACCAAATTTCGCCGGAATCGATCCAGCCGTTCTTATCAAGCATTCCTATGAAGGATTTGCAGAATACGCTCTTGCCGGAGCCGGACTCACCGACTATTGCAAGGCTTTCGCCCTTATGAAGGTCAAGGCTTACGCCGCGAAGAGCGGTAAGCTCCTGGCCGCGCAGGGAGAACTTTACCACAAGGTCCTTAACAGAAAGGATGGTTTCTTTTTCTATGGTCTGATTCTGTTCCATTTCCTCTCATGCCCTCCTTACACGTGGTTACGCGGGTCTGATGCATCGGCAAACTTGTTGCCAAGCACGTAGAAGCAGATGGTAACCGCGGCAACAACAACTGCCGGGAACACCAGCTGATACATCTGCGAGGGGTTCATCATAACGCGGCGGCCCTCATCAATCAGGTTGCCCAGGGACGGAGTGTCTATAGGCAGGCCCAGACCAACGTAAGTAAGGAACACTTCGGAACCTATAACGCCGGGGATTGAAAGCGCCATATCCATCATGACAACGGAGACGATCTGCGGGAGCAGGTTCTTTACTATAACGCGGGGTATCGGCGTGCCGAGGCAGCGGGATGCCAGGTTATACTCACGGTCACGAATTATGATGATAAGGTTACGTATCCATTTTGCCATGCCTATCCAGTTGGTCAAGCACATGGACAAAATTATTGTCTTAAGGCTCGGGCGCAGAACGTACGCGAGCAGCGTTCTCAAAACGGTAAGAGGAATGTTGTTAAGAACGTTGTATATTTCCGTGATCAGCGGATCGAGCGGACGTACATAACCCCAAATAGCGCCTATCGTAATACCGATTACAGTGGAGCTGAGAACGGCGACAACGGCTATGAACAGCGAAGTACGCGTGCCGCTCCATATACGGGACCACAAATCCTGGCCGATTATGTTCGTGCCGAACCAGAACTCGCTGTTGGGCTGTACGTTATGGTACTGCCTGCCGGTTTCGGGATCCAGGAATATTTCCGTGGGGCTCTTCTGGCCGGGCAGATAGGGCTGGATGAACGTGAAGAGCAGCAGGGCAATCAGGAAATAAAGCATAAACCTGGTTATGCGCTGGCTCATGAAGAGCTTAAGGGTGCTCTTCCAATAGGAATAGCCGGAATAAGTGACGGATTCGGAGCGCTCTTTGCTGAACGTGACAAAACTGAAAAGCTCCTCGTCGCTCATGTTGTTCAGTTCTTTCATTACCTTAGTCATTAACGGCCGCCTCCTTTCTTGCCGAGGGTGATACGCGGGTCGCAAGCCATCATGGCAAGGTCACCAAGCAGCATGCCCAGAACGCTCAGCACTGCGTAGAACAGCACCAGGGTCTGAACCAGCGGGTTATCCTGAACCTGTATGGCGTTAACCAGCAGTCCGCCGGTACCGGGGATTGAATACAGGGACTCAATGTAAAGAGAACCGGATATGGTGAATATGATGGAGGAAGGCAGAACCTGCGCGAAGGGAGCGAATGCGTTGCGCAGAACGTGCTTACGCATTATCTGCTTTTCGGAAAGGCCCTTGGCGCGCGCCAGCTTAACGTAGTCGGCGTTGATCTGGTCCATCATGTAGCGGCGAATCCACATAGCGTTACTCGCTATGCCGCCCAAAGACATTGATATTACAGGCAGAATATATGTTACCAGTTTATCCTCCCTGTACAACATACTTATGTTCAATACCTTTGTTCCGAAGAACTGAATGAAAAGGTATATAACCATGCTCGGCACGGCCTCGATGAACATAATGTAAATGTTGCCGATAGTATCGGCCGCCTTGCCGTATCTGCGAACCATCAGCATACCGAGTCCGATACCAAGTGAAAGCGAAACGATAAGCGAAAGCGCGCCGAAGCGGAAGGAAGGCAGAAGCTTAGGAACTATAACATCCCAAACGGACTTGCCGGCGTAGTAAGTTATAGACTCGCCGAAATCCAGATGTGCAAGGTCCTTAAGATAGTTCCACAACTGAACATAAACCGGTTGGTCAAGACCGAGCTTATGCAGTATGGCCTGCTTGGTGGTGTCGTTCATCTTGTCTACGCGATCGCCGAAGTAGGTATCTACCGGCAGCAGGCGCATCAACAGGAAGACTATCACCAATACGAGGAACAGGGAGATCAGAGATCTGCCTATACGTCCCAATACATACTTGATGATTTCCAATTACGTGTACCCCTTTATATTATTTCTTTGAGTTCCCGCCATAGGCGGTCTCCGGCATACAATGAATCGCTCCGTTGTATCCCGCAGACCGGGCAGAAAGTCAATACAGCGGCGGCAGCATGCACATGTGCACAGCCATGAACTCCTTGAAGTTCTTCATGTTCTTCCTCCTATTTTTATTTTATAAAAGCCCATTTTAGGCTTTTATCTGGGTAGGACGCCCCCATCCTGCACCAATTTTTGATGTAAATTTAGTTTTTTTGCTGCAGATATAGACAAAACTGCAAACGAAAAAGCTTATGAGTGTTTCGATTTCCTGCAAATTATACGGCATTGCGTTTTTTGTTCGCAACAATGATACACCTTTCCTAACTTTTTCTTAACGCATCATAACGGCTTCTTGGCTATATATCGCGCTTGGTTATGTTTTGCCCATAAACAAGACGGCGGCAGCACTTTTTTCAGTGCTGCCGCCGCAGCTGTCCGCCTAAGTCAGGCAGACAAACGGTTCGGTTTTATTAGTAGTCTACGCCCTGTACTTTGCCTTCGGCAGCGAGCTCAGCCATCTTGGCGGAACGCTCTTCTTCCCACTCGGCATAAGCTTCATAGTACTCCTCGGTGTTGATACCGTCGGTGTAGATGTACTGATACTTATAACGGCCATCGGAAGCACCGAACGGAGCATACTGAGATTCAAACGGCATCAGGGTAGATCCCATGTAACCGGTACCACCGCGCATGAACGGGATGACCATGCACTGCTCGTTTACCAGCCAGTTCTCAGCCTCGGCGAAGAGCTCGTAGCGCTTCTCAAGGTCAACGCACTCGGCGTCAGCGGCATCAACCATCTGATCGTAAACGATGTTGTAGTAGTACTTGCCGTCCTTGGCCTGGAAGGAACCCTCAACATAAGTATCGGAAACCTCGGAGAGACCGTCGGCCATGAAGACCCAGTTACGACGATCGGCACCGCTTGCGGTGAACGGGAAGGTCATGGTCAGAGGATCGGAGTAGTCAGGATACCAGCTGTTGAACAGCAGGCCGTAGTTACCAACGCGGAGAACGCTCTCAACGAAACCATCCTCGGCATAGCCTTCAACCTGAACGTCAACATAATCGGTACCAAGGTTGCGCTCCAGGAACTGCTCGATCAGCTGTACGCGCTGGGTCTGAGTGGTGGAGCTGGTGATGTAAGGCAGATATACGATTACGGGGAAGGTGGCGCCGGCGGCGGTCAGTTCCTCGATAGCCTTTTCCTTGTATTCGTTAGCAAGCTCTACGTTGTAGGTATCGC
>CAZRHS010000041.1:0-13777 GCA_964600045.1 uncultured Clostridium sp.
CTCAGCGCTTTGGGTTTGCCGAGGATTTCGCTGTAAAGCACGCCCTGAATTATTCTTTCGCGGTTGGTTATGTCCACGGAGTAGGCCGTGCTCTGCTCGGTGCTTGAATAGGCATCGGCGGCTTCAGTTTCGGCATAGCTGTCCTCGCAGGGGACATCACGGCCGGCCATGCTCGACTCCGTATGGGAGTGATGGGACTCCGTCATGGGCTTAACCACATGCCTAAGCGTTGTGCCGCGCGCGGCGGACTCGCCTTCCGTAGACAGGCCTTCGGACGAATTGTAGTCCAAGCTTCCGCTTTTGGCCGCGGCCGGGGCGAACTTTTTGCCGCACTGATGGCAGAACTTGCTCCCTGCCGAGTTTTCATAGCCGCAAGTGCAAATCCACGGATTGCCCAATTTCTTTTTCGGCGCGGACGAGGCGGCATTCCCTGCCGGACGCTGATTTGCCTGCTGAGCCCGAACCGGGTTTGCGCTCGTGTTCTGCCGCTGCTTTGCTTTGTTTGCGGCGGATTTCTTATTGCCAAGCGCAGCAAATATAATGTACACAATCACAAGGACGAATATCAATCCCGACATGGCCTATCCCCTCCCTTCTTTTGAAAGTACGCGCACGGGTGATTACTGCTTAGACGGCGCTGTGGCTCCGCCGGCAATGGATTCGCGCATCTTGGTATCGCTTATAACATTCTGCATATTGTAATAATCCATTACGCCAAGCTTGCCTTCGCGGAACGCGGCGGCTATCGCCTGAGGCACCTCTGCCTCCGCCTCTATAACCTTTGCGCGCATGCCTGCAACCGCGGCCTTGTTCTCCTGCTCCTGAGCAACGGCCATCGCGCGGCGTTCCTCCGCCTTTGCCTGAGCTATGCGCTTGTCCGCCTCCGCCTGGTCAATCTGAAGCTGAGCGCCAACGTTGCGGCCAACATCCACATCCGCTATATCTATTGACAGTATTTCAAAAGCGGTGCCGGCATCAAGGCCCTTGTTAAGCACGGTTTGGGATATAAGATCCGGATTTTCAAGCACATCCTTGTGGCTGGTTGAGGAGCCTACGGTGGTAACTATGCCCTCGCCTATACGGGCGATTATGGTTTCCTCACCCGCGCCGCCTACGAGCCTGTCTATATTGGCACGAACGGTAACGCGAGCCTTGGCACGGAGCTCTATGCCGTCCTTGGCTATAGCCGCTATTACGGGGGTTTCTATAACCTTCGGATTAACGCTCATCTGCACGGCGTTAAGCACATCTCGCCCGGCAAGGTCTATGGCGCAGGCGCGCTCAAAATCAAGCGGTATTCCCGCGCGCTGAGCCGCTATGAGGGCATTTACGACGCGGTCCACATTACCGCCCGCAAGGTAGTGCGCCTCAAGCTTGTTAAGCGGCACATCCATGCCGGCCTTCGTGGCCTTGATCATGGGGTTTATTATGCGGCTGGGGGTGACCTTTCTTATGCGCATCGCGGCAAGCTGGCCTATGCCAACCTTTACGCCGCTGGCACGGGCGCTTATAAACAGGCCCACCGGCACGAAAGTAAAGAATATGGCCAGGAATATAATTCCCAGCACCACTATTATCAGTGTGAGCACAAGTTCCGGCATTTTTACATATCCTCCTGCATTTTAATTTATCAGCTTATTTTGCAAGCTGCATTATACGATATATAAGGGCAATAAACCCTATGAACAGCGGCACGCCTATCATAATCTGTATCCATGATTTTTTGCGCGCCTTCGCCGCATCCTCCGGCGACATATCGGTATCTATTTCGTGCTGCGCGGCTTCTCCGTTTCTTAAAAGCTCATCGGTGTAGCACTTGGGGCACGGCCCCTCGGCCTCGTTATAAAGGGTGCCGCAATTTTTGCAAACCTTCATATTTCTTCTTTTCTGTCCTCCGCCTTTTTGACAACTATCTTAAGGCCGTCTATACGCTCAACCGTTATTCTTGTGTCCTTTGGGATAAACTCTCCCGCGGTTTCAACGGCGTACCTTTCGCCGTCTATTTCCGCGTTTCCGCTCGGGCGCAGAGCCGTAACAGCAATGCCCTCTTTGCCGGCAAGTTTCTTTACGGCGCTACCGTCAAGCGCGGTTGACGCGGACTCTATTTTTTCATTTAGCACTATGCCGGACTTTGATATTCTCCCTTTTGAAAAGGAGCGATAGATTATGAACCCGGCTATAAAGAGCACAACGAATATTATGGCGACGGTAATCACGGCATCGAGCAGAGAGTTCGCGCTCATCACAACGGCCGCTATAAGCGCCGCCAGGCCGAAAATTCCCATTACACCGAGCCCGGGCGTAAACATTTCGCCAATCATCAGCCCAAGCCCCACAACAAGGCACATAAGCGACAAAACATCCCATCCGGCAAGATACGAGCTCATGATATTCATACTTACAGCCTCCTTTTAATTAAGTTTATACGGCCTAATAAAGCCTGAACAGGTGCGTATTGAACCAGTCCGCAAAGCCGAAATCGGCCTTTGGCAGAATGCCTATATACATAAGCTTTACGACAAGCACCCAAACGAGAGCAAGCGTAAGGATAGCAAGCAGGAATATGAGCAGAACTATAAGTACGCTCGGCTTGCTGTCCGCCTCGTCCTCCGGCTCCGGTTCATCCTCCTCATCCCAGTCAAGCGAAAGGTCCTCGTCAAAAAGCCTGGGTGCCTCGCTTTTTTCTATCGGCTTGGTTTTAAGCTGTTCTTCCGATGAAGGAACTGTTTCCGCGGGCGCTTCGGCCTTTGGCTCGGCGGTTATGGCGGCGCTTCCGCGCTCAACGGCGCTGGGCTTGGAAGGCCAATGCGGCTTGCCGGCCTTTGCGAAAAGCGTAGGCTGCTCCGACTTATCGTCCGGATAATCCCTAAGCGTATCCTCTACAAGCCTTGCGAAAAACAGATCCTCGCTGCAGCAGGCATCCGTAAGCGCCATAAGCTGCGCATCTATATCGTTTTCAAGCTTTCCCCTAAGGGCAAGCACGGAAACCTCGCTTGTTACCCTGCGCGTAACCCTGATGGCATCTGCCTCACTTTTGGTTATGGCAAGCGCGCGCTCATATACGGGGCGGGTATAAAGCTTTAAGAAAGCCCTAAGTTCCGCTTTATTGCCGCTGTTGAGCAAAGCTATCATTTCCGGCGTAATGTTATCAGCCATTTTTTGTCCCCCTTCCGTGGGTTTTACGACTGATTATAATATAGCAGAAAAGTGCATATTTTTCCATATGTTTGTTATTTATGATATAACGTTTTATCAAAGATGGATGTGTTCTATCGCGTAGCTTACGCCGAGAAGTATATACATGACGCCGAAAACCACCGGCATGAAAATTTCCCGGCCGTCAACACGCTTTTTGAAAAGATGTGTGATCGCCATAAGCTCGCCGAGATACGCGAGCGCGCCAACGCCGTATGCCACGGCCTTAAGCATAAACTGCCTATCGTCAATAAAAATGGAGAGTACAAAACACACTGCCGCCAAAACAGCGAGAGCGTTCCTTATATTGAGCATGCCGGTATGGCTGCCGTGCTTATTTTCATCCCGCAGGGTGATATTCTCCATCTTTCCTCCCATATACCATAAATTTTCTTAACGATTTCTTTATATCATAATACAGTATAAGCCGCATGCCGCGCAAGCTTTTTTGGCCAACCCCGTTGAAATATGTTATAATTAGCTATCTTTTGCGTTTACGGGGTTATCAACCATGAAGAAAGTTCTTATCGCGCTTGGAAAAGCCTGCTGCTACACGCTGCTTTTTATACTACTGCAGTACGCGGCAAGCTTTGCATACGCGCTTGTTGCGGGGGCAATTGCGGCCGTAAAGCAGCTGTCCTCGACCGGAAGCATTGATTACGGCACGATTGTAGGCACGCTTTACGACACTGTTACCTCCGGTACCACGATTATAGTATTGATTTCCAATATTTGCACAATACTGGCGCTGGTCGTATTTTTCGCACTGCGCAAAAAGAATCTGCTTGATGAGGTGGGAGCCACACCCATACCGGGGGCGACATATCTGCCGCTTAGCATAGCCGGCATGAGCCTGGCCGTGCTTGTCATAATCATACTTAATATGCTGCCTATAAGCGAGGAGGCCTTTGCGGAATACACAGAAAGCACATCGGTTATAGATTCCTCGGGCTTTATATCAATGGTTTCAACCGTTATATTCGCGCCCATAGCCGAGGAAATGATTTTCAGGGGGCTTGTTTACACCCGTCTTAAGCGCGCGATGCCCAAATGGATCGCGGCCGTATTGCAGGCGGCTCTTTTCGGGGTGCTTCACGGGCAGATACTTTGGATTGCCTACGCGTTCGCGGTTGGGCTTATACTTGCGGCATATTTTGAAAGCACGGGTTCACTTTTCGCGAACATAACGGTGCACATTTGCTTTAATCTTATGGGAGGATACATACTTAGCTATATATTCACGGAAAGCACGGCGGTTTACATAGTGTTCGCGTCCGTGGTACTTTTAATAGTATGCACCAGAAGCGCGATAAGAATAGCGAAAAGCGGCAAAAATATTTGAAAAACATTGCGCCGCGCCGCATATATGGTGTATAATACTATGGTTTTGAATCGGTTTAACCGAAAGGAGTGTTTATATAAATTATGCAGAAGGAAAACATCCGCAACGTTGCCATAATCGCGCACGTTGACCACGGCAAAACCACCCTGGTGGACTGTCTGCTCCGCCAAAGCGGCGTATTTAGGGCCAACGAGCAGGTGCAGGAACGAGTAATGGACTCCGGCGACCTGGAGCGCGAGCGCGGCATAACCATACTGAGCAAGAATACCGCCATAAAGTACAAGGATTACAGAATTAACATAATCGACACGCCGGGTCACGCCGACTTTGGCGGAGAGGTAGAGCGCATACTGCAGATGGTAGACGGCGTTCTTCTGCTTGTTGACGCGTTTGAGGGCTGCATGCCGCAGACCCGCTTCGTGCTGAGGAAAGCACTGGAGCTTAACAAGGTTCCCGTGGTTGTTGTAAACAAGATAGACCGCCCCGGCGCAAGGCCCATGGAGGTTGTTGACGAGACGCTTGAGCTTTTCATAGAGCTTGGCGCGACCGCCGAGCAGCTTGACTTCCCCGTTGTATACGCAAGCGCCAAGGAAGGCGTAGCCGGCATGGATCCCGATGAGATGGGCACAGACATGCAGGCCGTGTTTGAAACCATTATAAAGGCGATACCCGCACCCGCGTGCGATACTGACGCGCCGCTGCAGCTGCTGTTCTCCACCATAGATTACGACGACTATGTGGGCCGCATAGGTATAGGCCGCATGGAGCGCGGCATAGCCAAGCGCAACCAGATGGTTACAATGTGCGGCGGTACGGCAAACGCCGTGCGCACGGTTAAGCTGAGCAGGCTTTACCGCTACGAGGGACTTAAGCGCGTTGAGGTTGAGGAAGCTTACGCGGGCGACATAGTAGCCGTTGCCGGCATAACCGACCTTGCCATAGGCGAAACCGCGTGCGCGCCCGAGTGCGTTGAGCCGATGCCGTTTGTGCATATAGACGAGCCTACCGTATCGATGATGTTTATGGTAAACGACAGCCCGTTCGCAGGCAAGGAAGGCAAATATGTTACCAGCCGCAACCTTAGGGACAGGCTTATGAAAGAGGTTGAGACCAACGTTTCAATGCGCGTTGAGGAGACCGGCACAACCGACACATTCAAGGTATCCGGCCGCGGCGAGCTGCATCTTTCCATACTGATAGAGCAGATGCGCAGGCAGGACTTTGAGTTTGCTGTTTCCCGCCCGAAGGTAATACTTAAGCAGGACGAGCAGGGCCATACCCTTGAGCCTATAGAAGAGCTTACCGTTGACGTGCCCAGCGAATACGTTGGCAGCGTTATGGAAAAGCTTGGCTCCCGCAAGGCGGAGCTTGTGGACATGCATACTGAAAACGAAGGCAGCACAAGGCTTCTTTTCAACATCCCCGCGCGCAGCCTTATGGGCTACCGCAGCGAGCTGCTTACCGACACGCGCGGCAACGGCGTAATGAGCCACATATTCCACGGTTACGAGCTTTATAAGGGCGACATTGAAGAGCGTGAGCGCGGCAGCCTGGTTTGCAGCGAAACCGGCGAAACAAACAGCTATGGTCTTTTCAATACTCAGGACCGCGGCCGCCTGTTCGTTGGCCCCGGCGTACCGGTATATGAAGGCCAGGTTATAGGCGAGTGCTCCAGAGGAGACGACATTGTTGTTAACGTTTGCAAGAAGAAGCACGTTACGAACATGCGCGCGGCGGGCAGTGACGAGGCGCTTCGCCTTACTCCCCCCACCTATCTCTCACTTGAGCAGTGCCTTGAGTTCATAGCCGATGATGAGCTTGTGGAGGTTACCCCCAAGAGCATACGTATGCGCAAGCGCATTCTTTCAAAGGAACAGAGGCTTAAGCTGGCCGCGAGAAACAGCTGATTTCATTTAACATTAATGACAATTACAGGCGGGGTCTTCCCCGCCTTACTTGTAAGAAAGGGACACATTACAGATGAGCGACACCGTTTATGATGCGGCAATAGTACCTTGCCCCGATTACGACGCGGAACATGTTCACTCCGCGCTTAAGGAAGCGCTTGACGCGATAGGCGGACTTGACTGGGTTAAAAGCGGAATGACAATAGGCATAAAGCCGAACCTTGCCGCCGCGAAATCCCCGGAGTTCGCGGTTTGCACGCACCCTGCAATGGTTGCGGAGCTTACCAAAATGCTTATCGAACGCGGCGCAAGCGTAATAATCGGCGAAAGCCCGGGAGGATTATATAACGCGGCGGCAATGAACCATTCCTACCAGGCAACCGGCATGACGCTTGCCGCGGAGGCAGGCGCCAAGCTGAACGACGACTTCAGCACCAAGGAAGGGCATTTTGCCGAGGCGAAGGTGCTTAAAAGCTTCCTTTATACCGGTTGGCTTGACAAGGTTGACGCGCTTATAACATTCGCCAAGCTTAAAACCCACGGCATGATGGGCATGACCGGCGCGCTGAAAAACCTTTACGGCACCATACCCGGCACGGTTAAGCTTGAATACCACTACCGTTTCCCTAACCACACGGATTTTTCAAACATGCTGGTGGACTTATATGAATACCACCACCCCGTGCTTGCGCTTATAGACGCGGTAACGGCAATGGACGGCAACGGACCTACCGCCGGCAGGCCGCGCGAGTGCGGCGCGCTGATAGCGGCGCGTTCGGCATGCGATGCCGACCTTGTGGGAGCGAAGCTTTTGGGCGTTAATCCCATGGACGTGCCTACCATATCGGCGGCGGTTGAACGCGGGCTGAGCAAGGATTCGCTTGACAAGGTTTCGCTTTACGGCGACGCGGACAGGTTTATAATCAAGGATTGCGAGCTTACGCCGAGGCATGACATAACATCCGTAAAGAATACCCGCGGCGTTACGCGCGCGTTTTTGAAGATGGTTATGGCATCAAAGCCCTCCCCCGTAAAGAAGGAGTGCGTGGGCTGCGGCCTTTGCGCCAAGCTTTGCCCCGCAAAAGCCATTACTATGAAAAACAAGCTGCCAAACATAGACCGTTCAAAGTGCATACGCTGCTTCTGCTGCCAGGAATTCTGCCCCAAGGGAGCGATGAAGGTTAAGCGCACGGCGATAGCGCGGCTGTTAAACAAATAACCCTTGCAAGAGTATCTACACATGGTATAATCTTGACTTGTGGTCATCGGAGGCTGACAATTTTTGTTGTTCAGGCCGGATAAGATGGCGGGTAAAACCGTTTTCTTGTTCGGCCTTTAATATGACCAATACTTTTGCAAAGGAACGGAAATATGGAGACGCTTCACAACTTTACAAAGGGCAAAATACTGGGGCCGCTGCTCAAATTCGCTTACCCTGTTTTTCTTGCGCTGTTTCTGCAGGCAATGTATGGGGCGGTTGACCTGCTGGTTGTAGGCAAATTCGCAGAAACCGCCGATGTTTCGGGCGTTGCCACGGGCAGCCAGATAATGCAGAGCCTTACAAGCGTAATCACAAGCATGTCAATCGGCATAACGATACTGCTCGGGCAAAAAATAGGCGAGGGCAAAAGCGAGGTTGGCGGCAAGGTTATAGGCACCGGCATAACGCTTTTCGCGGCGCTTGCGGCCGTATGCACGCTTTTGTTTGTTGCTCTCGCGCCGCAGATATCAACAATTATGCAGGCTCCTGAGGAGGCGTTTTCGCAGACCGTTTCCTATGTTCGCATCTGCTCCGCGGGTACGGTTTTCATAATCGCGTTCAACCTTCTTGGCAGCATATTCCGCGGGCTTGGCGATTCAAAGATGCCGCTTATAACGGTTGCGATAGCGTGCGTTGTAAACATATTCGGCGATTTGCTGCTGGTTGCCGTATTCAAAATGGGCACAAAGGGCGCGGCATACGCCACCGTGTTCGCACAGGCGATAAGCGTTGTGCTTTCGCTTGCGATAATTTCAAGGCGAACATTGCCCTTCACATTCTCGCGCGGCGACCTTCGCATAGACAAGAAAATAGGGCTGCAGATTTTCAAATTCGGGGCACCGGTAGCGCTGCAGGAGCTGCTTGTAAGCCTTTCGTTCCTTGTGATATTCGCAATAGTAAACTCACTTGGGCTTACACAAAGCGCGGGCGTTGGCGTGGCTGAAAAGATATGCAGCTTTCTTATGCTGGTAGCTTCCGCGTACATGCAGTCCCTTTCCGCGTTTGTTGCGCAGAATATAGGCGCAAACAGGCGCGACAGGGCTAAGCTCGCGCTGAAATACGGCATACTCACAAGCCTTGCGGCGGGCGCGGTTATGGGCTACCTTTCGTTTTTCCACGGGGACACGCTATCATCCATATTCTCAAACGATGCCGAGGTTGTTAGCATGGCGGCCGATTACCTTAAGGCATACGGCATAGACTGCGTGCTTACGGCGTTCCTTTTCTGCTTCTGCGGATATTACAGCGGCTGCGGCAAAACCACATTTACCATGGCCCAGGGCATCGCGGGCGCGTTCCTTGTGCGCATACCTTTTTCGTATTTTATGAGCCGCGTTCCCGGCATTTCGCTTTTCTATATAGGCCTTGCGACCCCGGCATCCACCGTTGTGCAGATTACGCTTTGCCTTATATATTTTGCCTATACTGAGAAAAAGGCAAAGCAGGCCGAGTTGAAACTGAACTGACATCAAGGGTTAAAAAAAGCTCCCCGCTCAGCATTGAACGGGGAGTATTTTTATAAGCCGTTTACTTAATCTTTACACCGTATATTTTCTGGCCGCGCGTACCGACAACAACGGTATTCTCGAACACGGCAGGCGATGCCTCTATATTTGAGCCAAGCGAGAACTCATAAAGTATGGTTCCGGTCTGGCCGTCTATAAGGTGCATATAGCCGGAAGAGTTGCACTGGATTATATATCCGTCGCCATTCTGGTCATATACCACAACGGGGCTTGACCAGGGGTATCCGGCAAAGTTGCATTCCCAGACAACGTGGCCGTCCGCCTTAGAGAAGGCGACAAGCTTGCCGCGGTGACCGTCCGTCATAGCCACGGGAGCGAACACAAGCTCGCTCAGGCTGCCCTTGCCTATCGCGAACGAACCCTGCACGCCGCCGGACACGCCGGATACGGTTTGGCAGGAATAGTCCGTATTTGTCCAAACAATGCTGCCGTTTTCGGCATCAATCTTCCAAATAGGTATCTGCGCCTTTGAATCCACGCTGGCGCGCCAGCCGCCATGGAACGAGGTTGAGCAATATATGTACGGATGACCGTTTTCAAGCTCCAGTACGGCTGTACTATTGGAATCGTCAAGCGTATCCTGTACCCACACAAGCTCAAGCGTATTAAGATTGATGCACATCATGTGGCCGCCATTATCGGCTATGAAGAGATAGCCGCGCCAGACTATGGCGCTGTCCTCCATGCCAAGCCACCAACCCTTTGAACCGTCCTTAGTGGCGGTGCTGTTGGTGCGGCTGCCCTTATAATGCCACTTTACAACCTCCGGCGAGACGGATATTGTTCCGGCAGCGGGGTCATAATTGGTATTAAGCTTTATAAGGTACAGTATGCCGTTTTCGCCCGGGTATATGAGCGTGTCGGTTTCGGCATCAACAAGGGCGGAACTGTCGAAATATGAAAGATCCCTGAGGCTGAAGCCGTCCTTTTCGCCGAACTCATACAGTACCGTGCCGTCTATAAGGCTGATTATTGAAGCATGGGAAGAACCCTTGCCGTCGTCTGTACAATCGTCACCGGAACCCAAGTACATAAGGGGATAGCCCCTCGGGTCAAGCGCGCCCGCGCCCTTGAAGGGATAGCGGCCCATATTTATGGGATCACGCGTACGCTCGCCGGTATCAAGATCGAGGAAGTATATATGGCCGTCCATGGTGGCATATATAACCTCCACAAGATTCTCTTTATTCTTGGCGGAATCGTACAGATTCATTATCTTTTTGGTTTCCTCAGGCCAGCGGACTATGAGCGGCTGACCTGTCCAGCCTGAACCCGTCCATGCGCCGGAACCGTATACCTTAGGCACGCTGCCCGTGCTTACAACCCAGGCATTGGCATCGTCAAGAGTTTTTTCAACTATTGTAGCCGTTCCGTAGGCGGGATTATCCCTGAAGTTGTTTCCGCGGAACGTGATAACGCCTTCAAGCTCGGTATAATCGCTGCCATCGCCAAAGTCTATGGTTTCCTCGCGCTGATAGCTGGACACAACCGTGCCGTTAACCTCTATTTCCGTTTCCATGCCAAAGTCGCTGGGCTTTGTGCCGTCAACAGCATACGGACTGAACTCCGGCAAGGGAGTGGGCGTAGGCTCTGGAGTAGCCACAACTTCAGGTTCAACGGTTTGGGTAGGCTCGGGCGTTTGGGTGCCGAAAATGGAATCTATAATGCCCGTTTTTTCGGTTTCGCCTTCGACAACGCTGCTGCCGTCGTCGCCCAAATTGCAAAGCACAAGTATGCCAAGCGTAAGGGCTATTATGAACAGCACCAGTATTATCACAAATTTTGCCGTGATTCTGCGCCTTCTGCGGCGACGTCTTCTCATAAGTAAACAATACCTTTCCGCATATATTTACAATACACTACATTAATTATACTCCCCCGCCGCCTTATCATCAAGACCGGGTGAGGCCGGACATTTGTAAACATTTATAGAGAGCGATGCGCAAAGCCGGAAGCTGGCGGTGCATAATGCGTTTATGAAGTCCACAATTAATACAAAATGTAACACATTATTGATACTTGACGCGCCTTTCTTGTACATAATCTGCCGCTATAATATAGGCATAAAAAGAAAACAACCACGGGCCCCCCGAGAGGGGAGCGAAAGGAGGAAATATTATGGAAAACAACTGGAAATGGTATGAACAGCAGAATTCGCAGCAGCAGGACGCTCAGCAGAATACACAGCCGAGTGACCAGCAGCAGCAACAGCAGCAGGGCCAGCCGAATTATGGCCAGTATCAGTACACATACACGCAGAACACTTCCAACGCGTACAACGCGAACGGATCCGGTTCAGGCAGCAACGGCAACGGAGGCGGCAAGAAGCCTAAGAAGTTCGTAACGATGACCCAGATGATGGTTACCGTGATAGTAGCGGCGCTGCTCTTCACGGGCGCAGGGCTGGCCATCGGAAAAGCCATTAGCGCGAACAACACTTCGGCTGATCAGCAGCAGCTTGCGATGAACAGCACCACCTCCGAGCCTACTGTCACGAGCGAAGTTACAACAAACGAAACCACCACTTCAAACGCGATCAGCGATACTCCTTCCTCCACCACAACGGTGACGGAAACGCCGACCACACAGCCCAGCACCGGCCTTAAGACCAGCGATGCCACCAACACCTCTTCCAGCAGCACAAGCGTTGTGCAGGCCTGCATGAGCAGCGTGGTAAGCATTGACATTGAGCAGAACACCACGAGCAGCAGCAGCTACTACTGGTACTCTCAGGGCCAGAGCTCTACCGAGAGCGAAAGCGAGACCGTTGGCAGCGGCAGCGGCGTAATAGTAACTTCCGACGGTTACATCGTTACCAACAACCACGTTGTATCCGGCGCGGACGGAATTAAGGTTTATCTGCAGGACGGCACCGAGTATGATGCGCAGCTTGTAGGTACAGACAGTTACACGGACATTGCCGTAATCAAGATTGATGCGGAGAACCTGCCTGCCGCGACGATAGGCTCCAGCAGCAGCATGATGGTAGGCGACACCGTTTACGCGATAGGCAACCCGCTTGGTGTGCTGGCGACCAGCGTATCCAAGGGCATTATAAGCGGCCTTGACAGAGAGGTTACCATAGACGGTCAGCAGATGACCCTGATGCAGGTTAACGCGAGCGTAAACTCCGGCAACAGCGGCGGCGGCCTTTTCAATGAAGAAGGCGAGCTGATAGGTATTGTAAACGCCAAGGCTAACGGCACCAACGTTGAAGGCATAGGCTTCGCGATTCCTATTGACACGGCTAAGGGCGTTATAACCGACCTGATGGATCTTGGCTACGTAACCGGCAGGCCTTACCTTGGAATAACGATGCAGAACGTTGCGTTCACAACCGGCAACGCGGGCGGCTACGGCGGCTTCTACGGCAGCTACGGCGGATACGGCTACACCACCCATCCGCAGATATACTCCATTGAATCCGGCAGCGCGGCTGAGAAGGCCGGACTGAAGGTAAACGACATCATACTTTACTTTGACGGTCAGGAGATTACAAGCTCCTCCGACCTGAGCGCTCTGCTTTACAACTACAACGTTGGCGACACCGTAACGATGACCGTACAGCGCGGCAGTGAGCAGGTAGACATCAGCATAGTACTGGGCGAGAGGCAGAGCTAAAGGCCTTGACGCCAAATCAACACCGGTCATGACGGGCACTCCGTTTTGACATACCCCCCATCCACAGAAGGGCGCTGCCGCACCGGCAGCGCCTTTCGCCTTTTATGAATAAAACCGGGCCGCAGTTCGCATTTATACATTTTTCTTGACTGAACATTCTTTATTTCATATCATATATTATAATTCAACGAATTAAGCGGCAACTGTTATTGCACTTATATTCCACTGATTTTTGACAGGAAAGAGAGCATTTTAAGTATATGGAACTTAAAAAAATAGCCGAGGAATTTCAGCCGCGCTCGGCGGCGGCACGGGACTGGATATTTCAGGTTATACGCACGGCCATAATACGCGGCGTTTTGCCGGGCGGTATGCCGCTCAGGCAGGAGGATATATCCAGCGCGCTCAACGTTAGCCACATACCCGTAAGGGAGGCCCTAAGGCAGCTTGAGGCGCAGGGGCTTGTGCGCATATATCAAAACCGCGGGGCCGTGGTTACGAAGCTTAGCGCGAGCGAGCTGAAAAACGTTATGGATACGCGCATAATGCTTGAAACGGGCACACTCGGCGCGGCCATTCCCCTTATGAACGACGAGGCAACAAATAAGGCTTACACCTATCTGAATGAATTTGACAGCGAGCAGAACATGGAAAACCTTGACTCGCTTAACCTGAAGCTGCACTTTGCCCTATATGAGCCGAGCGGAAACAAGGTTGCGATACAGCTGATAGATCAATTCCACGCCAACGTGGACAGATACCTGCACCCGTTTTACACAAAGGACGATATGCCAATGGTTAAAAGCATAGCCGAGCACAGGGCGCTTATAGACGCCTGCCGCGAGCGCGACACGGTGCTTGCAACGGCAATACTTAGAACGCACCTTGAAAGCACAAAGCAGGCCCTGCTTAAATCTCCCCTGCT
>CAZRHS010000042.1:0-13122 GCA_964600045.1 uncultured Clostridium sp.
AACGCAAAGAGAGCAGCCGATTGGCTGCCCTCCTGAATTGCCTGTATTGTTTTTTCGGGGGAAATTACTCCTCGTCGTCGTCCTCGCGCTTGGACTGCTCGATGATCTTCTTGGCCTCCACGGCGGGAACATCCTCGTAGCCTATGAATTCCTTGGTGAAGTAACCGCGGGCCTGGGTCATGGACCTAAGGTCGGTAGCGTACTTGACCATTTCGCCCATAGGAGCGCGGGCAACAACCTCAGTGCCGTCCTCAACGGGGTTCATGCCCTCCATCACGCCGCGGCGGCGGGGCAGGTCGCTGGTGATAGCGCCCACGTAATCATTGGGAACATGAATGTAATAACGGTAGATCGGCTCTATAAGGGCAGGAGACGCCTTTGCGCAGGCTTCCTTATAGGCAAGGCGGGCGGCGGACTTGAACGCCACTTCCTTGGAATCTACGGGGTGATACTTACCGAAGAACAGCGTGGCCTTAACGCCGGTCATGGGATAGCCGGCAAGAACGCCGTGCAGCATGGCCTCGCGGGTACCCTTTTCAACCGCGGGAATGTATTCCTTAGGAACAACGCCGCCTACGATGGCGTTTACAAACTCGAAGTCCTCGCCATTGGTGAGGGGCTCAAAGCGCATGTTAACAACGCCGAACTGGCCGCTGCCGCCGGTCTGCTTCTTGTGCTTACCTTCGGCTTCCGCGCTGGAGCGAATGGTTTCACGATAAGGAATGCGGGGCTCTGCAAGCTGAGCCTCAACGCCGTTCTTATTCTTAAGCTTGGCGCAGATAACGTCCAGATGAACCTCGCCAAGGCCGCTGAGCAGCACGTCGCCGGTTTCGGCATTCTTCTCAAGGGAGATGGTGGGATCTTCCTCAAGCAGCTTGTTCAGGCCTGCGAATACCTTGTCTTCCTCGCCCTGCTTCTTGGCGGAAACTGCCATGGAAATGGCGGCCGCGGGGAAATCTATGGGAGCGAAGGTTACGGGAGCGGAAGGATCGCACAGGGTATCGCCGGTGGCGGTATACTGAAGCTTTGCCAGGGCGCCTATATCGCCGGCGATAAGCTTATCAACCTGAACGGTCTTCTTGCCGCGCATAATGAATACGTTGCCGCTCTTCTCGGTCTTCTCGTTGTTGGCATTGTAAAGAGTGGTGGTGGCATCCAGAACGCCGGACTGAACCTTTATAATTGAATATTTACCGAACTGGTCTATAACGGTCTTCACGACATGGCCGGCGAACTTGCCGTAATCGGCCATGCTAACGGTGCTGCCGGTCTTAACATCGGTAGCGGAAGCGGGAGCAACCTCAGCCGCGGAGGGCATATAGTGCACAAGATTGTCAAGCAGGGTGGTTACGCCAATGTTGGGAACAGCCGCGCAGCAGCAAACGGGGGTAATGCTGCCGTCCTTGGCGCCCTTGCTAAGGCCGGTCAGAATCTCTTCACGGCTCAGCTCGCCCTCGTCAAAGAACTTCATCATCAGCTCTTCGTCGGTTTCGGCGGCGGCTTCGGTAAGGGCCTCGTAATAGGTCTGCGCGTCGTCCTGCATGTTCGCGGGGATGGCAATTTCCTTTTCGCCCTTGCCGTCGAACTTCTTGGCGGTCATGTTGGGAATGTCAACATAGCCTACGAACTGGCCGCCTTCCATTATGGGCAGCTGTACGGGAACGGCGCTGGGGCCGAACTTTTCGTTTATCTCCGCCATAACCTTGGTGAAGTTGGCGTTTTCACGATCCATCTGGTTAACGACTATCATGCGGGGCTTGTTGGCCTTTTTGCACATGCTCATGGCCTTCTCGGCGCCGACAACGGGGCCGGAAACCGCGCCCACAACTATAAGGGCGGAATCAGCAAGCGCCATAGCCGCGCTCACTTCGCCATAGAAATCGAAGAAACCCGGGGCGTCTATAATATTGATCTTGGTGTCTTTCCATTCAAGGGGCGCAAGGGCCATGTTTATGGAAATGGTACGCTTGATCTCCTCGGGATCATAGTCGGTCGTGGTGGTGCCGTTTTCAACCTTGCCCAGGCGCTCAAGCAGGCCCGCGTTGAAAAGCATGGCTTCGGTAAGAGTGGTCTTGCCTTCGCTGCCGTGACCGAATATGCCTATGTTGCGAATGTTTGCTGCGGTGTAGTCTTTCATTTGCTTCTTGCTGTCCTTTCCAGTATGTATTGCTGAATGTTATGTGCTATTAAAGTTCAGGCCAATAGATTTGCTGGCCGCACTAACTATATCATTGTAACAGTCAAACGGCCGCTTGTAAACTGTTTTGGGCCAAAAAACCTTTGATGGCTCTTCATATTTATAAGGTAAACGCACAAAACGGCAAAATTTTGCGCGGTGTAAGCCGGTTCTAATTTTTTCAAAAAAAGATATTATATAAATTTGTTGACAGGGAGCATAAAAATAGAGTATACTATCTTCTGCGGTTGACATTACCCGGGAGCATAGCTCAGCTGGGAGAGCACTTGCCTTACAAGCAAGGGGTCACAGGTTCGAGCCCTGTTGTTCCCACCATTCAATGTCAATCGCGTTTGTGGCCCGGTGGTGCAGTTGGTTAGCACGTCAGCCTGTCACGCTGAAGGTCAGGGGTTCGAGCCCCCTCCGGGTCGCCAAACTTCCTGCCTCGGTAGCTCAGCTGGTAGAGCAAGGGACTGAAAATCCCTGTGTCGGTGGTTCGACTCCACTCTGAGGCACCATGTTTGCGGGAGTAGCTCATTCGGTAGAGCGCTGCCTTGCCAAGGCAGAGGTGGCGGGTTCGAGCCCCGTCTCCCGCTCCATTATCGGCACCATAGCCAAGCGGTAAGGCAGAGGTCTGCAAAACCTTTATTCCCCAGTTCGATTCTGGGTGGTGCCTCCATTAAAAAGAAACAGTCGCTGATTTCGGCGGCTGTTTTTTTGCGCAAAAAAGTGATTTATGGGATAAAACAGGGCACCTCGCGGTGCCCTAAGTCTTGCGGAAGGGCGGCTAATGTCGCCCTACCCTATTATTTCAGTTTTTCGGTATCGAGTTTATCGAACGGCCGCAGCACGGGGTAAAGGAGGGTGGCTATTTGGGCCACGCCGCCCGGGGTGTCGCTTTCTATGTTCAGCGGCATGAGCGGCTCATGCAGGCTCATTCTCAGCAGGCACCAGCCGTTGCCAAGCTCGGGCGCGAAATTCACCCGCACGCCCTCGTGATTGTCCGGCGCAAGGCTTACGCCCTCCGTCTCCTCCGCCCACTTTGTGAGCGCCGCTATAACGCCCTCGCCGTAGGGCTTAAAGTCCTCTAAATTCAGCGCCATGCGGTATTCTTTGGCCTCCGCAGGCTCCCTCAGCTCCGCTATCAGCTCGCCCAGGCTCTCGCCGCGGTCTTTGGCGCGGGAAAGCTCCGTTAAAAGCTTTACCATAAGGTACGCTCCGTCATCAAGGAAATAGTTTTCCTTTAGCGCGCCGTGGCCGCTCGTTTCCATAGCCACCTGCGCGTCCTGACCCAGGTTATTAAGCCGTATGGCCTCGTTTATAACGTTTCTGTAGCCGCGCATGAAGCGGCGGTGTATGCCCCCGCGTGCCGAAATGAACTCGGCAAGGCCGGTTGATGTGATTGAATCGGTAACAATTGTTGTGCCGGGGTGCTCATTAAGCTCTATGGCCGCTATCATGGCAATAAGCCTGTTTCGATTAAGCTCACGCCCGTCGCTCAATACCGCCCCCGCGCGGTCCACGTCCGTATCGAATATAATGCCAAGGTCAGCCTTTGTGTCCTCAACGGCTTTTATAATAAAGCTCATGGCGCGCTCGTCCTCCGGATTGGGCGCGTGGTTGGGGAAATGCCCGTCAGGCTCGGTAAAAAGGCTGCCCTCGGTATTAGCCCCAAGGGGTATAAGCACATTCTTTTCAAAGAAGCCGCCCGCGCCGTTTCCCGCGTCTATAACAATGCGCATGCCCTCAAGCGGGGTTTGCTTGCCTGTGCCGCGCCTTATGGCGTTCACAAGCTGAGAAGAGTATACGCTCATAAAGTCTATTTTCTCAAACCGCGCGTCAATTGCGGGGTTCTCTTCATAAAGCTTTTCCGCCTCGGTAAGCACGGCCTTTATGTCCGCCTTTTCAAAGCCGCCGTTAGCCGTGAAAAACTTAAACCCGTTCCTTTCAAAGGGCAGATGGCTTGCCGTTGCCATAACGGAGCCGGAGAACATAAAGCCCTCCGTAACCGTTGCCATAAACATGGCGGGGGTTGTGGCAAGGCCTGCGTCATACACCTTGGCTCCCTCGGCCTCAAGGCCGGCACCGATCGCGGCGCAGAGGCTCTCGCCGGAAAGGCGGGAATCACGCCCCATACAAACGCGAATTTCGGCCGTATTAAGCTTTTCTTTAAGTATTCTGGCAAATGCCCGGCCAATGGCGAAAGACGCGGCCGGTGTCAAATCAACGCCCTTTCCGCCGGGTATTTCAATGGCTATGCCGCGGATGTCGCTGCCGTTCTGCAATTTGGTAAGCTGCATAAATTCCTCCGTAAAAAAGGCGGGATACAGTCCCGCCAAGATAATTTGTAATGGTTAATCAAGGCCGCAAAGCAGCCTGTAAAGCGGCTTCATAACGGCGAACGCCTCAAGCACATCGTCCTTAAGCTCCGGCTGCATGGTGCGCTTAACGCTCGGGCAGAAAAACGTCCAGCCCAGGCTTTTGCGGTTAAGATAGGGCTTCAGGCGCTCGTCCGCGTCCTTATACCTATCCCGCTTAAACATATCGCCCTCAAGGTGCATACCCGCGTTTTCGGCGGCCTTAGCGTATTTCAAAAAGGCCGTAGGCTTTGCCTGTATGCGCGCGCGGAACTGCGCCATAAGCTCCGTATTCGGGGAATATATTCCCATGCCGTAGCCGTAGCCGGAGGGCTGAACCTCGAAATAAAGGCCGAATCCCTCGCCCACGGATTTGCCCTTGTGGCGAAAGCTGAGCCACGCGTGGGTGCGATAGGGCAGCTTGTTCGCGCTGAAGCGAGTGTCTCTATTAAGGCGCGATATAACGCCCGTAAGGGCCGTGTTGAAAAGCGGATCTATATCAAGTGCCGCTGAACTGAGCTCCGTAGCAAGCGCGCGCATGGGGTTTCTTATGCCGTCGTAATAGCGCTGCCTGTTAGCGTCCACAAACGATTTTTCGTTATTGAACTCAAGCTCCATCAAAAAGCGGTATCCGTCCGCCGTAAAGCCCGTAAAGGCTCCCGATTGAGGCATTTAGACTATCTGTCCTCCCTGAAATACGGAAGGCCGAGCGCCGCGGGGGGCTGGCTTTCCTTGCTGCGCCTTAATGATACCACAATCAGCACGAGCAAAGTAACAAGATAGGGCAGCATTTTGAATATTTCCTGGCTGGAACGGGTAAGCCCGGGCAGGTAATAGAATACCCAGCTGAGAAGGCCGAACAGATAAGCGCCCCATATAGCGCGGTTCGGCTTCCAGGTTGCGAATATAACAAGCGCCACGGCGAGCCAGCCAAGCTTTTCTATGCTGCCGTCGGTTGCCCAGGTGCCCTTTATATAGTCCATTGTGTAATAAAGTCCGCCAAGGCCGGAAATGCCCGCGCCTATGCAGGTTGCGGCGTATTTATAGCGGGTTACGTTAATGCCCGCGGCATCGGCCGTAGCGGGGTTTTCGCCAACGGCTCTAAGGTTAAGGCCAACGCTTGTGCGGTTAAGGAACCACATGGCCGCAAGCGCGATTACAACGGCAAGATAGGCAAGGAACCCATAGAAGAAGAATACCTCGCCGAAAACACCGGTGCTGTCCGAAAGGAAGGGAATCTTGGCGCGATAAACGCTGCTGGTGAAGGCAACGGATATCTGGCCCGCGCCGCCGGACATTTTGTTCAGCGTGCCGCCGAAAAGGTTCGCAAAGCCGCTGCCGAATATGGTAAGCGTAAGACCGGTAACGTTCTGGTTTGCCCTTAATGTTATGGTAAGCACGGAATAGATAAGCCCGCCTATCATGGACATTACGAACGCCGCAAGAAGCGTTAGTATTATAGCCACCGCTGCCGAGGGATTCTCGGTGCTGTTTTCATAAAGGAACGCGGCTATAAGGCCCGCTATGCCGCCCATGTACATTATGCCCGGCACGCCCAGATTAAGGTTGCCGCTCTTCTCGGCGAGTATCTCGCCAACCGCGCCAAATAGTATTACCGTGCCGAAATATACGGCCGCCTGGAAAAGGGAAACGACTTGGCTCATTTGTTTTGCGTCTCCTTTCTTGCGCTGCGGAAATGCAGCTTGAAGTTTATGAAGAATTCGCTGCCCAGTATGAAGAAGAGTATTATGCCCTTTATCATTTCGGAAACGAAGTCGTTAAGGTCGAACTGGGATGCTATCTCGCTTGCGCCGCGCTGCAGGAATATGAGCAGCGTGGACACGCCGAACATTATGAATGAATTGAACTTGGAAAGCCACGCAACGATTATGGCCGTGAAGCCCCTGCCGTTGGCCGTGCTTGTTGATATTGTGTGGCCCGCGCCCGCGACGGCTATAAAGCCCGCTATGCCGCATATAGCGCCGGAAATCATAACGGTGCGGATTATAACGCGCTTAACGTTAATGGCGGCGTAGCGCGCGGTATTCAGGCTTTCGCCCACAACCGCAATTTCAAAGCCCTGCTTGCTGTATTTAAGATAAATAAACATGGCAACGGCAATGACCACGACGATTATAACATTAAGCATGTACTGCTGGCCGAATATGGTCGGGAACCAGCCGGCCTGCGTTTTTTGATTGATAATGCCAACGGTGTTTGATCCGTAAGGATTTTCCCACTTTGAAACGCAGAACGACGTAAGCTGCAGCGCTATATAGTTCATCATAAGCGTGAACAGGGTTTCGTTTGTGTTCCAGCGCGCCTTGAACACGGCCGGTATAAGGCCCCATATCGCGCCCGCCGCGGCGGAGCAGATGAACATTATTATAAGCGCGGGTACTATGGACATTTTGGGGGCAAGATAAATCATGCACGCCGCTGCGGCAACGCCGCCAACAAGCACCTGACCCTCGCCGCCTATGTTCCAAAAGCGCATCTTAAACGCCGGGGCAAGGCCGATGCCTATGCAAAGGAGCATCATAATCTCTCTTATTGTTGTCCAAACGCGCTTGGTTGTGCCGAACGCGCCGGTGAACATGGCCCCGTATACCTTAAGGGGGTTAAGCCCCGTAAGGGCATAAAGCACTATTGCGCAAAGTACAAGCGCCGCCAGAAGACCCACAGCGCGTATGGCAAGGCCGTGCCACATGGGCAGGGCGCCGCGCTTGGTAATATGAATTAACGGCTCACGTTTTTTAGCTTTACTCATGCTTAGTCTCCTTCCCGCTCAACCTGGTCATAAGCAGGCCAACCTCTTCTTTCTTTGCGCCGCGGCCTTCTATAATGCCGCTTACCTCTCCGGCGCACAGAACAACTATTCTGTCGCAAAGCTCAAGCAGCACGTCCAGATCCTCGCCAACGTATATAACGGCGGAACCCTTGGCCTTTTGCTCATTAAGCAGGCGGTAAATGGTATAGGACGTATTTATGTCCAGCCCTCGCACGGCGTATGCCGTCATAAGCAGCGAAGGTTCGGCGGCTATTTCGCGGCCGACCAGGATTTTCTGCACGTTGCCGCCGCTCAGCCTTCTGAGCGGGGTGCTGAGCCCGGGCGTTACAACCTCAAGCTCTTCCACTATCTTTTCCGCCCTTTCGCGGGGATGCTTGCGGTCCGCTATCGCGCCGCGGCCTTCTTTATAGCTTCTGAGCATCACGTTGTCCACAAGGTCCATGCTGCCCACAAGGCCCATGCCGAACCTGTCTTCCGGAACAAAGGCAAGGCCAACGCCGCTCTTGTATATATCCTCGGGGCTGGAGCCAACAAGCTCCCTTCCTTCCTTATCGGGAGGATAGAACATAATGCTTGAGCCTTCCTCCGGCTCCTGCAGGCCCGCTATGGCCTCAAGCAGTTCCTTCTGGCCGCTGCCGGATATGCCGGCTATGCCCAGTATTTCCCCGCCGTACGCGGTAAACGTTACGTTTGAAAGCTTGGTTATGCCGTCCGCGTCCTTCACGGTAAGGTTCTTTATAACAAGCCTTTCCTTCAGGTTTTCGGGCTCAGGCCTGTCTATATTAAGGGTTGTGGCCTTGCCAACCATCATGTTGGTAAGCTCCTGCGGGTTGGTTTCGCTTGTGGGAACCTCGCCTATATACACGCCCTTTCTAAGCACGGCCACGCGGTCTGATATGGCCATAACCTCGTGCAGCTTATGGGTTATTATAACTATGCTCTTGCCGTCCGCCTTCATGTTCCGCATAACGGCGAAAAGCTTGTCCGTTTCCTGCGGGGTAAGCACGGCGGTGGGTTCATCCAATATCAAAATATCCGCCCCGCGATAAAGCACCTTTACTATTTCAAGGGTTTGCTTTTCCGAAACGGACATATCGTATACCTTTTTATCGGGATCCACAACAAAGCCGTAGCGATCGCATATTTCCTTTACCGCCTTGCGCACGCCGTTAAGGTCGAGAACCGCGCTTTCGTTAAGGCCGAGCACTATATTTTCGGCCGCGGTAAATACATCCACCAGCTTAAAGTGCTGGTGAATCATGCCTATGTGCAGATCCAGCGCATCCTTTGGCGAGGCGATGCTGACCTCTTCCCCATTTACGAAAATCTGGCCGCTGTCCGGAAAATATATGCCGGAAAGCATATTCATAAGGGTTGTTTTTCCGCTGCCGTTTTCACCGAGCAGGGAAAGAATTTCGCCGCGGTGTATTTCAAGCGAAACGCCCTTGTTTGCAACCACGTGCGAAAAGCTTTTTGTAATGTTTACCATTCGTACCGCAACGTCTGCCGTACCGGCTCCTTTTTTGAATTCCAATTGCATGTACCTCGCCTGTTTAATTTGTATGGGAGACAGAGCCCGTTCATATCCGATATGCTTCAGATATATTATTATAGAATATATCCTACCAAAAGAAAAGTAGGTTTGCCAAAAGAAAATTAGGGAAAGCGGCATTGCCGCTTCCCCCATAGGGTCCTTTTGTAAATTAGTTGTTGTTCAGCTCGGTGATGCCGTCGATCCTCAGGCTGAAGTAAGGAGCACTGCGCAGAGTGGACTCGTGGAATACGCCGTCGGAGATGGCTTCGCCCTCGTCGCCTACCCAGTCACCATCGGTATCGATGGCAAGGAAGGAAGTAACGGTTTCGCCGTTTACGGTGAACTTGGAGCAATCAAATATGTTCAGAGTGC
Organism: uncultured Clostridium sp.; assembly: GCA_964600045.1. Taxonomy (GTDB): domain Bacteria; phylum Bacillota; class Clostridia; order Christensenellales; family CAG-138; genus Phil1. The sequence goes on from CAZRHS010000042.1 coordinate 9,231, forward strand.
CGTCCTTGATAGCGGCCTCAACCTCGGCAACCTTCTCGGCGGTGCCTTCGGCGCAGCTCTCACCAAGGGTGGAGATCATGTTGGCGCCTTCGGCATAGCCCTTGGCCCAATCGGTAGCGATTTCCTCACCGTTGAGGATGCAGTTGAACGCATAGGTGTAATATACGCTCCAGTCGTTCTGGGCGCTGGTCAGCGCGGCAGTGGGGGCGGCGGGCAGCATATCAATGTTGTAACCTACGCAATATACGGTGGTACCGGCTTCCTGAGCGGCCTGGCAGGCGGAGGGAGCACCGGTGGAGTCAGCGTGCTGGCTGATTATGATGCAGCCGCGGGACATAAGGGTGTTGGCAGCCTCGGCCTCAGCGGTCGGGTCAAACCAGGAGCTGGTGTAAAGAACGTCCATAACAACGTTGGAGACTATGCTCTGTACGCCAAGGAAGTAAGCGGTGTAGCCGGAAACAACTTCCGCATAGGGGTAAGCGCCGACGTAACCCAGCTTAACGTTGCCGTTCTCATCCATGTTCTCGGCAGCGACTTCGCCATTGGCGATCATTTCCTGCAGCTTCATGCCGGCAACAACACCGGAGACGTAACGGGACTCATAGGTGTTGCAGAAAGCATTCTTGAAGTTGGCAAGACCGCTGGTGGCGGCGGTGTCGCCGGTCATGGAGGCGAACACTACGTCAGGATTCTCGCTGGCGGCCTGCTGCATATAAGCCTGATGGCCGTAGCTGTCGGAGAAGATGTGGGTGCAGCCGGACTCGACAAGCTCGGTAGCGGCGTCGTGGCACTGCTCATCTTCGGGAACGTTGTACTTCCAGATGACCTTGTCTTCGGAAATACCGCAGTTCTCAAGAGCCTTCTTGATGCCGTTGATGTGGGCTTCGTCATAACCGGTGTTCTCGTCGTGAACAAGGATTACGCCGATCTTGTAATCAGCAGCCTCGGTGGTCTCGGTGGTCTCGGTAGTGGTGGTTTCGGTGGTCTCGGTAGTGGTGGTGGCGTCGGTGGTGGTAGCATCGCCGGCATCACCGGTGGTAGTTGTGGTTTCGGTTGAGCAGGCAACCAGGCTCAGTGCGAGCACAAGCGCCAGAACAATCGCGAGCAACTTTTTCATTTTGGTTTTCCTCCTGTGGTTTTTTATTTGGGGAATTTTTATGCTTACCGCCCGCCCGTTACGTTAAGGCTTGCGGGGCAAAACGATTAAATTATGCCGCTTGCTTCAAGCGCCTCAAGGCTGGGGGCGCATTTATGCGGCCTTCCCGCGGCACGAAGAGCGTTTTTAACGTCCTTCAATCCGCTTCCGGTGCTGATGGTGGTAACGGTTTCGTTGGGCTTTATAATGCCCGCTTCAACCGCCTTTTTAACTCCGGCGCTCGCGGTTACGCCCGCAGGCTCACCGAACACGCCTTCGGTTCTGCCCAAAAGGCCCATGGTGGAAAGGATATCCTCGTCGCTTACGGCTATCCACGCGCCGCCGGACGCGCTGACCGCACGAAGAGCCTTTCTGGGGTTTCTGGGAACGCCTACGGCTATTGAATCGGCAAGGGTGTTTTCCTCCGCGGGAACAAGCTCCCTGTTTTCGCGCGCCGCATCCACAAACGGGCAGCAGCCGGAGGACTGCACGCCGAGTATTTTGGGTATTCTTTCTATAAAGCCAAGCTCATACAGATCGTGGAACCCGTTATACACGCCGCCGATGGTGCATCCGTCGCCCACGGAAACGGCTACCCAATCGGTAACGGACCAGTTAAGCTGCTCCGCGATTTCAAGGGCTACTGTTTTCTTGCCCTCCGTAAGGGTGGGGTTAATGCCGGCGTTTCTATTATAATATCCGTATTTGTCTATTGCCGCGCGGGAAAGCTCAAACGTTTCCCTGTAATTGCCCTGAACGCTTATAACCTTAGCGCCGAATATCATAAGCTGGGCAACCTTGCCCTCCGGCGCGCGCTCGGGCACGAATATAACGGCCTTTACGCCCATTCTGGCGGCGTTTCCGGCAAGGGAGCTTGCGGCATTGCCCGTTGATGAGCAGGCAATTGTATCGTATCCAAGCTCAAGCGCCTTGGCTACCGCAACCGCGCTTGCCCTATCCTTAAGCGAAGCCGTGGGGTTAAGCCCATCGTCCTTTATATACAGCGCCTTCAGGCCAAGCTCCGCGCCAAGACGGTTTGAGGGATAAAGCGGAGTCCAGCCCACGCGAAGAAAACGCGAAAAGTCCCGCGGCTGCACCGGCATAAGGGGCGCGTAGCGGAACATGGAATTATCGTGGTTATTGGCTAAACTTTCCTTAGTAAAGTCTTTTTTAATGTAATCATAGTCGAAAAGAATATCGAGTATACCCTTCTCGCCGCAATGAGGGCAGGTCATCTGCTCCGTATAAGGCATGGTCCTTCCGCAGATTGTGCAGCGTACTCCGGCAACGTTATTCATAACCTCTCCTTTCGACTCCCAACCAACTAAAAAAGACGTGCGGCGCGGGAGCAACAAAAATTTTGTTGAATTCTCTATATTTTTTAGTTCCCTCGGCACTTTCACATTATATATTACTGTGATAAAATATGCAACAGGCATAAAAAATTATTGCAGCCTAAACAATTTTTAGCTCGGAGGTATAACCATGAGTAAGGAACTTTCCGCGGTAACGGAGCGATTTCTGAGATATGTAAAGGTAGATACGCGTTCCAAAGACGGCGTGGACGCTATCCCCAGCACCGAAAAGCAATTCAATCTGGCCCGCATTATAGAGGCCGAAATGAAAGAGATTGGCCTTGAGGACGTGAGGCTTGACGAGCACTGCTACGTATACGGCTTTGTTCCCGCAACGGACGAGAGCCTGCCCACGCTCGGCTTTATAGCGCACATGGACACCGTTGAGTGGACCGGCGAGCAGGGCGTTAACCCCAGAATAGTTGAAAATTACGACGGCGGAAACATTAAGCTTAACGATTCCGTTTCTATAGATACCGATGTTTTCCCCTATATGAAGGCGCTTGCCGGGCAGGATTTGATAGTGACGGACGGCACAACCGTGCTTGGCGCGGACGACAAGGCCGGCGTTGCGGAGATAATGACAATGGCCGAAACGCTTATAAAGGACAAGTCCATTCGCCACGGCAGGATAGCCATAGGCTTCACGCCCGACGAGGAGGTTGGCAACGGAGCGACTCTGTTCGACATAAAGGGCTTTAACGCGGACTTTGCATACACAGTTGACGGCGGCCCGGTAGGCGAAATCGAATACGAAAACTTTAATGCCGCAAGCGCGAAGATTACCGTTCACGGCAGGAATATTCACCCCGGCGGAGCCAAGGACAGAATGATAAACTCCATCCACGTTTTCAAGGAATTTGACGCGATGCTGCCCGCCTTTGAAAGGCCGGAGCACACGGAGGGCTACGAGGGCTTCTTCCACCTGGGCTACATAAGCGGCGGCGTTGAGGAAACGAAGGCTTCCTATATAATCCGCGACCACGACTTTGCAAAGTTTACGGAGCGCAAGGCGCTTATGCAGCGCGCGGCGGACTTTATAAACGCCCGCTACGGCGAGGGCACACTGGAGCTTGTGCTTAAGGACGGCTACTACAATATGAAGGAAAAGATACTGCCGCACATGCACCTGATTGAAACGGCCAAATCCTCCATGGAGGCGCTGAACATAGTGCCCGAAATAGTGCCCATTCGCGGCGGCACGGACGGCGCCCGCCTTTCATACGAGGGTCTGCCCTGCCCCAACCTTTGCACCGGCGGCTATAATTTCCACGGCAATCGTGAGTTCATAAGCGTGCAGAGCCTTGAAAAGATGTGCGCGCTGCTGCTTGAGATAGTAAAGCAAACCTACAATAAATAAAGTTCATACTTAAAGCGGAGGCTGCGGCTTCCGCTTTTTTAT
>CAZRHS010000043.1:0-12533 GCA_964600045.1 uncultured Clostridium sp.
AAAAACAACGCTCCCTCGCGTGTGCGGGGGAGCGTTTAATGTTGCTTTTGTCAGTGATTACGCAGCGGGGGTTACGCTGGTGATGTGGGGGTTGACACCCTCATACCAATACAGGAAGCCTTCCATGTCGATCACGTCGCCAACGTTCAGGGCCTTAACGGCGGCATAAACATCGGTGGTGTTGTCGCAAAGGTAGGACTCAACGGTGAAGGTATAGGTGTTCTCGCCAAGGGTTACGTTGAAGTACAGGTCGTCGCCGTCCTGACCGGAACCGTCCCACTTGTAAAGGTAAGCTACGTCGTTGCCGTTCGCATCCTGGCCGGCGGCCGCAACGGTCATGCCCTTGAAGGATACGAACTGGTTCTGATAGTTGATCAGCTCATCGGTACCGAGCAGTTCGGTTACGTCAAGAGCCTCGGCAATGTAGCTGCCCTCTTCGATTTCAAAGGTAGCGTCGGTGATTTCAACTTCGCCGCTCCACTCGCTCTTGTAGCCGGTAACCTTTATCTTGGTGCCCTGCTCAAGCTTTGCGTAGTCCTCTTCGGAGCAAGCCATTTCGTAAATAAAGTAAGCGCCGTCCTTGTCCTGGGTGTAAATGGTAGCCTTGTCTTCCCACCAGGACTGCTTGGCCTGTACGTAGGTCTCAACAACAACCTCGGTGTCCAGATCGGCGGCAACATACTCTTCGTAAGTCATGACGCCCTCGCCCTTAACGTCCTCTTCGGTAGCGGTGGTCTCCTCAGTGGTCGTGGTCTCCTCGGTAGTGGTGGTCTCCTCGGTAGTAGTGGTAGTGGTATCGTCGGTAGTGGTAGTCTCATCGGTGGTGGTGGTAGTGCTGCTGGAGCAGGCCGCGAAGCTGACCGCGAGAGCAAGTACCAGAACGATAGCTAAGAATTTCTTCATTTCTTTCGGTTCTCCTTTAATTATTTGGCCCGGTTTCCCAAAGCCATTAAGATTATAAATCAAAACGCCAATAAATCAAGTCAAAAAAACAAAATGTCGAAAAGGTGTTTAATTCGACGAGCCTTTTTTCTTTATTTTGCCATATATCGCGTATGCTATTATGGCAGCCCATACCAAGGCAAGCGTTATAAGCAGCGCCTTTGATGCGGCGGGCATAGGCCCAAGCTCCTCCTTGCCGGAAGTAGCGGTTTCGGCGTTGCCTATTCTGTATAGGGAAATCACGTCGTCAAACAGCTCTTCCATGTAAGCATCGTCTATCGTTTCCTTGCGGCGCACGGATTTGGCCGTGTTTTCTATCAGTTGGCCCGCGGCGTCCCTCAATGAGGCGGAGCCGTTATACACCGGCGTTGTGAATGTGTTGTCCACGTTTTCAAGCAGCATGTTTACAGCCTTAATCTTAACCTCGTAATTCTCGTCGCTTGAAAGATAGCTAAGGTATTCGTCGTTTGCGCGCGCGGTTTCGGTAACGGGAACGTAGCCCTCGGTTTCTGAATAGGCTATCTGCACCCCGTCCGTAAGCAGATACTGGCAGAACAGCCACGAGGCCAGAACCTCGCCGCTGTCCTCTTTGTTGAATACGCATACGCTCGGCCCCTGGGACATCATTTTGGGTTCGTCCGGGTTAAGCTGAGGCACCGTGCGCACGGCCGTTTCAAAGCGCACCAGCTTGTCCGCGCTTATGTCCGAAAGCGGGGCGTCCGTGCCCATCCAGGTGGAGCCTGCGGTTGAGTCTATGGCGAATATGCACTGCCCCGCGTTTAAGAAGTTAGCAGGGTAGCCCGATATCTTGAATGTTGAGAACGCGCCCGTTTTAACGTGCGACGCAACGGTATAAAGAATTTCCTTCGTGTCGTCGTTGAACATAAGGGCATTGCCCTCGTCGTCGGAATAGGCGTATCCGCCCTGCTCAAGCAGGGTTATCATCATGTTGTCCGTTGATTTGTATATAAACGGAATCATAACGTTCTGCCCGTTCACCTTATATGTTCCGTCCGCGTTCTTCTCTGTCGCGGCCTCGGCAACCTGCCATATAAAGTCCCAGGTAAGTGTATCGGGCAGGGTGAAGCCCAGCTTTTCAACGTATGTTTTGTTTATGTAGCAGGCCTCGGTTGAGCGCATGAACGGCAAAGCATAGTAGTGGCCGTTTATGCGGCATTCCTCAAGATATTTTGAAACAAGCTCGCTGCTCTTAGGCGTTGTGAACCTAAGTTCGCTCCCGCCAAGTCCGTATTGCGGGTTTTCCATAAGCTCATCAAGCGGAACAACAACGTTTGTGCCCGTAAGGTAGGTTGCTATATGGTCCGGATACGTTATGCATATATTCGGCGTTGTGTTGGTGGCAATGTTTGTTATAACGTCGTTATAAATTTTGCTGTAATCAGTATACAGCCTTAGCGTTATTGTAATGTTCGGATAAAGCGCCTCAAAGTCCGCTATCGCCTGCTCATATATCTTTGTCTGGTTCTTGTTCGTGTCGTTCTTTGCCCAGAATGTAAGCTCATATTTCTTTGATGTGTCAAAGCTTTCGGGCATCTCAAATTCGCTCAGTCCGCCCGTTCCGTGGCAGGCGCAGAGCATAAGGCTGAGCGTTACGGCGGTAAGGACAAGGCTTATGGCCTTTATTGCTGTTTTCTTGCGGCTCATCCCTTTAATCCTCCCCTTGAAACGCCTTCCATTATCTTATTCTTGAATATAAGGAAAAGCACTATCAGCGGCACCGATATCGCAACAACCGCGGCCATCATGGCGGGTATGTTATCCCTGCCGAAGCCGCCCTCGCGTATCGCCTGTATGCCGCCGGAAACAAGATAATAGCTGCTGTCGTCCGTGATAAGCCTGGGCCAAACGTAGCTGTTCCAGCATTCTATAACCTTAAGTATTATAACGGTAACAAGCGTGGGCGTGCATATGGGTATAAGCACGCGGGTTAAATACTTAAAGTCCGAAGCCCCGTCCACCTTGGCGGCGTAATAAAGCTCGTCCGGCACCTGGGCAAAGTTTTCCTTAAGAAGGTATATGTAGAATACGCTTGTTACGGAGGGCAGTATAAGTCCCGTAAACGTGTTCCTCAAATTAAGGTCGGTTATGGTTACAAAGTTGGTTATTATAACAAGCTCGTTCGGTATCATCATAAGCGAAAGCAGCAGCGCGAACGCTATGCGCTTTCCTTTGAACTCAAGCCGCGCGAAGGCGTATGCCGCAAGCGTTATAACAACAAGCATAAGCGCCGTGGTTATAACGGTAAAAAGCAGCGTGTTCAGGAAATACCGCGCAAGGGGCACCTGCGTAAACGCCTCAACGTAGTTTTCAAGCGTGGGCGAAAGGGTGAAAAACTTGGGGATATATTCTGAATTGTATGCGCCGTAATCCTTAACGGACGTGAGCACCATCCAGTAAAACGGGAAAAGCACTATAATCGCCCAAAGGCCCAGGAATGCGTACTTTACGCCCGTCCATATTCCGTGCTTTATTTTGTAGCGGCGGTTTATTTCGGTATAATCGTCATTTCTCTGCATAACGCGGCCTCCTTAATAATGCACGTGCTTTTTGCTTATCATAAGGTTTATGCATGTTATCGTGAGCACAACCGCGAAAAGCAGTATCGCCGCGGCGGAAGCATAGGAGGGATAACCGCCGCTGTTGCCGTAAAGCATATCGTATATGTAGCCTACAATCGTGTTCATGCCCGATGCGTTAAGGTCCGTGCCGAAAAGGGCCACAGCGTCGCTGTATGCCTTAAACGCGCCTATAAAGCCCGTTATCACCAAATAGAATATCATGGGCGATATCATGGGCAGCGTTATGCGGGTGAACATGGTAAATCCGCTTGCGCCGTCTATACGCGCGGCATTGTAGTACGTTTCGTCAACCGAAGCGAGGGCGCTTGTAAGTATAAGCACCTTAAAGGGCATAACCACCCAAATGGTGTAAAAGCTCAGCACAAACATCTTTGCCCAGTAAAGCCCGCTTATAAAGTCCACGCTTTCCCCGCCGAACCAGTTTATCATCAGGTTCACCAGTCCGTCCGTATAGGCCGTTTTTTTGAAAAGTATCATGAAAACCAGACCTACCGCCAGCGTGTTTGTAACGTATGGCAGGAAATATACCGTTTGGAAAAGGTTTCTCAGCTTCTTTATGGAGCTTAGCGCAAGCGAAATAACAAGCGCCAGCGACGTTGAAACGGGAACCGTTATTATTACAAGCAAAAACGTGTTCTTTAGCGCCTGCAAAAAGTAAGGATCCCTAAGTACGTATGAATAGTTGTAAAGACCAACGCCGAAATAGGTTTGGGAAGCGGAATTGTACCCCTCCTCAAACGAATAGATAAAAACGTCTATGAGCGGATATATCATGAATACGCCCAGAAACGCTATCGCCGGCAGCAGATACAGCCATGCTTTTTTGCTTTGCTTTTCCATATAAGGCCGCGTGAAGAAAAAAGGCGGCTCCTTTCGCTTTTTTATACGAAATACTATACCATATCGCGGCCCATTTTTCCATATTCTTAATAAGGGCGGCGAAAGGGCCGGATAAGCCGCAAAAACTTGACAAATCAGCCAAAAACAAAGATAATTAAGCATCATTGTGTTTTGGTTCCGCGGGTTTTATTTATTTTTTTGCGCGGTGCCGAACTAACTGGAGGACTTATATGCCATTATTCAAAAAATGCGAGGACTATGTCCTGGTCAACCAGCTTGTGGAAAAGGGTATTTACCCTTATTTCCATCAGCTTGAGTCAAGGCAGGATATAGAGGTTATGATGGAGGGCAAGCGCAGGATAATGCTTGGCAGCAACAACTATCTTGGGCTTACCGTGAACGAAGAGGTTATAGACGCGGGCGTTGAGGCCATTAAAAAATACGGCACCGGCTGCTCAGGCTCCCGCTTCCTCAACGGCACTCTTGATCTTCATAACAAACTTGAGCGCGAGCTTGCCGATTTTCTGGGCACGGAGGATTGCGTAACGTTCTCAACCGGATTCCAGTCAAACTTGGGCATTATCAGCGCAATCTGCGGCCGCAGGGACTATGTGCTTAACGATCGCGAGAACCACGCCAGCATTTACGACGGCTGCAAGCTAAGCTACGCAACCGTTGAGCGCTATCGCCATAACGATATGGCGGATCTTGAAAAGCGATTAAGCGAGATTCCTCTCGATGCCGGCAAGCTTATCGTTACGGACGGCGTGTTCAGCATGAGCGGCGACATCTGCCGTCTGCCGGAAATTGTGGAGCTTGCCCGCAAGTATAAGGCCCGCGTAATGGTGGACGATGCCCACGGCCTTGGCGTAATAGGCAAGGGCGGCCGCGGCACCGCAAGCTATTTCGGCCTTGAAAAAGAAGTTGATATCACCATGGGCACTTTCTCTAAGTCCCTTGCCAGCATAGGCGGCTACATGGTAGCGAGCAAAAAGGTTTGCGAATACGTAAGGCACAATTCCCGTCCCTTCATGTTCAGCGCGTCCATTACCCCCGCAAGCTGCGCAACGGCCATTGCCGCGCTTAAGGTTATCCGCGAGCATCCGGAAATAGTTGAAAGGCTTGGCGACCTTGCCGAGTATTACCGCAGCGGCCTTGAGGCGCGCGGCGTACCCACCGTAAAGGCTCAGAACAGGCGCATCCCCATAGTGCCTATTTATACATACGATCCCGAGCGCACCCTCGTAATGAGCAAAAAGCTGTTTGAAGAGGGCGTGTATGTAAACCCCGTGCTTCCGCCGGCCACCGCGCCCACGGAGTGCCTGCTGCGTACCAGCCTTATGGCAACGCATACCGAAAGCGTGCTTGACGAGGCCATGGACATAATCGCAAGGGTGGTTCTTAATGACTGATAATGGCAGAATAGTTGCCGTAACGGGAGCGAGCAGCGGCATAGGGCTTGCCGCCGCCCGACTTTTCAGGGACAGGGGAGACAAGGTATATTGCCTTAGCCGAACCGACCCCAACGAAAACGGAATTATATTCATACATACCGATGTTACGGATGAGGAAAGCGTAAACAGCGCCTTCAAAAGAATAGGAGAGGAAAACGGCAGGCTGGACGTTCTTTTAAGCAACGCCGGCATGGGCGTATCGGGCGCCGCGGAAAGCACAACAATGCAGGCTGCGCGGCGTCAGCTTGACGTGAACTTTTTTGGCCTTCATGCATGCGTGCGCGCGGCCGTTCCGCTTATGCGCGAAAAAGGCGGCACAATTCTTGCCACAAGCTCCGTCGCGGCTGTTTTCGCAATTCCGTTCCAGGCGTTCTATTCGGCCAGCAAATTCGCCGTAAACGCCCTTATTCTCGCGCTTGCAAACGAGCTTAAGCCGTTCAATATCCGCGTTGCCGCCGTTATGCCGGGCGATGTTAAAACCGGCTTCACAAAGGCGCGCATAAAGGCCGCGGATGATAAAAACTACGGTAAAAGCGTGGAAAAGAGCGTTGCCGTTATGGAGCATGATGAGCAAAACGGCATGGGCCCTGAAATGATAGCCAAAAAGTTCGTGGCTCTTTCGCTTAAAAAGCATCCCAAGGTTCTAAGCACCGTAGGGCTTCAGTATAAGCTTTTCTGCTTCCTGGGCAAGGTGCTGCCTATAAGGCTTCAGAACTTTATAGTGGGAAAGATGTATATTAAATAATTTTTATCTGCAATTATTCGGAGGTTCAGATGGAACAAGTTAAAAAGCCGTGGTTTAAGTACTACGGTTGTGTGCCGGAAACGCTGGAGTATCCGGACTGCACAATGGAAGAAGCCGTTGAGCAGGTGGCCAGGGAGTATCCGGACTATATAGCCTATGATTTCATGGGCAAAAAAACAACCTACGCCGATGCCGTAAGGGATATAAGGGCGGCCGCGAAGGCACTCAAGGCCCTGGGCGTAAAGGAGGAGGACAGGGTAACTATATGCATGCCCAACACCCCTCAAACCGTTTCCATGTTCTATGCCGCCAACATGATAGGCGCGATAGCGAACATGATTCATCCCCTTTCAAGTGAAAACGAGATAGCGTTCTATCTTAACGATTCAAAGTCAAAGGTTGCCATAACGCTTGATCAGTTCTTCCCCAAGTTTCAGGCGATAAAGGAAAAAACCGGCCTTGAAACGCTTATAATCGCGTCCGTTGCCGATGCGCTGGACCCCATTAAAAAGGTTGGGTACAAGCTTACGCTTGGCAAAAAGATAGCCAAGGTGCCGGAAACGGACTGGACCATAACCTGGAAGCAGTTTATAAAGAACGGCGATGGCGTTATTGAATACCGTGTGCCGAGGCGCGCGGAGCAGGGCGCGGCCATTCTTTACAGCGGCGGCACCACCGGCAAAACCAAGGGCATTCTGCTTTCAAACCTTAACTTTAACGCTTTGGGCAGGCAGATAATAGCCACCAACCCCATGTTTGAGCCGGGCGACAAAATGCTTGCCATAATGCCCATGTTCCATGGCTTCGGCCTTGGCGTAAGCATACACTCCATGCTTGTAAGCGGCGGCAGGTGCATACTTGTGCCGCGCTTCACGCCCAAAACATACGCGGAGCTTCTTGAAAAGCATAAGCCCAATTTCATTGCCGGCGTTCCCACGCTTTATGAGGCGCTTTTAAGGCTTGACGGTATAGACAATCTTGATCTTTCCTGCCTTAAGGGCATGTTCTCCGGCGGAGACAGCCTGAGTGTGGAGCTTAAAAAGCGCATAGACAAGTTCTTAAAGCAGCATAACGCAACCATAGAGGTTCGCGAGGGCTACGGCACAACCGAGTGCGTTACCGCAAGCTGCTTAACGCCTTATAACATGAGCCGCGAGGGCAGCATAGGCATACCCTTCCCGGACACTTTCTATAAAATAGTCAAGGTAGGCACGGAAGAGGAGCTTCCTTACGGCGAGGAGGGCGAGATTTGCCTTGCCGGACCCACCGTAATGCTTGAATACTGCAACCATCCCGACGAAACGGCCCAAACCCTGCGCAAGCATGATGACGGCCGCACATACGTGCATACCGGCGACCTCGGCGTTATGGATGAGGACGGGTTCATATACTTCCGCCAGAGAATCAAGCGCATGATAGTAACCAGCGGCTATAATGTTTATCCTTCCCAGATGGAAAACGTGTTCGATGCCCACGAGGCTGTGCACATGAGCTGCGTTATAGGCGTGCCTGATCCCTACAAGATGCAGAAGATAAAGGCTTTTATTGTTCTTAAGCCCGGCTATGAAGCGGGGGAGAGCATGAAAAAGCAGCTGCTTGAATATTGCTCAAAGCACGTTGCCAAATACGCCATGCCCTACGATATAGAGTTCCGTGAGGATCTGCCCAAAACGCTTGTGGGCAAGGTTGCTTACCGCGTGCTTGAGGAAGACGAGCTTAAAAAAGCAAAGGAACAGCTGAAAAACTAAAAAAGAATTGAAAATCGGCGGCCGTGTGCCGCCTTTTTTGTGCCCCAAAATCGGGCGGAGGAGAGATTATTGCAAAAAATAAAGCGGCATGCCGAGACAAAAGCTACAGCACGCCGCAATATATAAAAAGGGGAACAAACTTATTTGGTTACTCCGTCCAGGCTCATCTGCTGGGCAAAGCTTATCTCGAGCATCTTCTTGGGAGTGTGCTCAAACAGGGTACTTACGGAGCCGCGCTCGTGAATGGCCTTTACGGCCTCCGCGAACAGAGGAGCGGCGGAGATTATGCGAATCTTCTTGCTGTTGGCAACCGCGGGGCAATCCACCGTGTCGGTTGAAACAAGCATCTCTATGGGGCTTTCGTCTATGCGCTTTACGCCCTTTTCCTGCAGCACAACGTGGGAGAGGAAAGCGTAAATCTTGTTGGCGCCCTTTTCCTTAAGGCCGTGGGCAACATCTATAAGCGTGCCGCCGGAAATGGTGAAGTCGTCAACCACTATGCAGTCCTTGCCCTTAACGTCGCCTATTATCTCAAGCACCTTGGCGTTTTCGTCGTGGCCAACGCGCATCTTGTCGCCTATTGCAACGGCGCAGCCCAGTTCATCCGCCATGGAACGGGCGCGTTTCGCGCTGCCCGCATCGGGGGAAACAACAACTATGTCGTCAATCCTGTCCGGAGTGACTATGCCTGCATAGCGGGCGTATGCCGCAAGCAGGGGCTGTGCGTAAAGGTGGTCAACGGGCTTGGAGAAGAATCCCTGCACCTGCGCGGCGTGAAGATCCATTGTAAGCACGCGGTCGGCACCGGCCATCTCGAGCATGTCCGCGCAAACGCGGCCGCGGATGGATACGCGGGGCTCGTCCTTCTTGTCGCCCTTAGCGTAGCTGAAGTAAGGCATTATAACGGATACGCTGTTGGCGCTGGCACGCTTGAGCGCGTCTATATAGAACACCAGCTCCATGAATTCGTTGTTGGGGTTAAGGCCGATGGTCTGAACCAGGTAAACGTCCTTGTCACGTACGCTCTCGTTCAGGCGAACGAATGTGTTGCCTTCAGAGAATACCAAGGTGGTGTTGTCTCCAACCGGGCAGCCCAGATAGTCGCACATTTTCTTAACGAATTTGGTGCTGGCGCTGCCGCCGAAAATCCTTATAGGATCGTTAGTTCCTTGTCCAAGCATTTATGCTTTGACCCCCTTATGCGAAATTATGCTAATTATAGCAACAAAACGCCCGTTAAACAAGGCTGGCAATTCGTTTTTTTGCGCACAAAAAGCTTTGCTATAAGCCTAAATTATGCGCTTTGCATACCCAATCCTGCAATTGTGCAGCCGTATAAGCATACAAAAACGCCGCGAATCACCGGAAAATGCAGGCAATGCGGCGTTTTGATTTCAATTAAGTTAGTTGGTGTACCTGCATTTTTGCAGGAAACGATTCATTAAGTTGCGGCGATATAACGATTAAATATTCTTTATAAAATCGAAATATCATGGATAAATACGGGCCGCGTCAAGGCTCAGTCCGTTCCGCCCTCTTTGGGCTCCACATAGCCAAGATTCATGGGCACCTCAAGCCAGCTTCCCGTGCGGTAAACGATAAATGAAACTATGCCGCGAACGGTAAGGTCTCCCGCCATGCCTATCCAGGCGCCGGTAAGACCAAGGGTTGTAAAGTGCGTCATAATATAGCAAACCGGCAGGCGAACAAGCCACATGCCCGCAAGCCCGAACAGGAACAGCCACTTTGTTTTTCTTGCCCCGCGGAACGTGCCGGCGATGGAGTTTGTAAGGGCGAAGAAGGGCTGCGCCAGCGCCTCCACCTTAAGCGCCGCCGCGCTTAAAAGCACAACCTCCGCGCTTGGGGTAAACAGCGAAACTATGTTTCCGCCGAAGAAGAACAGCACAACGCCGAGCGCGCTCATCATTATAACGCAGCCTATAACGCATATGTTCGAAAACTTCTTGGCAAGATCCTTGCGCCCCGCGCCAAGGCTTTGGGCAACAAGCGTTGTAGCCGCCGCGCTGAAGCCGTATCCCGGCATATATGTTATGGATTCCGCCGTTATGCCAAGCGAATGCGCCGCAAGTGAAGCCGTGCCAAGGGAGGTTACCATGGCCGTCATAAGTATCTGACCAAAGGATATGCAAACCCTGTCAAATGTAACCGGCGTGCCTACGCGCACCATGTCGCTCCAAATTTCCTTATCAAAGCGGAACTTGTCCTTTGTGCTTATGTTGCAGGGGAATTTTTTAAGGAACAGCGCCCTGAGCAGCATTACGCCCGAGAACATATTGGCGATAGCCGTTGCGATTGCCGCGCCCGATACGCCGAGCCCCGCACCCCACATATTGAACGAAAGCCCGAATACGGAAATTTCCCTCGGCTCATATATAAGCAAAAAGTTGAGCACCATGTTTATCAGGTTTGTGGAAACGTTGAATATAAGCGGCGTTGACGTATCGCCCGTGCAGCGCAGTATGCTTGAGCAAACCTGTATGGATGTGCTTGCTATGTATGATAAGCAAACTATTGAAATATAGCTTGTCGCGTCCGGGCATATTTCAGGATCTCCGCCAAGCCAGTAGGGAAGATGCGGGGCAAGCAGAAGCATAATTGCCGTAAGCACGGCGCCAACGGCGAAAACCGCCATAACGCTCTGGCGCACAACATCCCTTGCCTTGTCGTAAAGCTTTGCGCCTATGTAGTTGCCAACCGGCACGCTGAAGCCTATCGCAACGCCGGCTATAATGCCGTTCATCAGCCAGTTTGTGGAGGTTGTCAGCGCAACCGCGGCCGTGGCGTTCGGGCCTATCGCGCCTACCATTGCCGTGTCCACATACTGAACCATCATTACCAGCACCTGCTCGAGCATTACGGGCCATGCCAGTTTCCATATTATTTTGCCCGGGCTGTGTGCCGAGCTTGTTATGTCTATTTGCTGCTGCTTCACCTTTGGACTGTCATCCTCCTTAAGAAAAGTGTTAATTCCCACTAACCGAGTATGATTATACGCCGCGGTCGAGATTGTGTAAAGAGCGCATTTAGGGTATAATCAGGGTGCGTAAATCAATGAGAAAGGACTGTTGATAATGGACCTTTTTTCGGCATCGGCAGGCCGCCGCGCCCCGCTTGCGGACAGAATGCGCCCAAGAACGCTTGATGAATTCATAGGGCAGGAGCACATAGTTGGCAAAGGCAGGCTTTTAAGGCGCGCCATAGAAACCGATACCCTTACAAGCAGCATATTCTTCGGCCCTCCGGGCTGCGGCAAAACAACCTTAGCCAGCGTTATAGCCGCCCATACCGGCGCCAAAATAGCGAAGCTTAATGCAGTAACCGCCGGCGTAAGGGAGGTTCGCGCCGTAATAGATCAGGCGGAAAAGGATCTGAAGATGTACGGCACGCCAACCTATCTTTTGCTTGATGAGTGCCACCGCTGGTCAAAAACGCAGAGCGATTCCATCTTGCCCGCTCTTGAGTCCGGCATAGTGCGCTTTATAGGCTCAACCACGGAAAACCCCATGGTATCCATGACGGGCGCCGTTGTTTCCCGCTGCAGGCTGTTTCAGTTTTATCCGCTTTCGGTTAAGGATGTTGGCCGGGCGATGCGCGCCGCCCTTTCGGATAAGGAGCGGGGCTTAGGCTCGCTTAATATACAAATTGATGACGATGCGTTTGAGCATATAGCCGCCACCGCAAACGGGGATGCCCGCTGCGCGCTTAACGCGCTTGAGCTTGCCGCGCTCACAACCGCGCCCGATGAAAACGGCGTTATTCATATTGATGCCGCCGTTGCCGCGGAAAGCGTGCAGAAAAAGGTTGTAAACGTTGACGATGAGCAGTTTTATAATATGCTTTCGGCCTTCTGCAAAAGCCTTCGCGGAGGGGACAGCGATGCCGCGATAGCCTGGTTTGCCCGCCTTGTGTACGCCGGCGTTGATCCGCGCATTATATGCCGAAGATTGATTGCCCACGCTTCGGAGGATGTTGGCTTGGCCAATCCCCAGGCAATGGTTCAGGCCGTTGCCGCCGCGCAGGCGCTTGAGCTTATAGGCATGCCCGAGGCCAGGCTTTCCATAACGCAGGCCATAATATTTATATGCGAAAGCCCAAAGTCAAACAGCGTTGTTACGGCCATGGAATCCGCCTTTGCGGACGCGGAGAGCATACCCGATATGCCGGTTCCCGTGCACCTTAGGGA
>CAZRHS010000044.1:0-12418 GCA_964600045.1 uncultured Clostridium sp.
ATTTCCCCTCCGCCCTTTTGGCGCTGATTTTGGCGGCAAGGCGGAATATGGTGGACACGAGAAGTATAGCAACCGCTATGCAGCCGGCTATGCCCGCGGTTTCAAGCCCCTTCTGCAGGGCGGATATCATGTTTCCGTCTATGCCGGTGCTCATCGTATAATATATGCCGGCGCCGGGCAGCAGAGGCACGGTTGATATAACAAGATACGAAAGGACTGGGTATCTGCGCTTTCTTGCCATGCCCTCGGCATATATGGCCGCTATAACGGAAGCCAAAAAGTTCATCTGATAAACATCAAGCCCAAGCTCACCGAATATCAAATAGCTCATCCAGGTTATAACCCCGCCTATTATGCAGAGTATAACGCCCCAATCATGCACATTGAATATAATGGCAAAGCCCGCGCAGCACACCGCCGCGCCTATCGCCTGCGCCCACATGGGGTAGTCCGCGGAGCCTGTTGAAACGGATACGCCGTATATGCCCTCCGTTAGATGCCATGCCGCGGCAGTACCCAAGGCTATGGCCAAAGCATACAGAAGAACCTGCACAATTCTTATTATGCCGGAATTGGTATCGCCGTATATTACGTCCCTCATGGAATTGGTAATAAGAAGCCCCGGCACAAGCAGCATAAGCGCGCCTATTATAACCGAATGGCTGTATGTTGTTACGCCAAGGCCCGCAAGCACGTAAGCCGGAACGGCCATAAGAAACGCCGCGGCTATGGTGCTGAAAAACGGGTTCGTTTCCATTTTGTTCATTATGCGCGTTACGGCGCCTATTATAAGGGCAAGAAAGCCCGAAATAATGCTGTCCTTAATATCCCCGCCGAAAAGGGGGCAGAAGCCGGCCGCGACAAGGAAATTGCCTATATAATAAACAAGGGTTGAGTATTTTCTGCGCGCGCGCAGCGTTTCCTCAAGCCACTGTATGGCCACGGCAGGGTTTGGCGTTTCGGCGCAGATGCGGCGGGCAAGCGAATTAAGCTTTTCCACGGACTCAAGATCGTTTCCGTGGAAGCCTACCCTTCTCATTATCATAATGGGCTTTCCCTTGTCCGATTCTATGCTTATCATAACGCTGCTGGGTATGGCGAAGGTTTCGCACTCAACCCCGTAGGCGGACATTATGCGGCGCATCGTTTCCTCTATTCTGAATGTTTCCGCGCCGCTTAAGGCAAGCTCGTAGCCTATCCTTGCCGTAACGTCGGTAAGCAAATAATAATCCATAGTCAAAAAGCCCTTTCAAACAAAAAAGTCGGTTTTACGCAAAAGCCGATTTCAGCGAAATATATTAACTCTGAAATCGGCCTTAGTCAACTATGCAATTATATTAAATTTTAGCCGTTGTGCCTGAGCGCTCCGCGCGCCTCAAGTTCAAGCAGCTTTGCCGCGGGATCCTTTACCTTGGCAAGGAATATCATGGCGGCGATTATATAGGGCTTGAAGCTGGCCTGCTTGTAAAGCGGATCGCGATAGCGATCGAACACGCTGGCGGCAACCTCGCCGGCCTCGCAGGAAACGCCGGTTATGTCGGCAGGCAGGCAATGCAGATACAGCGCCTTGCCGTTCTTCGTAAGCTTCATCATGTCCTCGGTGCACTCCCAGTCCTTATGGGTGGCATTCTGGGCAAGCAGCCTCTTTTCAAGGGCCTTTATGCCTTCCATGTCGCCGTTGCCGTAAAGCTCGGTGCGCTCTTCCATGGCCTTAAAGGGAGCCCAGCTCTTGGGATAAACAATGTCCGCATCCTTAAAGGCTTCCTTCATGTCGTGGGATACGGTAAGGCTTCCGCCGGATTCAGCGGCCTGCTTCTTGGCTATATCAACTACGCCGTCCATAATTTCGTATCCCTCGGGATAGGCCAGGGAAACTTCCATGCCGAAGCGGCTCATAAGGCCTATAACGCCCTGGGGAACGGAGAGGGGCTTGCCGTAGCTGGGGCTGTATGCCCAGGTCATGGCAACTTTTTTGCCCTTCAGGTTCTCTATGCCGCCAAACTGGTGCACAAGGTGCAGCGTATCGGCCATAACCTGGGTGGGGTGGTCTATGTCGCACTGCAGGTTTACAAGCGTGGGCTTCTGCTCAAGCACGCCCGCCTTGTGGCCCTCGGTTACGGCGTTAACAACATTGTGCATGTATGTATTGCCCTTGCCGATATACATATCGTCGCGAATGCCGATTACATCCGCCATGAATGAAATCATGTTCGCGGTCTCGCGTACGGTTTCGCCGTGCGCTATCTGGCTCTTGCCCTCGTCAAGGTCCTGAACCTCAAGGCCCAGCAGATTGCAGGCGGAGGCGAAGGAGAAGCGGGTACGGGTTGAGTTATCCCTGAAAAGGCTTATGCCCAGGCCGCTGTCGAATATCTTGGCGGATATGTTGTTCTCCCTCAGGTGCCTAAGCGCGTCCGCAACGGTGAAAACGCCCTTTATCTCGTCAAAGGTCTTTTCCCAGGTAAGGAAAAAGTCGTTTTCATACATGTTTTCAAGCTTAAGGCCATTCAAAATGTCGGTATACTGCTTTACGTTGCTCATTTCTGTTCTCCTTTGCGGCATTACTTTATGTCGTTATCGGTAAGGGTGGCGCGGAACTCGGTTACGTCCTCGTCTCCTTTGCCCTTATAAAGGCCGGGAACCAGCGCGTATATGGCCGCGCAGTGCACCAGGTCCTCTTTCCAGGTAATCTCGTTGGGGGCATGCGCCTGGCTTTCGGCACCGGGTCCGAAGCCCACGCAGGGTATGCCGTAGCGGCCCTGTATGCTTACGCCGTTGGTAGAGAATGTCCACTTATCGATAAGCGGCCTCTCCCTCTTTGCCATGGCGGTGCTGTCGCCGCAGCGCTTTTCGCCGTAAAGAAGCTTATGAGCCTCCGCCACGGCCTGCACGTGGGGCGCGGTTTCCTTGTTTATCCAGGTGGGGAAATAGCACTCGGTATTGTATACCTCTCCGGTCCAGCTGGGACGATCGTACATATACATGCTAACCTTGGCGTTGTGCTTCTTGCAGGCGGGCAGAGCCTCTATCTCGCGAATGCAGCTGTCCCAGGTTTCGCCGGCAGTCATGCGGCGGTCAAGTGAAACGGAGCAGCTGTCCGCAACCGCGCAGCGTGAAGGCGAGGTGAAGAATATCTGGCTGGTGGTGATGGTGCCGCGGCCAAGGAAGCGGGCATCCATATAGTGCTCGGGGTTGAATTCCGGCTCAAGCATCTTTACAAGGCCCTTTATGCCGTATTCCTCGGTGCAGCCGTTTTCGTTAAGCTGCTCAACCTCTTTAAGTATGTCCGCCATCTTATAAATAGCGTTGTCGCCGCGCTCGGGAGCGCTGCCGTGGCAGCTTACGCCCAGAACGTCCACGCGGATTTCCATCCTGCCCCTGTGGCCGCGATAAACGCCGCCGTCGGTAGGCTCGGTTATAACAACAAACTCGGGCGTGATGCCGTCTATATTATGAATGTACTGCCAGCACATGCCGTCGCAATCCTCTTCCTGCACGGTGCCGGTTACAAGAATGCTTGTGCCCTCGGGTATAAGGCCAAGCTCCTTCATTATTTTCGCGCCGTAAACGGAGCTTACTATGCCGCCCAGCTGGTCGCTCGCGCCGCGGCCGCCTATTTCGGTTTCGGTTTCGTAGCCCTCGTAGGGATCAAACTTCCAGTTGCTCATTTCGCCAAGGCCAACGGTATCTATATGCGCGTCGAACGCGATAAGCCTTTCGCCCTTGCCCATGTAGCCAAGCACGTTGCCAAGGCCGTCTATCTCAACCTTGTCAAAGCCCACAGCCTTCATTTCTTCGGCTATTCTGTGGATAACGCCTTCCTCGCCCGAGCTTTCGCCGGGGATCTTTATAAGGTCCCTCAAAAAGCGGGTCATCTCTTTTTCGTAGCCCTGCGCGGCCTTCTTTACTGCGCAAATGTCCATACTGTCCGTCCTTTCGTCGATTGAGTTTTTATTTTTATTCGTTATTTCGCAAGGTCTTATTCCTTGCCGCTGTCCAGATAAGAATAGAGCGTGTATTTGCTTATGCCGAAATAGCTTGAAATCCTGTCTCCGCTCTTGGTTATAAGCAGGGCGCCGGCGTCATTAAGATAGCGTATGGCGCGAACCTTATCGTCCTTGTTCATCATGGCAACGGGCTTGCCTATGAGCCTTACGGATTTTTCTATAAGCTCGTCCAGCAGCTCGTTCACGCTTGTGGGTATCTGCGGGGTTTCATGCTCTTCCTTATCGTCCGCAATGAACGAATCCACGGCGCTCCTTGCCATCATAAACGGGGTCATATCGTAGTTTATCGAGAATATGCCCTCCGGCACTCCGTTTTCGTCGTTTATATAAACCGTGCTTGACCTGAGCGTTCTTCCGTCCGCCGTTTTAGTATGGTAGCCAAGCTCATCGTTCATGTGCTCTCCCTTATGCTTAAGGGCCTCAAGAACAACGGGTGAGCTGCCGTCACCAATGCGGCGCTTTGAAACATGCCCGTTTTCTATAGCGGCAATCGTGCTTTCCGGATCGCCCGTATTAAGATCATGCACAACTATTTCGCAGTTTCCTCCGAATTGCGCGGCCATGGCCTTGGCAAGTCTTTTTACAAGGTCCAGCGTTTTATCGTCCATAGGGCGTGTCGCCTCCGTTTCGGTTTTATGTTCGTGCATGCTTAGTTTACCATATATTGAGTAAGTTGCAAAGTCGGTATAAAAAGTTTTTTAGTTTATCAAAAAATATTTTGGCGGTTTTTTGCTTGTCATACTTTCATTGGGATGATATTATAATATCATAAGAAAAAAGTCGACACGGTAATGCTGTAAGGGAGTGCTTTGCGCGCGGGCAAAATAAGGGTATGCCTTATTATCCGAGCGCTTTTTTATTATAACAAATCCCATCTTCAAGGAGGATAAAAGCATGATAATCATCGGAAACGGCAGGCTTATAACAAGGGATGACGCGGCACCGTATTATGAAAACGGGGCAGTTGTAACGGAAAACGAGCTTATTAAAGAAATAGGCACCACGGAGGAAATGAAAAAGAAATATCCCGAGGCCGAGTTTGTGGACGCGCGCGGCGGAGTTATAATGCCGGCGTTTATAAACGCGCATACGCATATATATTCGGCCCTTGCGAGGGGGCTCAGCATACGCGGCTACAACCCCACCAATTTCTTCGAGGTGCTGGACGGCATGTGGTGGAAGATAGACCGCAACCTTTCGCTTGAGGGAACGAGCAGAAGCGCTTACACCACGATTATAGACTGCATAAAAACCGGCTGCACAACCATATTTGACCACCACGCCAGCTTTTATGAAATAAACGGCAGCCTTTTCGCGATAGCGGACGCGGCGAAGGCGCTGGGCATACGCGCCTGCCTTTGCTACGAAGTAAGCGAGCGCGACGGCGAAAAGAAGTGCGACGAATCGATAGAGGAAAACAAGAACTTTATCGATTACTGCGAGCGGGAGAATAACCCCATGCTCAAGGCCATGTTCGGCGGGCACGCGCTTTTCACCATAAGCGACAAAACGTTTGAAAAATGCGTTAAGGCAAACGGCGGCCGCACGGGCTTCCATATTCACGTTTGCGAGGGCATGAACGACGTTTACGATTCCATGAAGAACTACGGCTGCCGCAGCGTGAACCGCCTTATGTACAACGGTATTCTGGGCGAAAAGACCCTGCTTGGCCACTGCATACACGTAAGCCCCGCGGAGATGGACATAATACGCGAAACGGGCACAATGGTTGTGAACAACCCCGAATCGAACATGGGCAACGCCGTAGGCTGCTCGCCCGTGCTTAAGCTTTTTGAAAAGGGCATACTCGTTGGCATGGGCACGGACGCGTATACGTTTGATATGCTTGAAAGCCTTAAGGTTGCCCTTACCATTCAGCGCCACAATGCCGGCATGCCAAACGTTGCCTGGGGCGAGGTTACAACCATGCTCTTTAAGAACAACGCGAAGATTGCCGCCAAGTATTTCCCCAACGAGCTTGGCGTTATAAAGCCGGGCGCGAGCGCGGACGTAATAGTTATGGACTACAAGCCCTTCACCCCCTTCAGCGCGGACAATATAGACGGACATATGATATTCGGCATGGCGGGCAGGCAGTGCGAAACAACCATGTGCGCAGGCAAGCTGCTTATGAAGGACAGAAAGCTTTTGATAGCGAACGAAGAGGAAGAAAACGCCAAAACGCTCGAAGTTTCAACAAAGCTTTGGAACAGGCTTAACGGCTGACACAGCAAGAAAGGGAGGCTAGAAAAATGAGCGAAAAAATGAACCCCTTATCCTTTGAGCGGCTTACTGAATGGGCCATAGGCGAAAAGGAAGCAAGCGGCGCCGTATTCGGCGTAAACTCACCCTATATTAAAAAGGACGCGTCCGCGCTTATGCTCTTCGGCGAAAAGCTGGAGGCGCCGTTCGGACCGGCGGCAGGTCCCAATACACAGCTTGCCGAAAACATAATAGCCGGCTACTATGCCGGAGCGCGCTTCTTTGAGCTTAAAACGGTTCAGAAGATGGACGGCGAGGAGCTTGCCGCCTGCATAAACCGCCCCTGCATACTGGCTAACGACGAAGGATATAACTGCGAATGGAGCACGGAGCTTACCGTGCCGCAGGCGTTTGAAGAATACGTTAAGGCGTACCTTGCAATTAAGCTTTTGGCAAAGCTTTATAATCTTGGCGATCCCGACGGATTCCAGTTCAACATGAGCGTGGGCTACGACCTGGCGGGAATTAAAACCGAAAAGCTTGATAAATTCATAGAGGGCATGAAGGATGCCTCCTCCACCCCCATCTGGGCGGAGTGCATGGGCTATCTTAATAAAAGGTTCCCCGAGCTTAGCGACTTCTTCTCCGCCATATCACCCCGCATCGCAACCGGCGTTACCGTATCCACGCTGCACGGCTGCCCGCCCGACGAGATAGAGGCCATTGCAAGCTACCTTATAAGCGAAAAGAAGCTGAACACGTTTGTAAAATGCAACCCCACAATTCTGGGCTACGATTTCGCGCGCGAAAGGCTGAATAAGCTTGGCTATGACTACATTGCCTTTGATGAGCACCACTTCAAAGAGGATCTTCAGTATTCCGATGCCGTGCCCATGTTCCACAGGCTTATGAAGCTTGCCGCTGAAAACGGGGTTGAGTTCGGGCTTAAGCTTTCAAACACTTTCCCCGTGGACGTTAAGGCAAACGAGCTGCCGAGCGAGGAAATGTATATGTCCGGCCGCGCGCTCTATCCGCTTACAATAGAGATGGCCGCCCGCATAAGCCGCGAGTTTGACGGCAAGCTTAGGCTTTCATATTCCGGCGGCGCCGATTTCTTTAATATTCAGCCGCTCTTTGAGGCGGGTATATGGCCCATAACAATGGCCACAACCGTGCTTAAGCCCGGCGGATATTCCCGCTTTAAGCAGCTTGGCGAGCTTTTCGACGGCATTACAAAGCGCCCCTACACGGGCGTTGACGCGGCAAAGGTTGCGGCACTGAGCGCCGAGGCCGAAAAGGACGAGCACTACGTTAAGCCCGTAAAGCCCCTGCCGAGCAGAAAGAACGACCAGCCCCTGCCTATGGTTGATTGCTTTACGGCCCCCTGCATGGGCGGCTGCCCCATTCATCAGGACATAAGCGAATATATACACCTGGTTGAAAAAGGGCTTTATGAGGAGGCGCTTGAGCTTATACTTGAAAAGAACCCCCTGCCCTTTACAACCGGCACAATATGCGCCCACAGGTGCATGGATAAATGCACGCGCAACTTCTATGAATCAAGCGTATACATCCGCTCCCTTAAGCTTATAGCCGCCGAAAAGGGCTACGAGGGCGTTATGAGCCGCCTTATGAGCGCGCCTAAGCGCGAGGCCAAGAAAACCGCAATTATAGGCGCGGGCCCCGCGGGCATTGCGGCGGCGTACTTTATAGCAAGGGAAGGCTTCCCGGTAACGGTATTCGAGCGCGAGAACGAGCCCGGCGGCACGGTTAAAAACGTTATACCGTCATTCAGGATTTCTTCCGAGGCAATAGCGAAAGACGTGGCGCTTGCAAAGAAGATGGGGGCCGAGTTTATATGCGGCAAGGACGCGCCGAGCCTTTATGAGCTTAAGGCGCAGGGTTATGAATTCATACTGCTTGCTTGCGGCGCCAATAAGCACGGCGAGCTGAATATTTCCGGCAACATAATAAACGCGATAGACTTCCTGCGCGCTGCAAAATCCGCCCCGGAAACGCTCAATCTCGGCAAGGCTGTTGCAGTTGTTGGCAGCGGAAACACGGCCATGGATGCCGCCCGCGCCGCAAAGCGCATGGGCGTTGAAAAGGTTAGCATAGTATACAGGCGCACAAAGAAATATATGCCCGCGGACGAAGAGGAGCTTAGGCTTGCGCTTGAGGACGGGGTTGAGTTTGCGGAGCTTCTTGCCCCCGTTGAGCAGAAGGACGGCATGCTTATTTGCAAAAAGACGGTTCTTGGCGAGCTTGACGCCTCCGGCAGGCGCGGCGTAACGGAAACCGATGAGCTTGTTTCCGTTCCCGCGGACACGGTAATAGCCTCCGTAGGCGAAAAACCGGATACCGATATGCTCTCCGCCTACGGTGCCGAGGCAAACGAAAAGGGCAGAATTTCATTCGACTGCGGAGCGGGCGTATACGCGGCAGGCGATGCCCTTAGGGGACCCGCAACGGTTGTTGAGGCGATAGCTGACGCAAGGCGCTTTGCGGACGCGGTGATAGGCTTTAACAGGGGCTATATTGTAAATGCCGCCGCGGCAAGGGATTATAGGGAAACCCTTTCAAGAAAATATAAGCTTAGTGAGCGCAAATGCGGCGAGGCCGAGGCCAAGCGCTGCCTTGGCTGCTCAACGGTTTGCGAGGGCTGCGTATCCTGCTGCCCGAACCGCGCGAACATAGCCATTAAGGTTAAGGGCAAGGCGCAAAGGCAGATTGTGCATATAGACGCGCTTTGCAACGAATGCGGCAACTGCGCCGTGTTCTGCCCCTATTCCGGCAGGCCGTATAAGGACAAGCTTACGGTTTTCGCGAACGAGGAAGGCTTTAACGAAAGCGAAAACAGCGGCTTCTATATGCTTGATAAGGAAAGCCGCACCGTTAAGCTGAGGCTCGCGGGCGAGGTAAGCGAGGTTTGCCTGAATAAGCCGAATGCTCTTGACAGGGACATTGAGGCGATTATACTTTCGATTATAAATGACTACGGCTACGTGCTGTAATCATAAGCAAATTACCATGGAGGGAAGCGGAAATGAGCTGCTTCTATGTAAACGGAAACGCGGTTAAGTGCGATGCCGCCATGCCGCTGCTAAGATACCTTAGGGATGAGCTTAGGCTTACTTCCGTTAAGGACGGCTGCAGCGAGGGCGCGTGCGGCACCTGCACCGTTATAATAGACGGCAAAGCCATGAAGGCCTGCGTGCAGCGCACGGACAGGCTGGAGGGCAAGCATATAATTACCACGGAAGGTTTAAGCGCCTTTGAAAAAGAGGTGTATGTATACGCCTTCGGTCACGCGGGAGCCGTTCAGTGCGGCTTCTGCACGCCGGGCATGGTTATGAGCGCAAAGGCTCTGCTTGACCAGGTAAGTGACCCCGACGAGGCCGCAATACGCAAGGCGTTAAGGGGCAATATATGCCGCTGCACGGGCTACGTTAAAATTGTTGATGCCGTAAAGATAGCCGCCCGCCTTTTAAGGGAGGGCAAAATTCCCGAAGAAGAGGAAAACTGGAACGTGGGCAGCCGCGTGCCAAGGCTTGACGTTAGGGAAAAGGTTTTGGGCTACGGCGAATATACCGACGACGTTTATTTGGAAAACATGGCATACGCCAGCGCTCTGCGCGCCAAATACCCCCGCGCGAAAATACTGAAAATAGATACCGAAAAAGCCAAGGCCGCGGAGGGCATAATAGGCGTATTCACCGCCAAGGACGTGCCCGGGAACAACAAGGTGGGCCACCTTAAAAAGGACTGGGACACAATGATACCCGAGGGCGAATGCACAAGGTATCTTGGCGACGCGGTTGCGCTTGTTGTTGGCGAAACGCCCGCCGCGGTTGAGGCGGCAAAGGCACTTATAGAGGTTGATTACGAGGAGCGCACGCCCATACACAACGCATACGAAGCAATGGCGGAGGGTGCGGAGCAGCTGCACGAGGGCGGCAATCTTTTAGCGCATAAGCACGTTTCCCGCGGAGACGCTATGGGAGCGATTGAAAAAAGCAAATACGTGCTTACGGGCAAATACTCAACCCCCTTTACGGAGCACGCTTTTTTGGAGCCGGAGTGCGCGGTCGCTTTCCCTTTTAATGATGGCGTAAAGATTTATTCATCCGACCAGAGTGTTTACGATACTCAGCACGAAACGGCGCCCATGCTTGGCCTTCCCATGGAGAAGGTATATGTTGAAAACAAGCTTGTTGGCGGCGGCTTCGGCGGGAAAGAGGACGTTAGCGTGCAGCACCACGCGGCGCTTGCGGCCTATCTTACGGGCAGACCGGTTAAGGTTAAGCTGAGCCGGGCGGAAAGCATTCTTGTCCACCCAAAGCGCCACCCAATGGACATGGAGTTTATACTGGGCTGCGACGAAAACGGAATTATTCAGGGTGTTAAGGCAACCGTTATAGCCGACACGGGAGCCTACGCAAGCCTTGGCGGGCCTGTGCTTGAAAGGGCGTGTACCCACGCCGCGGGTCCGTATAACTACCAGAATTTTGAAATAGACGGCTACGCTTATTATACCGACAATCCCCCGGCGGGAGCGTTCAGGGGCTTTGGCGTTACGCAGACCTGCTTTGCAATGGAAAGCATGCTTAACCGCATGGCGCACAAAATAGGCATAAGCCCCTGGCAAATTCGCTACATAAACGCGATTCGTCCCGGCCAGGTTTTGCCAAACGGCCAGATAGCGGACGATTCAACGGGCCTTGCGGAAACGCTTGAGGCCGTAAAGAGCGCATACGAGGGCGCCAAATACGCGGGCATTGCCTGCGCCATGAAAAACGCGGGCGTGGGCGTGGGCCTGCCGGACACGGGCAGGGTAAGGCTTAGGGTAGCCGACGGAAAGGTGCATATAGAGGCCGGCGCAAGCTGCATAGGTCAGGGCCTTGGCACCGTGCTTATGCAATACGTTACCGACGAGCTTTCGCTGCCGCGGGACAAGGTTGTATACGGCGGATCTAACACCCTTTCCCCCGATTCGGGCACAACATCCGGCTCAAGGCAAACCCTGCTTACGGGCGAGGCGGCATTAAGAGCCTGCCAGGGGCTGAAAGAGGATCTTAAATCAAATACGCTTGATGAGCTTAACGGCCGCGAATACTACGGCGAATATTTCGGCAAAACCGACCCCTTGGGCAGCGACAAGCCAAACCCCGTGAGCCACGTGGCCTACGGATACGCAACGCAGGTTGCGGTGCTTGATGAGGAAACGGGCAAAGTAAAAGAAATAATCGCCGCGCACGACGTGGGCAAGGCGGTGAACCCGCTTTCCGTTGAGGGCCAGATTGAGGGCGGCGTTATAATGAGCTGCGGCTTCGCGCTTACGGAAAGCTACCCGCTCGACAACTGCAGGCCAACGGCCAAATACGGCACGCTTGGGCTTTTCCGTGCGGACAACTGCCCGCAGGTGAAGGCGATAATAATAGAAAAGCCGGGCATAGATAAGGCACGCGGAGCGATAGGCATAGGCGAGATAACATCAATACCCACGGCCGCGGCCATAGCGGAGGCGTACTACGCGCTGGACAACACGGAGCGCTATGAGCTGCCGCTTAAATCAACGCCGTATTCAAAAAAATAATATTGCGGAGAATACAAAAAATGGAGCTGAACAGATACATTGACCACACCCTGCTTAAGGCGGACGCAACGCCTGAGCAGATAAAAAAGCTTTGCGCGGAAGCAAAGGAATACAACTTTGCCTCCGTATGCGTAAACAGCTGCTATGTGCCGCTCGCAAGCGAACTGCTTAAGGGCAGCGACACGAAGGTTTGCTGCGTGGTAGGTTTCCCCCTTGGCGCTATGTTAAGCGAGGCCAAGGCCCAGGAAACCCGCCTTGCCGTTGAGGCCGGGGCCGAGGAAGCGGACATGGTTATAAACGTTGGCATGGCAAAGGAAGGAAACTGGGATTATATAAAAAGCGACATTGCCGCGGTTGTGGCGGCGGCGCACCCGAAGGCGATAGTTAAGGTTATAATAGAATGCTGCCTGCTTACGGACGAGGAAAAGGTTTCCGCCTGCCTTGCGGCAAAGGAAGCGGGAGCGGACTTTGTAAAAACGAGCACCGGCTTTTCAACCCACGGCGCAACGGAAGAGGACGTTAAGCTTATGCGCAAAACGGTGGGCGACAGCATGGGCGTTAAGGCGGCGGGTGGAATACGCACCTATGCCGACGCAATAAAGATGATCTCCGCCGG
>CAZRHS010000045.1:0-11719 GCA_964600045.1 uncultured Clostridium sp.
AAATGTGTACGGGATTATACCGCTCCTGCTTTTACCTTTTACGTGTTTCTGATATAATAAAGTGTTAATAAAGGCCAAGGAGGGCATTGCCATGGCAGAATACATTATGGCTCTTGACGCGGGAACAACGTCCAACCGATGCATATTGTTTGACCGCTCGGCACGAATATGCGCCGTAGCTCAGCGGGAGTTCACTCAGCACTACCCAAAGCCGGGCTACGTTGAGCACGACGCGAACGAAATATGGGCAACGCAGCTTGGCGTTGCGGTGGAAGCCATGCAGATGCTTGGCATCGGGGCTGAGGATATTGCCGCGATAGGCATTACCAATCAGCGCGAAACAACCGTTGTTTGGGACAAGGCCACAGGCGAACCCATATACAACGCGATTGTCTGGCAATGCCGCCGCACGAGCAAATTCTGCGACGAGCTGAAGGAGCGCGGCCTTTCCGATAAAATCCGGCAAAAAACCGGCCTTGTTATAGACGCTTACTTTTCGGCCACAAAGCTTAAATGGATACTTGATAACGTTCCCGGCGCGCGGGAAAGGGCGAAGCGTGGTGAACTTTGCTTCGGCACGGTTGATACCTGGCTTATGTGGAAACTGAGCGGCGGCAGAATATTCGCCACCGATTACTCAAACGCCTCCCGCACAATGCTTTTTAATATAAACACGCTTAAGTGGGACGAGGATATACTGAAGGAACTTGATATTCCCGCCTGCGTACTGCCCGAGGTTAAGCCCTCAAGCGGCGTTTTCGGCCACGCCGACGCGCGCTTCCTTGGCGGGGAAATACCCATAGCGGGCGTTGCCGGAGATCAGCAGTCCGCACTTTTCGGACAAACCTGCTTCAGCGCGGGCGAAGCGAAGAATACATACGGCACAGGCTGCTTTTTGCTTATGAATACGGGCGAAAAGCCGGTATTCTCAAAGAACGGGCTTGTTACAACAATTGCCTGGGGCATCAACGGGCGCGTTAATTACGCGCTTGAGGGCAGCATATTCGTTGCCGGCGCCGCCATACAATGGCTTAGGGACGAGATGAAACTTATTGAAAGCGCGGCGGATTCGGAATACATGGCGCGAAAGGTAAAGGATACAAACGGCTGCTATGTTGTGCCGGCATTCACGGGGCTTGGCGCGCCGCATTGGGACCAGTACGCGCGCGGGGCAATAGTAGGCCTAAGCCGCGGCTGCAATAAATATCACATAATAAGGGCCACGCTGGACAGCATTTGCTACCAGGTGAACGACGTGCTGAACGCCATGCAGGCGGATTCGCTTATACCCTTGAACGTGCTTAGGGTAGACGGCGGAGCGAGCGCGAACAATTACCTTATGCAAACGCAGGCGGACATTATAAACGCCCCGACCGTAAGGCCAAAATGCGTTGAAACAACGGCTATGGGCGCGGCGTTCCTTGCGGGACTTGCCGTGAAATACTGGGCTGACATGAACGAGATAAAGCAAAGCCGCGAGGAGGAACGGGAGTTCTATCCCGCGATAGGTGATGATGAGCGCAGGGCAAGGATACAGGGCTGGAACCGCGCGGTAAAGCGCGCCTACGGCTGGGCGAAAGAGGACGAGGAATAATGAAAGAATACGATGTTGTAATAATAGGCGCGGGCGTTACGGGCTGCGCCGCGGCAAGGTATTTAAGCCGCTTTAATGCGCGCACGGCCGTTATAGAGCGCGCGGAAGATGTTTGCGCGTTCGGCGCAAGCAAAGCTAACAGCGCAATTGTGCACGCTGGGTTTGATGCTGAAAACGGCAGCCTTATGGCAAAGCTTAATGTTGAGGGCAGCCGCATGATGGAAAAGCTTTCAAAGGAGCTTGACTTTAGCTATATAAACAACGGCAGCCTTGTGGTCTGCATGGAGGAGAGCGACTACCCTAAGCTTGAACAGCTTTATCAAAACGGGCTGAAGAACGGCGTTGAGGGGCTGGAGATAATCCGCGGGGCAAGGCTTCGTGAGATAGAGCCCGCCGTAAGGAGTGACGCGTATGCCGCGCTTTGGGCGCCCACGGGGGCTATTGTTTGCCCGTTTGGCCTTACGATAGCGCTTGCGGAAAACGCCGCCGTGAACGGAGTGGAGTTTATATTCAACACAACCGTAACAGCTTTAAGATATGAAGACAACGCATGGAGCGTGCAGACAAACGCGGGACTTATACGCGCTAATGCCGTTATAAACGCGGCGGGAACATATGCCGACGTGCTGCACAACATGGTAAGCACCAAAAAGATTCACATAACGCCGAGAAAGGGCGAATATATGCTGCTGGACAGGAGCGTTGGCGGCTTTGTAAAGCGCACGGTGTTTCAGCTGCCCACAAAGCTTGGCAAGGGCGTGCTTGTAAGCCCCACCGTACACGGAAACATAATAGTAGGCCCGACTGCGGACGATATACTTGACCGCGACGGAGTTAACACAACCGAGGCGGGACTTAACGACGTTAGGGTAAAATCCGGCCTTGCGGTGGAGGGTTTGCCGCTTAAGCAGGTTATAACAAGCTTTGCCGGCCTTCGCGCGCACGAGGACGGGCATGAATTTATAATAGGAAAGGCGGAGGGCGCAACAAACTTCTTTGATTGCGCGGGCATTGAGTCCCCCGGCCTTTCAAGCGCGCCCGCCGTGGGCAAAATGATTTCCGAAATAGTTGCTAAGGAGCTTAAGCTTAGCGAAAAGGAAAACTTTATTTCCACAAGAAAGGGCATAGTTGACCCGAAGAAATTAAGCATAGACGAGCGCAACGAGCTTATTAAAAAGAACAGCGCGTACGGCCAGATTGTATGCCGCTGCGAAAGCATAACCGAGGGCGAGATTGTGGATGCCATTCATCGCCCCGTGGGAGCGAAAAGCCTGGACGGCGTGAAGCGCCGCGTACGCGCGGGCATGGGCCGCTGCCAGGGCGGATTCTGCAGCCCGAGGGTTATGGAAATACTGGCGCGGGAGCTTAAAATAAGCCTTGCGGACGTTACTAAAAGCGGCGGAGGATCGCGAGTTATAACGGGCCTAGCAAAGCAGGAGGCAGGCAAATATGAAACAATATGATATAGCCATTGTGGGCGCAGGTCCCGCCGGGCTTGCGGCGGCCGCCGCGGCTTACGACGCAGGAGCGAAAAGCATAGTTTTAATAGAAAGAGAAGCGGCGCCGGGCGGCATACTGAACCAGTGCATACACGCAGGATTCGGCCTGCACACTTTTAATGAGGAGCTTACCGGTCCCGAATACGCGGCGCGCTTTATTGCCAAAGTAAACGAGCGCGGCATAGACATGCTGCTTTCAACAATGGTGCTTTCAATAGCGGACGATAAAACCATAACCGCCATGAATCGCACGGACGGCGTGTTCACAATAAAGCCCAAGGCGATAGTGCTCTGCATGGGCTGCCGCGAAAGGAGCCGCGGCGCGCTGAACATCCCTGGCTTCCGCCCCGCGGGAATTTATTCCGCAGGCACGGCGCAGAAGCTTGTGAACATAATGGGATATATGCCCGGGCGCGAGGTTGTAATACTCGGCAGCGGCGACATTGGCCTTATAATGGCCCGAAGGATGACGCTTGAGGGCGCGAAAGTTAAGGTTGTGGCGGAGCTTATGCCCTATTCAGGCGGCCTTAAAAGAAACATTGTCCAGTGCCTTGACGATTTCGGCATTCCCCTTAAGCTGAGCCACACGGTTGTTGATATTCGCGGCCGGGAAAGGGTTGAAGGCGTTACAATAGCCGAGGTAGGCGCCGACCTTAAGCCTATCGCCGGCACGGAGGAATACTACCCCTGCGATACGCTTCTTCTTTCCTGCGGGCTTATACCGGAAAACGAGCTTTCCCGCGGCATGGGCGTTGGCATGCACCCGGTAACGGGCGGGCCGATTGTAAACGAATCCCTTGAAACAGATATAGAGGGCGTGTTCAGCGCGGGCAATGCCCTGCATGTTCATGATCTTGTGGACTACGTAAGCGAGGAGGCCGCCGCGGCCGGGCGAAACGCCGCAAAATACGCCCTTGGTGAAAGCACGGCTTCATCCTCCGCCGCGCGAATAAAGATAGAACTTGCGGGCGGCATACGCTATGCCGTTCCTTCCGTTATAGATCCCGCCAAGGTTGAAGAAAATCTTACCGTGCGCATGCGCGTGGGCAGAATAATGAAAAATAAACGGCTTTGTGTATTCATAAACGGAAATAAAGAGCTTGCCCGTCCCCGCCAGATAATGGCCCCGGGAGAGATGGAGCAGGTTATAATAAAGCGAGAAATGCTGGATAAATATGCATCAATTGAGAGCATACTCATCTGCACGGAGGATATGTAAATGGAAACGAAAAAGCTTACGTGTATATGCTGCCCCATGGGCTGCCAGATAGAGGCGGATGTGGAAGGAAAGCAGGTGCTCGCCGTTCGCGGAAATTCCTGCCCCCGCGGCAAAAAGTACGCTGAATCGGAGCTTTCTGCCCCCGTGCGTACCATCACAAGCACCGTAAGGTTATTTGGCAGCGCAACCGGCGCGGCCGTTGTTCCCGTGCGCTCCGCCGCACCCGTACCAAAGGACAAAATGTTTGACTGCATGAGGGAGCTTAGCCGCGTGAGCGTAGCCGCTCCCGTATATATAGGCGATATCGTGCTTAAAAATGCAGCCGGCACAGGCGTTGACATAATAGCCGCAAGGGATATGAAGTAAGTAAATTATTATCTTGCGAAGCGGCGAACATTGTCTGCTTCGCAAGACTGTTCCGATATAATATATTATTTTCGTTTCGAACATAGCAATTGACAATTCTCACAAATTTTGCTATCTTAACAATTATAATCAATGTCTGCGCTGCTTCGTGCGCATGTAAAACG
This sequence comes from uncultured Clostridium sp., assembly GCA_964600045.1. GTDB lineage: Bacteria > Bacillota > Clostridia > Christensenellales > CAG-138 > Phil1. The sequence goes on from CAZRHS010000045.1 coordinate 4,843, forward strand.
TTTCAGCAAAAAACTAAATATCAAGGAGGAGCACAATGAAAAAGCTGATTGCTGTTTTGTTGACCGTCTGCTTCATGCTTGGCATACTTGCCGCATGTTCAAACGGAGACACGTCTGTTGATACCGGCACTACCACAGACACAACAAACAACTCCGGTACTACTACCGGAGAAACCACCACGACCACTACCCCTGTTTCAGAGGGTCTTGATCTGAGCGTAAGCGACGAGCCCGTAACCGACTGGGTTACCTACCTTACCCTGGCCAACGAGATGGAAACATTCAACATTCTTTACAGCCAGAACAACAAGGAGCTCCGTGTTCTCACCAACTGCTTTGATGGATTGCTCTCAAACGACAGCCACGGCAACCTCATTCCCGCAATAGCCGAAAGCTGGGGAACCGAGGACGGCGGCAAGACCTGGACGTTCCACCTTCGCAAAGGCGTACAGTGGGTTAACATGAACGGCGAGGCGCAGCAGGAAGTTACCGCTCAGGACTGGATTACCGGCCTTGAATGGGTTCTGAACTTCTATAAGAACGAAGCCGCCAACACCTCCATGCCCACCGAAATGATAGAAGGCGCCATGGATTATTATAACTACGTTGCCGGCTATCAGGATCTGGAGATCCCCGCTGACGCGGATGCTGAAACCGCTGCCAGGCTGACCGCCAACTACGAAGAAGAAAAGGCCACCTTCGAGGAAATCTGCGCCAAGTACGGTCTTGAGCCCGTTCGTCTTACCGAGGAAGAGGCAAAGACCATGGATAAGACCATATTCCTGCAGATGGTCGGCATTGAAGCGCCCGACGATTACACCCTTATTTATCACTGCACCGCTGAGCTGCCGTACTTTGCCTCCGTGGCGACCTACAGCTGCCTCTACCCCGCCTGCCAGGCCCTTATCGATCAGATTGGTGTTGACGGCTTCTATGCCTGCACCAACGAGAATATGTGGTACAACGGCTGCTACACCATTACCCATTACGTAAACGGCAATGAAAAGGTTCTGACCAAGAACCCGCTCTATTGGGATACCGACTGCACCCTGTTCAACACCGTAACCTACAAGATGGTTGAATCCGGCGACGTTGCGTTCCAGATGTTCCAGGCCGATGAGCTTGACTATATCGAGCTTACCGAATCCAACCTGCGCACCATTTACAACGACGAGTCCAACGCGCTTCATGATTACCTTGTTGAAGCCCGCCCCACAAAGTATTCCTACCAGCTGCATTTCTGCTGGGATAAGCGCGACAGCGAAGGCAATCCCGATACCAACTGGAATACCGCCATTGCCAACGAAAACTTCCGTCTTGCCTGGTACTATGGCCTTGATGCTACCCCGTATCTGTCCCGTACCAACTTCATTTATCCTGAGCACTGCGCCAACTACTGCTACTCAATGGCCAACCTCGTATCCTTCTCTGACGGCACCGAGTACACTCAGCGCGTTATGGAAAAGCTTGGCATAAGCCCGGACGGCGAGAACTATGCCCGTACCGACGCCACCAAGGCCGCCGAATATAAGGCTAAGGCCATGGAAGAGCTTTCCGCTCAGGGCGTAACCTTCCCCGTAGTAGTTGATTATTACATTCAGGGTTCAAACCAGACCGCTCTTGACACCGCAAACGTACTTAAGCAGATGTTTACCGACTGCCTGGGCGATGACTTCGTGGTTCTGAACATAAACACCTACATTTCCTCCCTTGCTAAGGAAGTCCGCAATCCTCAGCTCGCCTCCTTCTACATCAACGGTTGGGGCGCTGACTACGGCGATCCTCAGACCTATCTGGGCCAGGAAACCTACGGCATGGACAACGCTTACTACAGCGTATCCTACTCCAAGACCGCCAGCATCACCGATTCCACCCTGATCGCCGTCTATGAGGAGTACACAGACCTTGTAAACGCCGCCAACGCCATAATCGATGATACCGACGCCCGTTACGAGGCCTATGCCGACGCTGAAGCCTATCTTATCAGCCACGCCCTCGTAATCCCCTGGTACAAGGACGTTTCATGGCAGGTAACCCGCGCCAACAACTACTCCTATGCATACGCCGTATACGGCATGCAGGGCAGCAAGTTCAAGAATTGGGAAACCTCTGTTGACTATTACACCTCCGAGGATTATGTAAAGCTGACCGAGGCCTACAACAACGCCGTTGGCGAATAAGGAAATAAAGAACAAAGGTAAGTAAAATCAATGTTTAAGTATACCATCAAAAGAGTACTTCAGTCCCTGGTGACGGTGCTCATCGTGGTATCTATCGTATCATTACTGCTCAGCCTGATGCCGACTGATTACTACTTCACAGAGGAACAGCTTATAAAGCTGACCGATAAGCAGAAGAACGATCAGTTGGCAGCAGCTGGGCTGCTGGACAGCCCAATCACACAGCTATTCCGTTTTTTAGAGAATGTAATTCTTCACTTCGATCTTGGAACCTCACGCAGAATACAGGCGGGTGTTCCCGTAATACAGGTTATAGGCGACAAGTTCGCCATATCAATGAGATTGGGTTGCATCGCGCTGGTCATTTCGCTAATACTTGGCGTACCAACGGGCATACTTCAGGCCAAATACAAGGATCAGCTGTTCGACAATTTAGGCGCGGCCTATACGATATTTGTAAACGCGGTACCGCGGCTTGTATCGTATTCGCTGGTGCTGGTCATTGGCGTTAAGCTTTTCGGCCTGCCCACTATGTATTCCACGCGACATGCCGCGCGCTCCAGCATTTTGCCGATAGTATGCCTTGCGATGGGTTCAACCGCAAGCTACGCGCTGTGGATGCGCCGTTATATGGTTGACGAGCTTACGAAGGATTATATAAAGCTTGCCCGTATAAAGGGCCTTTCATCCCACGCAATTATGTTTAAGCATGTTTTAAGGAACGCGTTCGTGCCCATGGCGCAGAATCTGCCCACCTCCTTCATGCTTACAATCGGCGGCTCGCTGCTGGTGGAGCGTTTCTTCTCCATTCCCGGCATGGGCCCGCTGCTTACAGACTCGATCACGCGCTACGACCTGAACATGGTTCGAGGGCTTGTGCTGCTTTATGCTCTGCTTGGCATATTCGGCCTGTTCCTTGGCGACGTTCTCATGACGGTGTGCGATCCCAGAATCAGACTTACCGGAAAGGGCGGTGACACTCGATAATGGAAATTAAGACCGCGAACACAACTCCGGAGCTTGAAAAAGAGCTTGGAATGAGCGAAAAGGATCTGTTTTCATTCGTTGAGTATCACGCTGAGGATGCCGAAAGAATAGGCTACAGCGAGTATTCATACTGGAAAAGCGTTTTTCGCAACTTCCTTAAGAATAAAGCCGCCGTTGTGATGATTATAGTTTTCCTTGCCATATTCATATTCTCCTTTGTGGCTCTGTGGATAGGCAAATATGATTATCACCACCTTGTGCCGGATACAAACCTTGGCTTCCAAAGCCCGAACAGCGAATATTGGTTCGGCACGGATAACCTTGGCCGAGATTACTGGTGCCAGGTATGGTACGCCACGCAGACCTCAATAAAGCTTGCCGCGCTTGTCGCGTTCGGTGAATGCATAATGGGTGTTTCCATAGGCTGCATTTGGGGCTATGTGCGCAAGGCGGACAGGTTCTTTACCGAGCTTTACAACATATTCGACAGCGTCCCCACCATGATTTATATGACCCTTATAGCGCTCTTTGTGGGCCAGACGTTTTGGATAATGTGCGCAAGCATAATTCTTTTCCACTGGATGTATATGGCAAAGAACGTGCGAAATCTCGTGTTTATGTATCGCGACAGGGAATATAACCTTGCTTCCCGCTGCTTAGGCACCAAGCTTAGCCGCATACTTATCAAAAACATTCTGCCCTACCTTATAAGCGTTATAGTACTAAGGGTGGCGCTGAGCATACCCAGCACCATAGCCCTTGAAACCACCCTCAGCTATCTTGGCCTTGGTCTTGACGTTAACACCCCGAGCCTTGGCATACTGCTGAGGAACTCAAGAACGTTCTTCCTGGATTACCCCTACCTGCTTGTCTTCCCGGCGGTAATAGTATCCATGGTAACGATTACGTTCTATCTTGCCGGCAACGCCTTCAGCGACGCGGCCGACCCCAGGAACCATGTTTAAGCGGAGGAGGGCATAATGGAAGCATTGAATAAAAAACCTATCCTCAGCGCGAAAGACGTGGAAATACAGTTCAGCCTAAGAGGGGACAAGCTTACCGCCATACGCGGCTGCTCGCTTGATCTTTACGAGGGCGAAACGCTTGCCATAGTCGGCGAATCCGGCTCCGGCAAATCCGTTTTCACAAAATCCTTTTTGGGCATGCTTGACCAGAACGGCTCCGTTACCGGCGGCAGCATAATGTTTGACGGGATAGACCTTGCCAAATACACAACCGAAAAGGAATGGCGCACCATACGCGGCAAAAGAATTTCCATGGTAATGCAGGACCCTATGACGAGCCTTAACCCGCTCAAGAAAATAGGCGTGCAGATACAGGAATCAATAGAGCTTAACCAGGGGCTCGACAAGGCCGCCGCGAAGGCAGAGGCCATAAGGATGCTTGAAATAGTCGGCATTCCCAATCCCGAGGTACGCTTTAACCAGTATCCGCACGAGTTTTCCGGCGGAATGCGTCAAAGGGTTGTTATAGCCATAGCCGTGGCCTGCCATCCGGATATACTTATATGCGACGAGCCCACAACCGCGCTTGACGTTACAATTCAGGCGCAGATACTCGACCTTATACGCAAGCTGCAAAAGAACCTTGGCATGACCATAATATACATAACTCATGACCTTGGCGTTGTGGCGAACGTGGCGGACAGGGTTGCCGTTATGTACGCGGGCCAGATAATTGAAATAGGCATGGCGGAAGAAATATTCTATAATGCCTGGCACCCGTACACATGGGCTCTTCTCTCCGCGCTGCCTCAGCTTGGCATAAAGGGCGAAAAGCTCCCCACCATAGACGGTACGCCGCCCAACCTTTTCAATAAGATTACAGGTGATGCTTTTGCCCCGCGCAACAGGAAGGCGCTTGCGATAGACTTCAAAAAAGAGCCTCCGTTCTATCAGGTATCCCCTACGCACAAGGCAAAAACCTGGTATCTTGATCCCCGCGCGCCAAAGGTGGAGCAGCCCGAATCCATTCAAAGGCTTGCTCAGCGCATGAACGAGGACTACGGTTCCAACCTTAAGCATCTCCATGAGGATCCCAACCGCGAAACCCTTATAGAGGTCAAAAACCTGCAGGTAACGTTCGGCACCGGCAAAAAGAAGTTCGTTGCGGTAAACGATGTTAACTTTGAAATATTCCGCGGCGAAACATTCTCCCTTGTTGGCGAATCAGGCTCCGGCAAAACCACCATTGGCCGCGCCATAACAAGGATAAACCCCACAACCGCCGGCGAAATATATTATAAGGGCCGCAAAATAAACGGAAAGATATCAAAAGCGCTTGACCTTGAGGTAATAAAAGGCTGCCAGATGATATTCCAGGATCCTTTGGCATCGCTCAACGAGCGCGCAAAGGTGGACTACATCATAAGCGAGGGCATTCTGAACCACCATCTTTATAAGGATGAGAAGGACCGTGAGGAAAAGGTTCAGCGCGCGCTTAAAGAGGTTGGACTTCTGCCGGAATTCGCTTCCCGATTCCCGCATGAGTTCTCCGGCGGACAGCGCCAGCGCATAGGCATAGCAAGGGCGCTTATAATGCAGCCAGAATTCATAGTAGCGGACGAACCCATAAGCGCGCTTGACGTTTCCATCCGCGCGCAGGTGCTTAATCTGCTCAACGATCTGAAGAAGAGCCGCGGGCTTACCTATCTTTTCATCGCGCATGATTTAAGCGTTGTTCGCTTTATTTCGGACCGTATCGCGGTTATACACAAGGGGCGTATAGTTGAGCTGAGCGAAGCCGAGGAGCTTTTCCGCCATCCTCTGCACCCCTATACGAAGAGCCTCCTTTCAGCCGTGCCGAATCCCGACCCGGCCATAGAAAGAAACAAAAAGCTTATCGTATACGATCCGTCGGTACACGATTACACCACCGAAAAGCCGGTTTGGACGGAAATAATCCCCGGGCATTTCGTATACGGCAACGAGCGTGAGCTTGACGGCTACCGCAATGAGCTTGCCGCGAAAGCATAAAATTAAAGGCAAAACTTACAGCGCCGGAGGCGAAAGATATGCCTCCGGCGAAAGTTTTTTCGGGTATTCACGATGAAGCGTTTTTTCCAATTTATAAAGAATAAGGATGTTCGCCACGCCGCGCTGCAAAAAACATTTCCCCGCGCGGTGATAGGTCTGCTTGTCTGCTTTTTCTGGAACAGGTTTCTAAATAGCGCCGGCAGGCTTAACGTTTATTCCCATGCCTTTATGGCCGTAGGGCTTATATTCGCCGCCCTTTCATGGCTGAACTACCTTAGGCTGGATGGTGTAAACGCTCCCAAATTCTTCAAAAAGAAGCTCTTTCAAAAGCCGCCCAAGCGCAAAATGGGGGACATGATAGACTTTGTGGACGAAAAAGTCACGTCCTTCGAGGAGCTTGACGAGGACGAGGGCACCGCGGCCACTTTCGTGGCCAACCTTATCGCCGCGGTGCTGTTCCTCGTGCCATCGGTTGTGGTAGGACTCATAAAATAAATGTTTCGACTGAAAATTCGCGGCAAAACTAATTCAGGTACCTCTTCGCAGGTACTTTTTTCAATTCATCTTCCTCCACCCCACTACTCCCTTGCCAAAAGGTCGCGCAGATGATAACATAACTGCATGACCGCGGAAATTTTTATAAAGGCGGTTTTGAGGTGAAAGCGAGACGCACCGCGAAAGGAGGCACCCGTCGGCATGGCGAATTTTACGAGA
>CAZRHS010000046.1:0-11533 GCA_964600045.1 uncultured Clostridium sp.
TTTCTCGGCCTTTTTTCAAAGAAAAAATTTGGGGCACCGCTTACGCAGTGCCCCAACGGGAATTACGATTTAATTAGATTTAATTAATAGTCAACCCTCTTCAGCATGAAGTAGAGCCTTGCGCCGTTGCTAGCGTCGTCATGCTCGTTGGCGCAGGTGAATATGGTAAGGTAAGTATCGTCCACGGTAACGGTTGTATCGAACTCAAGGCCGCTTATGTCCTTGGTCTGCTGCACGCACTCGTCAATCCAGGCCTGCACCTCTTCATCGGTGGTCTTATCGTGGCTAGAAGAGCCATAGGGATACCACACGTATTCCATAAGGGAGGTTTCTACGTTCGCGGGAGCGGTTGTTTCAAACATTGCGAATATCTCGTAGCGGGCTTCCTCGCCGTAAAGATAAACGTCCCACACGCGCTCGGAGTATATGCTAAGATCAGGCAGGTTGGTAAGCTCCTTGCCGCAATACTTCTTATGGTCGCAGGTGGTTTTGCCCAGATTGAACTCCTGGATATGGTGCAGCTGATGGAACATGCTGCCCGAAGGCCTGGAGTTATGGCCGGTTACAACATTGTTATGCTTCTGGCCGTAATAGTAGGCGTAAACAGAGCCGGATTCCGCGGATTCCTTGGCAGGAGTATGGTTATTGTAGTACCAGGTACCGGTTTTATCAAACATTATGGGGTAGCTTATATTGGTACCGAGTATTTCAATATAGCCCACGGTATCGTTATTCGCTTCGTAAGCGGAGGCGAACTTATCGGTATAGGTTCCCCTGGCCTTATTGCCGAACTGGGAAATGGTGCTCTCGCCCGCTATGCAGCTTGAAAGGGTAGTCCTGTCCTCTGCGGTGCATTCGGGGCCGCTTCCGTCATAGGCGGAGCTAAACTGCAGCGCGCGCTCACAGGCGCCGGAAACGCTGCTCTGGGCGGTAAGTATGCCGTCCATAAGGGTGCCGTCCTCGTCGGTTATGGCGCCGTCTCCGTTGGCATCGCCCATTATAACCACGTCACCTATCTCGGTTCCGTCCGCGGTAACCTTCATACCGCTGCCAACCGTATCCGTATCGGCAGCCTCGGTTCCGTCCGCCTTGGCTATGGTTACGCTTTCAGCGCCCGTAAACAGGGCAACAAGGCTCTTAGCCTCGGCAACGGTGCAGCCGAGCGTAAGGCCGCGCACGTAGTTCGCGCCGTCAACCTGCTCAATATAAGGTCTTAAATTGAATGTGCCCACGTCGCACTGCAAATCGGTATTCTTGCCGTATGCATAGGCATTGCCCTCGCGGTCCATAACAACGGCGTGAGTTTCGCCGACGGACACGCTTACAACGTTGGCAACAGCCGTAATGTCCTTTGAATCGGCGTAAACAAGCGGATCGTCATCCGCCGCAACGTCCAGCGCCTCAACAACGCTGCCGTCCGCACGCACGGCCACAAGGCCCGCCGCGCCTATATCAACATCGGTATAGTCGCTGTTCGCGTCAAACGCCGCAGTGTCTACGCTGGCAACAAGCTTGCCTTCGCCGGTAATACCCGCAGCGCGGTCCGCGCCGGCGGCTATCTTTGTAATGCCGCTCCATGCGGAAACATCGGGCGCGCCTGTGGTTGCAACAACCGTACCGTCGCTCTTTAAGCCTATGGCAAATGTTTCGCCCGCGGCTACGGAAACCATATCGCTCCAGGCGGAAACGTCGGGCGCCGAAGAGGTACCCGTTACGGTGCCGTCATTAAGAAGAGCTATGGCGAAATCGCCGCCCATGGCAACCATATAAACGTTGCTCCAAGCGGAAACGGCATCGCTGCCCGTCATCTCGCCCGCGAAAAGAACGGTTCCATCCGCCTTAACGCCCATGGTGGCGCTCTTGTTGGCCGCCACGAAAACCACGTTTGTCCAGTCCGTTACCCTGCGCTGGCCGTATTGATCATGGCCGCCGGTAATCACGGTGCCGTCCGTCCTGAGGCCAACATTGTGTATGCTGCCCGCGGCAATCATGCCCGTGCCGCCGAGAGTTTTGCGGGTAAGGGCGGAAGTTTCAGTGCTGTCGCCCGAGGTATCATCCTGCGGCTTGGCCGTTGTATCCGCAACGTTCACGGGAAGATTCTGCTCTTCATTGCCCGAGCACCCCGCGAAAAGCGCCGTTACCATTAAAACCGTAAGCAGCGCCGCAACGATTTTTTTCATTCGTTCATTCCTCCATTCGTTCCGTTCGCACGGAATTTCACGCGTATATCATACCATAATGCGAGCCGTGCCGCAAACATACCGAGCTTAATTTACACATTCTACATATTTTGATATTTAATCCCCCGCTCCGCGGCCGCGCCGTCTTGCCCTGCGGCGAATTTAAGGTTATAATGATATATCTATAATTATTAAAGTAGGCGTGGTGTGCCCGCGCCGGAGGACTGATTTGGAAAGAAAAAAGACTCCCTCGTGGTTGGGATTGGGTATAGGTTTTGCGCTTGGCGCGGTTATGGGCGCGCTCAGCGGCTGGAGCGACATTGGCATTGTGCTCGCGCCCGCTTTTTTGGGCTTCGCTCTGGGCGCGTGGGGCTACGCCGCGGGAGCGGTATCGTTTGTGGGCTTCATAGGGGCGCTGTTTCTTATTTGCGGCCTTGAAAGCACGCTTTTAAGGCTTGCCGCCGTTTTGCCCGCGTCCGCCGTTATAGGCTACATTATATATAATAAGAAAGCATGGCGCACGGCCGTGGGCTTGGGCGCGCTGCTTATGGGCGTTGGCCTTTATGTTTATACGTGCCTGCCCAGCATTCTTGACGGTTACGATCCTTTTTACTACATAGCATCCGTATTCACGGCCCTGGCGGACGAAATGACAAGCCTTGCCGAATCCGGCCTTGTTTCCGAGGAGCGCGTGTCCCTTATGCGGGCCATGTTCGTAACGCTCGCGGATTCCGTGGAGACGATAGCCATGCAGGCCATATGCCTGATTTCAATGGTTTTCGCGCTTGTGGATACGCTTATAGCGCGGCTTCTTGTTAAGCGCACGGGAAGGGAGCTTAAGCCTATGACTCCCATGCCGCTCTGGCAGCTTTCAACAAATTATACTTATGCCGCCCTTGCCGCCATAGTCGGGGGCGCCGCGGCGCTGCTGTTTGAGCTTAATAATTCAGCGTCCGTCGTGTCCGCCGCGCAGATGGCCATTATAGGGCCGCTCGCGCTTATGGGCGTTTGCTATCTTGATTTTACAACCCGCCTGGGCCGCCCCGGCAGCAAGGCGAAAAGGGTTATAATATATGTGCTTATTGTGATTATGCTGCCATACAGCATAACGGTGCTTGCGATAGCCGGTCTTCTTGACAGGATTATGAAAACCCGCCGCCGCTTTGTGCCGAACGAGAAAAGGAAAAAGCCGAACAACAAATAAACCCTGAAGGGGGCGGGATGGGCCCCATCGGGAAAGGATTTGATTTATGGAAAAGAAACCGTATGCCGCGCTGATTCCGCTTTTTGTGGCGGCACTTGCGGCCTCCGCCGCAATCGCGCTTTTCGTTCACCCGCTTTGGGTGGGCCTGCTTTCCGCCGCCATAGTTGCAGCGTGCTTTTTGATAGGCGTTGTTATAGTGGGCGCGCGCTGGAAGCAGCTGCAGCAGGAGTGCGACGATATATTCCAGGAAAACTCCTCCGCCGCCTCAACAATCATAAACACGATTGACGTGCCGGCGCTTATATTCGATGATTCCGGCCGCATAATATGGTCAAACGAGGCTATGGACGAGCTTTATATGGGGCGGGACATAACAAAGCTTGTGCCTACGCTTGACGTGAAAAACCCCGCGCAGGCCACAACGCTTGAATACAACGGCAAGGCATATCAGATAATGTGCAGCCCCATAAAAAGGGAGCACCCTTCCGCAAGAAAGCTTAGCTTTCAGTATTGGCTGGACAGGACAGAGGCGCTGCATTATACCCGCCTGTATGAAGAAAACCTGCCGGTTGTGGCGCTTATATACGTTGATAATTATGAAGAGCTTACGGCCGATAAGCAGTTCCATAGAAACAGCGTGCTTTCTGACGTTGAAAGCCTTGTGAGCAACTTTGCCTCTTCCATTCAGGGCACATACCGCCGCTATGAAAACGCGCGCTTCTTCCTTATATTTGAGGCTAAATACATGGAGGCGCTTGAAAAGGACCGCTTTAAGCTATTGGAGCTTGCGCACAATATAGACACCGGCACGGAGCAGACGGTTACGCTTTCAATAGCCGTTGGCAGCGAAAGGCAGGTTGCCCAGAGCGACGAATCCGCCCGCCAGGCAATGGAGCTTGCCCTTGGCCGCGGAGGCGACCAGGCGGTTGTTAAGCGCGGCACCAATTATGATTTTTACGGCGGCCAGAAGCAGATGGCGCTTACCAAGCAATCCCGCGTTAAGGCAAGGCTTTTCGCAAAGGCTTTAAGGCAGCTTATGGAAAACTCCGACATGGTTTTCGTAATGGGCCACAAGAACGCCGATATGGACTGCATAGGCGCGGCGCTGGGCATAATGCGCCTTTGCCAGTGCGCGACCCGCCGCGGCTACATAGTTATTGATGAATCCAATTCCATGATAGAGGGCGCCTTGGGCTCCATGGCTGAAAGCAAGCAATATCACGACAGCGTGCGCACGCCCGACCAGGCGCTGCAGATGATAAGGCCCACAAGCGTGCTTATAGTTGTTGATACTCAGCGCGCGGGCAGCGTGCTTTCACAGCCCCTTTATCAAAAGGCGGCAAAGACCGTTATAATAGACCACCACAGAAGGCCGGTTGACTCATTGTCCGCGCCCACGCTTAATTATTACGAGGCCGGAGCAAGCTCCGCCTGCGAAATGGTAACCGAGATTATGCAGTATTTCGCGGACGGGCTTAAGCCTACCCCCTTTGAATCAAGCGCGCTTCTTGCGGGCATGACAATGGACACAAAGAGCTTTGCCATAAATACAGGCGCAAGAACATTCGAGGCCGCGGGCTTTTTAAGGCGAAACGGCGCGGATACGAGCATGGTAAAGCTTATGTATCAGGACGATATGGCAACATTCCGCAACAGGGCAAGGGTTGTTGAAAACGCTACCATTATGGAAGGCGGCATTGCCATTTCAACCTGCCCCAAGGATATGCCGAACAACATGCTTATAGCGGCGCAGGCGGCGGACTCTTTGCTTTCAATAAAGGGCATACAGGCATCGTTCGTGCTTGCGGAAACCGCAACCGGCATAAACATAAGCGGCAGAAGTTTGGGCCAGGTAAACGTTCAGCTTATACTGGAGCGCATAGGCGGCGGAGGCCACCTGGCGATAGCGGGCGCCCAGCTTAAGGATATAAGCATTGACGAGGCGGTAGACAAGCTTACCGAAAGCATATATTCGTATTTGGACGAAATAGGCACGGACTACAATAAAGCATAAAAACAAAAGAAATATACCTGAGGAGGTTTATAAAAATATGAAAGTTATACTGCAAAAGGACGTTAAAGGAACCGGCAAGGCCGGCGACGTTTGCGAAGTGAACGACGGCTACGCCCGCAATTTTCTTATCCCCCGCAAGCTGGCTCTGCCCGGCGACGCAAGCAGCATTAACGCCGCGAATATAAAGAAGCAGGCGGACGCGCACAGGCTTGAAATGCAGCGCAAGCGCGCCAAGGAGCTGGCCGCCGGCATGAACGGGCTTAACGTTAAGGTATACGCCAAGTGCGGCGAAAACGGCAGGCTTTTCGGCTCGATAGGCGCGGCGGAAATATCCGCGGCCCTCAAGGAGCAGCACGGGCTTGACGTGGACAAAAAGAAGATTCGCCTGGACGACCCCATAAAGGCGCTCGGCAAGCTGAGCGTAAGCGCGCATCTTTATGAAAACGCGGACGCTAAATTTGAAGTAGAGGTACTTCCCCTTCCCCAGAACAACTAAAGCTGAACCTTAAGGGTGGAAAGGCAAACCGTGGAACAGAGCCCAAGAACTCCCCCGCATTCGCTTGAATCGGAAAAAAGCGTGCTGGGCAGCATGCTTATCAGCCGCGACGCCGCAGAGCTTGCTTGCGAAATGCTTTCGGCGCAGGATTTTTACATGCCGCAGCATCAATATATATTCGAGGCCATGTGCGACCTTGTAACCCACGCCCAGGCGGTTGACAGCGTAACCATTGTGGACGCGCTTGAGCGCGCGGGCAAGCTTGACGCGGCAGGCGGCATAGCCTATATCGCGGAGCTTTCGCTTTTTGTGCCCAGCGCCGCAAACGTAAGCTACTATATAAAGGTGGTTGAGGACCGCAGCGTTTTAAGGCAGCTTATAGCCGCGGGCGGTGAGATTATAAAAACCGCAAGCGAGGGCGAGGCGCCCATAGGCGATATATTGGACGAGGCCGAAAGGCGCGTTTTCAACATATCCATGAAAAAGAACGAGGATACAATGGTTCCCGTGGACAAGAGCGCGCTTGAGGCGTATATGCGCATAGGCGAGCTTATGAAAACGCGCGGGGAGATTACCGGCGTGCCTTCGGGCTTTAAGGAGCTTGATGAGCTGACAAGCGGCTTCCAGAAGGGCGACCTTATAATAGTTGCCGCAAGGCCCAGCGTAGGCAAATCCACGTTTGCCATGAACATAGCCGAATACGCCGCCACGACCGCCGGCAAGAAAATAGCGGTATTCAGCCTTGAAATGAGCCATGAGCAGCTTACAACCCGCATGCTCTGCTCGTTAGCCAAGGTTGATATGCAAAAGATAAATTCCGGCGAAACAACCGAAGAGGATCTGCTTGTTTTAAGCGACGCTTTGCTTACCCTTAGCGATTCAAAAATGTATATTGACGACAGCGGCAATTTAAGCGTTGCCGATATTCGCAGCCGCTGCCGCCGCCAGCAGATGCGCACCGGGCTTGACATGGTTATAATCGACTATCTCGGTCTTCTTCAGATCGGCAACACGCGCGGAAGCCTTGTTGCGGACATAGCGGAGGCCACCCGCGCGCTGAAGATACTGGCAAAGGAGCTTGAGGTTCCCATAATGCTGCTGTGCCAGCTTTCAAGAGGACCCGAAAGCCGAAAGGAAAACGGATACCGACCGATTCTTGCGGATTTGCGAGATTCCGGCGCTATCGAGCAGGATGCGGACATGGTGCTGCTTCTTTACCGCAAGGCGCTTGCCATGCGAAACAGGAAGGACGATTCCCAGGGCGGCTCATCGCAGGACGATGTTATAGAGGACAACACCGCCGAAGTAATAGTGGCCAAGAACAGAAACGGCCCGCTTAAAACGGTCAATCTGGCGTTTCAGGGCATGTTCTCCCGCTTCGCCAACCCATCTTAACGCAATACGGAACGCTCACATACGGGCGTTCCTTTTTAAGGAGAAAACACTATGGCATTTAATTATATTGATATTGATAACTGGAACAGGAAGGAACACTATTTAAGCTTTATAGGCAACAACCTTTGCAATTACTCAATGACCGTTAATATGGACATTACCGCCCTTAAGGGGGAAAAGCTTTATCCCGCCATGATATGGCTTATTACCCGCACGGCGAACGCGGTTAACGAATTCCGCATGAGCTTAAAGGACGGTAAGCTGGGCTATTATGACGAGGTGCATCCGGCATACACCATATTCAACAGGGAATCGAAAACGTTCAGCGGAATTTGGACGGAGTACAGCGAAAGCTACAATGAATTTTTAGCGGGCTACGAGCGCGACAGCGCGCTTTACTCAACCTGCGTAGCATACGCGCCAAAGGCCGGCACGCCGGAGAACAGCATAAATATTTCCATGATGCCCTGGGCCACGTTTACGGCCGTGAACCTTAATCTTTATAACGGGGGCACGTCCCTTTTGCCCATATTCACAATGGGCAGGGCGTTTATGCAATCTGACCGCCGCATGCTGCCGCTTGCGGTTCAGGCGCACCATGCCGTGTGCGACGGATATCACCTGGGCAGATTTCTTTCGCTTCTTCAGATAAACATAAACTCTTTTAAGGAGATTTCCTCTGATGAACACTGACGCGGAGGCGTTAAAAAAGCGATTTATCGAGCTTGCCCGGCGAGCGGACAGCCGGGACGGGCTTATTTACAGCGGCTTTCTTTCGCTGAATGAGCAGTCCGTTTTATCGAGCCTTGAACGCACGCTCCCCGTGCCGGTTGCTTTTTTTGGCGGGGCGCAGGGCTGCGAGCGGCGCGTGGCGCGCTTTGGCGTAAGCGAGGAAGAAGGCTTTGACGATTACCCGATAGAAATAATAGAAATAGCCCCGAAGAACGAGAAATTCGCGGGCGATCTTTCTCACCGGGACTTTTTGGGCGCGCTTATGCACACGGGCATTGAGCGCGAAAAGATTGGGGACATTATATTAAGGGGCAAGCGCGCTTACGCTTTTGTTGAAACCTCACTTGCCCCGTATTTTGCGGATACGCTTGAAACCGTTGGCAGAACAAGCGTTGTTTGCCGCGCGGGGGTTGATTTGCCCGCGGGTGAGCTTTACCGCACGGAGGATGCCGCGGTAAGGATTACATCCCTTAGGCTGGACGCGCTTACGGCGCAGGTGTTCCGCCTTTCCCGCTCAGAGGCGGCGGAGCTTTTTTCATCCGAACGCGTATTCATAAACGGAGCCCTGGCAAAGGGCCCTGCCGCATCCCCAAAGGAGGGTGACATTATATCCGCCCGGGGACTCGGCCGCTTTATATTCGCGGGCATTTCAGGCCAAAGCAAAAAGGGCAAGCTTATAGCGGATATAAAGAAATACGTTTAATTTTCGCCGGCGGTATTTTTCGCGTGCTTTTCCGCCCAGTCGCTTAGGCTGTCAAGAATAGGCACAAGCTCGTCGCACTCGGGCGATGTTTCGTATTCAACCCGCACAGGCACTTCAAGATATTCGTGCCGAATAACAAGCCTGTCCCGCTCAAGCTCCCTTAATGTTGATGCAAGCACGGTATTGGATATTCCGTCAAGCCGCTTTTTAAGCGCGTTGTAGCGCATGGGGCCGGAGCTGTTGAGCGTGCATATAATCTGCATTTTCCATTTGCCGCCTATTGTGCTCATCGCGTAGTGCAGCGGACAGCTTTCCAAACACGGGCAGTTATAATGAGTGGGTACCATGTAAGTTTCTCCTTACCTTATAATAAAATTGTGCGTTCTTGCTTAAGATGTATATACAGCATACAATATAGTCAGTAAAAAATAAATAGCAGGTAATAAAAAAGTACCTGAAAGGAGTTTCGCCATGGCCATTTATCTTCGCGGGCTGCTGATGGGGCTTGCGTACGTTGCCCCCATAGGCGCGCAGAATCTATATGTTATAAACACGGCCCTTACCCAGCCAAGGAAAAAGGCTTTTCTTACCGCGCTTATAACCATATTTTTCGATATTTCGTTAAGCCTTGCCTGCTTTTTCGGCATAGGCGCGCTGATGGAGGCCCTGCCGTGGCTTAGAAAATGCGTGCTTGCGATAGGCAGCCTTTTGATAATATGGATGGGCATAGGGCTTATCCGCTCAAAGTCCTCACTTTCGGGCGGGCGGGACACAAACGTTTCCCTTCTTAAAACGGCGGCGATAGTATTCACCGTAACCTGGATTAACCCGCAGGCGCTTATAGACGGCACTATGCTTTTAGGCGCGGCAAGCGCGACCCTTGCGGCGGACGAAACGCTTTATTTTGTATTCGGCTTCACAAGCGCGTCCGTAATATGGTTCAGCGGGGTTACGGCGGCAATATCGCTTTTCAGCGGCAAGATAACGGACAAGCTTTTAAGAATTATAAACATAGTGTGCGGCGCGGTAATGATATTTTACGGGCTTAAGCTTGTTTACAGCTTTTTGCAGCTGATGGGTTGGATATAATCGGCCTTACATTCCTTTGACAAATCCATGCAATGTGTTATCATTATATATGATGAATGTATAAGCGAAAGCAATGGAAAGAGAGAGCGTGGAATTGGAACAGGTAACAAGAGAAGAAGAACAGGTTCATCGAGGTACCGGCCGGCACATTAAGCGTGCCGATTCGGACATGACAAACGGAACAATATGGAAGCTGCTGATTAAATTCGCGCTGCCTATGGCGGCGGGTTTGCTGTTTCAGCAGCTTTATAATACCGTGGATACGATCGTTGTGGGTCAGTTCGTGGGCACGGAGGCGCTTGCGGCGGTTGGCAGCACAAGCAGCATTATAAACATGCTTGTGGGCTTGTGCTCCGGCCTTTCAATGGGCGCGAGCGTTGTAATTTCCCAATCCTACGGCGCAAGGGATTATAAAAAGCTGCACGATGCCGTGCACACAACAATTCTTGTAACGATTATAATGGGCGTTATCGCGACGGGCATAGGCATACTTATAGTTGACCCGATGCTAAGGATGATGGACACGCCGGACGATGTTTTTCAGGCGGCGCACGATTATTTAACCATATACTTCGCGGGCATTTCCGGCCTTTTCATATATAATATGGGCTCGGCTGTGCTGCGCGCGGTGGGCGATTCCAAGCGGCCGCTCTATTTCCTTATATTCTCGGCCGTGCTGAACGTTGTGCTCGATTTGGTATTCGTAATAGTATTCCATCTTGATATAGCGGGCGCGGCTTACGCCACAATACTCAGCCAGTTTCTTTCCGCCCTGCTTGTTCTTTTCGTGCTCACCCGCTCCGCGGGACCGTACGCGATACATTGGAAGGATCTTTGCATAAAGGGCGATATACTCAAGCAGGTTCTCGCCATCGGCCTTCCCTCCGGCGTACAGCAGGGCATAACCTCTTTTTCAAACGTATTTGTGCAGTCCTACGTAAACGCGTTCGGTTCGGACTGCATGGCAGGCTGGTCAAGCTACAACAAGCTTGATGTATATGCCCTTGTTCCCGCGCAGAGCATAGCCATGGCGTCAACCACGTTCGTTGGCCAGAACTACGGCGCGAAAAAGCTTGAGCGCGCGCGAAAGGGCGTTAGGCAGGCGCTTTGGATGAGCATAGCAATGACCGTGTTCCTCTGCGGGCTGCTTCTTCTTTTCAAGGATCAGCTGCTTACGCTTTTCACAAGCGACGCGCTTGTTATCCAGTACGGCTCCCGCTTCATTGGCATAATCGCGCCGTTCTATTTCTGCACCTGCTTTAACCAAACATTCGCAGGCGCCATGCGCGGCATAGGCAAGGCCAAGGTGCCCATGATAGTTATGCTTTCAAGCTTTGTTGTGTTCCGCCAGATATTCCTGTTTGTCGGCACAAAGCTCGGCGGCGGCTTCCTGCTCGTGTCCCTCGCCTACCCGATGGGCTGGGTTGTGTGCAGCATTGCGATGTATGTTTGCTTTAAGCGCAGCGCCCTCTGCCACCCCGAAAAGGCCAACTTCGCCGACGACGCCCCCGAAAACAAAAACGTTGAGGATGAGCTTGAAAGCGGCAGCGAAGGGGAAAGGTAAAATAAAGTTTAGTCGCGTCGCTCCCGTTCAAATGCGGGGGCGATGTTGGGTTTTGGGGGTAAGTTCGAGCTTTTTTCAGTAAAATCTAAGTTTCTCCAAAAGGCTCCCTGCAGAGGGAGCTGTCGAAATGCCGTCAGGCATTTTGACTGAGGGAGT
>CAZRHS010000047.1:0-11456 GCA_964600045.1 uncultured Clostridium sp.
ACCTCACCACGGAGGAGTTTATGAACCTTACTTTTTTGCAATTCGCCATAGTTTGTCCGCTGGTTTTTCTGGCGGGCTTTGTGGATGCCATCGCCGGCGGGGGAGGGCTTATATCCCTGCCCGCTTATATGCTTGCCGGCCTTCCCGTACATAATGCCATAGGCACGAACAAATTAAGCTCCGCCATGGGAGCGGCCCTTACAACCGCGCGCTTCGCAAAATCCGGCTTTATAGAGCTTAAGCTTGCCGTGCCCTGCTCCGCGGCCGCACTTATTGGCTCGGCTGTGGGCGCGAGAATTGCCCTGCTTATACCGGAAAACACGTTTAAGATAATAATGCTTTTCGTGCTTCCGCTTGTCGCGGCGTATGTGCTTAACAAAAAATCGCTTAAGGATAAAAGCGAGCTTGAGCCGTTTTCATTCACAAAAACGGTTATAATAGCGGTTGTAAGCGCCTTTTTTATAGGAATGTACGATGGCTTCTACGGCCCCGGCACGGGCACCTTCCTGCTCCTTTTGCTTACGGGCGTTGCGCGCATGCCGCTCAATTCTTCCGCGGGAATTACAAAGGTTATAAACCTTTCTTCAAATATAGCGGCTTTGGTTGTGTATATTTCAAGCGGAAACGTAATCTATCCCCTGGGCCTTCTTGCGGGCGTATTCAGCATAGCGGGCAATTATCTGGGCACGCGCGTGTTCACCTCTAAGGGCAGCCGCGGCGTTAAGCCCATTATGATAAGCGTGCTCACAATATTTTTTATAAAGCTGTGCTACGAGCTGTTTTTCAAAAAATAATCCGAAAAAGGCCGTTTTGGGCATAAACTTGCAAATTGACAGGATAAATGTTAATATAGTTGAATAAAAAAGTTTTAGGCGGGAGGCGGTATCCGTGCCGTTTTTGAAATTCAGGTGTGAAAGCTGCGGAAAGGTGTTCGATGAGCTTGTAAAGCTGAGCGAGGTCGAGTCCCTTCGCTGCCCTGACTGCGGCGGCAAGGTAAATCGCGCGTACGAGGGCAAATGCATCGGCGTAAAGAGCGACAGCTGCTCGGGCAACTGCTCCTGCTGTTCCGGCTGCCATCATTAAGGCAGTGGATATAAAGAAAAATCAATCGGGAGACTGTAATGTCATATTACGTTATAAACGGCGGCAAAAGGCTTGAGGGCAGCGTTACAATAAGCGGAGCGAAAAACGCGGCTCTTGCCATTATTCCCGCGTGCATTCTGGCGGGCGAAAGCTGCAGGCTTGAAAACCTGCCCCGCATAGAGGATGTGCACGTGCTGGAGCAGATTCTTCGCATGATGGGCGCAACGGTTGAGTTCACGCCCGACGGTGGAATGAAAATAGACCCCAAAACCATAAAAACAAAGCACGTAACGTTTGATATGGTGTCCAAAATGAGGGCTTCTTACTATCTTTTGGGTGCCATGCTCGGCCGCTACGGCTATGGCGAGGTTGCTCTGCCGGGCGGCTGCTCAATAGGCCAGCGCCCGATAGATCAGCATATAAAGGGCTTCCGCGCGCTTGGCGCGGACGTGAAGATTGAGCACGGCATTGTTACCGTTAAGGCGGAAAAGCTTGTTGGCGCGGAAATATACTTAGACGTTGTGTCAGTAGGCGCCACTATAAACATAATGCTTGCCGCGGTAGGTGCCGAAGGAAAAACAATCATATCAAACGCCGCCAAGGAGCCGCACGTTGTGGACACGGCGAACTTCTTAAACATGATGGGCGCCCAGGTTAAGGGAGCGGGAACGGACGTTATCCGCATAACCGGCGGCAGAAAGCTGCACGGCTGCACATATCCCATAATACCCGACCAGATAGAGGCGGGAACATATATGATAGCCGCGGCGGCTACCGGCGGAGACGTTGTTATAAACAACATTATCCCGACCCATCTTGAGGCCATTTCCGCAAAGCTTATGGAAAGCGGAGCGCACGTTGTGGACGGGGACGACGGCAGGGAGTTCTTTATGCGCGTAAGCTGCGAAAACAGGCCCCGCGCCGTGAATATAAAAACGCTGCCCTATCCCGGCTTCCCAACGGATTTGCAGCAGCCCATGATGGCGTACCTTACAAGGGCAAAGGGAAACAGCTTTATAGTAGAGAATATATTCGAAAACCGCTTTAACCACGTGGCGGAGCTTCAGCGCATGGGAGCGAATATTGTTATAAACGACCGCACCGCCATGGTGGAGGGAGTTGAAAAGCTTTTCGGCGCCCCGCTTTACGCAAGCGATCTTCGCGCGGGAGCCGCCCTTATAATCGCCGCCCTTGCCGCGGAAGGCAGGAGCGAGGTTCACAATATTGAGTATATAGACCGCGGCTATGAATACTTTGAGCAGAAGCTGCGCGCGCTCGGTGCGGACATTACCCGCGTTGATGAATAAGAAAATAATTTTTGCTGCCGCTTGCCCAAACAGGGTGAGCGGTTAGTTTTACTTATGGCCCATAAAATCGCTTAATTTGTTAATAAAGTGTGAGTTATAGCCATATAAGTTGCGCTTACTTGATTTTTCCAAAGCCTTAGTGTATAATCAAAAAGTATTAAGACTATCGGTTTTCTGCGCGCACGCGCATCTGACCCGAAAAAGAGGAACCATTGCTTTACAGTACAGTATTATTCGATCTTGACGGAACGCTGATAGAGTCCGGTCCCGGAATATTTGCCGTTACAAGGGCGGTATTAAAAGAGATGGGGTTTGAAAACCCGAGCGATGAGCGCATCAGAAAAATGGTGGGCCCGCCGCTGAGGCATTGCTTCAGAGATGTTTTGGGCGTGCCGGAGGACAGAATCGAGGAGGCCGTATCAAAATACAGGGAAAAGGCAACCTATATAGGGCTTGAACTTATAAAGCCGTATGAAGGCATATTCGATATGCTCAACGCCTTAAAAGCAAAGGGCATACGGCGCGGCGTTGTAACAAGCAAGCTTACCCCCGTTGCGATAGAGCATCTTGAACGCTACGGATTGATGGAATATATAGACTATGTTCGCGGCGGAATAGAGGGCTGGAGCGGCGCAAACAAAGAAGGGCTGCTCAGGCAGGCGATAGAGGATCTTAAAATAGACAAAAGCGAAATTGCCATGGTGGGCGACAGGCTCTTTGATCTTGAGGCGGCAAACGCCGCGGGAGTGGATGGCATAGGCGTGCTTTACGGCTACGGTGACGAGGAAGAGCTTAAGGCCTACAACCCCAAATATATAGTCAAAAGCGTAGATGAGCTTAAAAATCTGCTTTGCGGAGAATAAGGGCTTATACTGCGAAAAATAATAAAGAAATAAACCGAAAGGAGATCATGATTATGAAGCTCATATTCGCGATTGTGCAGAATGACGATTCCAAAAAGCTTATTCGCGCGCTGGTTCAGCATCGTATAAGCGTAACCCGCATTTCTTCCACCGGCGGTTTTCTGCACGGCGGCAATACCACGCTTATGATAGGCGTGGAAGCGGATAAGGTTGACGAAACGCTTGATATAATCAAGTCCAAGTCCAGCACCCGCAAGGAGTTCATGGTAATACCCTCCACGCTGCCCGGCTATGCGGACAGTTCACCCACCCCCGTTCAGGTCACGCTCGGCGGAGCAACGGTGTTTATAATCGACGTGGAGCAGTTCCATAGGTTTTGAGTACAGCGGCAAATAAAGCTTTCAGAATGCTTTCCCTGGCATTTATGTCGGGGAAGGCTTTTCATGCTGTTTTCATTTCTTCACCCGATGCCGATGAGGCGTTGTCGCTCGCGCGCAGGGCGGCTTCCCTTTGCATTTTGGGCAGGGATGATGAGAATGCCGTAACGCAAAACCCGGACTATTATTTTTTTGCCGGAGAGGAAACCGGCGTAAAGGAAATAAGGCCCATTATAGAAGAACTTTCAAAGGCCGCGCCGGGCGGCGGAATGCGCGCCATTGTAATTTCAAATGCCCACGCCATGACCAGGGGCGCCCAGAACACAATTCTTAAAACGCTTGAGGAACCGCCAAAGGATGTTATATTTCTGCTTTCGGGCCACGCGGAGGGAATGCTTAGCACAATCGTTTCCCGCTGCGCGCTTGTTAGGCTTGGCCAGGCCGGCAGGGCGGAAATAGAGGCGGAGCTTATAAAAAGAGGCGTTGCGCAGTCAGACGCGCGTATTTACGCCGGCATAAGCGGCGGCATTATGGGCACGGCAATAAAGCTTAGCGAAAACGAGGATTTTCGCGCCCAAAGGGACAGGAGCATTGCTGCCATAATTGCCCTTTTTAACGGAGAGCTTCAGGCTAACGCCGGCAAGGCCATAGCAAAGGCCGGAGCCGCGGACGGGATAACGTTCATGCTTTCGTTTACGGGCGATATATTGAGCCAGAGCATGGGCGGCATTCGCCCGATTGATAATGAGGATAAGCAGGATACGGTCCGCAAAATAGCCTCCCGCTTTACAACGCGGCAAATTCTGTGTATTATAAATAAGATAACCAAGGCTGGTGAAAGCCTTTATAGGGCCGATGGCGGGACCATGTATTCCGCGGCGGTGCTGGACGGGCTTTTTTTGAGCATATTAAAGGAGTTAAGTAAGTGATGCGCGTAATAAGCGTAAAGTTCAGGGACGGGGGAAAGAGCTATTTCTTCGATCCCGGAGAGCTGGAAATAAAAGAAGGGGACGGCGTTATAGTTGAAACCGCGAGGGGCGTGGAATTCGCGGACGTTGTTTCTCCCATTCAGGAAATAGACGAAAGCCGTGTCGTAGCTCCGCTTAAGGGCGTTGTAAGAATTGCCACGGATTACGACAGGGAGCTTAGGGATACCAACCGCGCCAAGGAAAAGGACGCGTTTGAAACATGCGAAAAGAAAATAGCCGAGCACGGGCTTGAAATGAAGCTTGTGGACGTTGAGTATTCCTACAACGGCTCAAAGGTTATGTTTTACTTTACGGCGGACGGCAGGGTGGACTTCCGCGAGCTTGTAAAGGATCTGGCCGGAGTTTTCCGCACAAGGATAGAGCTTAGGCAGATAGGCGTAAGGGACGAGGCCAAAATGCTTGGCGGTTTGGGTTCCTGCGGAAGACCCGTTTGCTGCAAGGCGTTCCTTTCGGACTTTGCTCCCGTTTCAATAAAAATGGCCAAGGAGCAGGGACTTTCCCTTTCCCCCACCAAAATATCGGGTATATGCGGCAGGCTCATGTGCTGCCTTAAGTATGAGCAGGATGGCTATGAGTATATGCGCAAGCTCATGCCCCGCCCGGGCAGGGACGTAAGCACGCCGGACGGTGACGGTACGGTGATTGAGAATAATCCCATAACCGAAAAGACAAAGGTTCGCGTAACCCTTGCGGACGGCACAATAGACGTTCGCGATTATCCCTATAAGGAGCTTACGCAGCTTAATACCCACCATCAGGAGTTTGTTGAAAACGGCGATGAGGGCGAAGACGACTATGAAGACACCGACGAGATAAAAGAGGAAGCCCCCGCAGCGGACACGGAAACCGCGCCTGACGAGAGCGAGAACGAAGCCGAACAAGGCGAAGCGGAACCCGAAGAGGAAAAGCGAGAGCAGGGCGAAAGGCAGCCCCGCCGCCCGAGGCCCAATAAGCCCCGCCGCCCGAAACCCGAAAGGCGCAGCGCCGAAACGGACGAGGAGGACGATGAATACGGCGACGAAACGGCCGCCGACGAACCCCGCCGCCGCGCAAGGGACAATCGCCCCCGCCGCAGGCCGAAGGGCAACTACCGCAAGCCCTCGAACAAAGAAGAATAAAATCAAAAAACCATCGGATAAAACCGGTGGTTTTTGTTATGTAAGGCCGTTATATGTTTTTTAGCACTATCTCCTTCAGGGGAGTTGTTGAGTCTATCGGCCCTCCGCCCAGGCAAACATCGCCCGCGTAAAGCACGGCCCATTGCCCGGGGGTAACGGCGCGCTCCGGCTGCATAAACGTTATCCGGCAGCCCTCGCCGCGCATGCTCACGTGAACCGGAACGTCACATTGGCGGTAGCGGAACTTTGCCGTGCAGTCAAATTCATCGCCCGGCGCTTCGCCCGATATAAAGTGCATCTTGTTCGCCTCAAGCGCCGTTTGGAAAAGCTCCTCGTGCTCGCCCTGCTGAACGATAAGCAGATTGCGCTTCATGTCCTTGCCTATAACAAACCAGCTTTCGCCGTTTCCGTCGCTGCGCCCGCCTATGCCAAGGCCGCGCCTTTGGCCGAGGGTATAGTACATAAGCCCGTCGTGGCGGCCCACCACGCGCCCGTCAAGCGTAACCGTATCGCCCGGCTGAGCGGGCAGGTATTCCATAAGAAATTTTTTGAAGTTGCGCTCGCCTATAAAGCAAATGCCCGTGGAGTCCTTCTTTTTCGCGTTCGGCAGCCCCGCTTCCTCGGCTATGCGCCTAAGCTCCGGCTTTAATATGTCCCCAACGGGGAACATGGCGTTTTCAAGCTGCGCCTGCGTAAGGCCCGCCAGGAAATAAGTTTGATCCTTATTAAGGTCCTTTGCCCTTAAAAGCTTAACCTTGCCGGTAGCCGGGTCCTTTTCAAGCTGCGCGTAGTGCCCGGTAGCCAGTCTGTCCGCTCCCGCGGCCATGGCCAGATCAAGAAACGCCTTGAATTTTATTTCGCAGTTGCAAAGCACGTCCGGGTTGGGCGTTCTGCCCTTTGAGTATTCATCAAGAAAATAGGAAAACACCCTGTCCTTATATTCGCGCGAAAAGTTCACGCCGTAGCAAGGGATGCCTATTTTACGTGAAACGGCCATAGCGTCCTGATAATCCTCGGTTGCCGTGCAAACGCCGTCCTCGTCCGTTTCCTCCCAGTTTTTCATGAATACGCCGGTAACCTCGTAGCCCGCCTGCTTAAGCAAAAGCGCCGCTACGGAGGAATCAACCCCGCCGGACATGCCTACTATAACCCTTTTTGAGTTCGTTTCCATATTCTCTTCCTTAATCGCCGTTCATAAGCCCCGGGCTTCTTAAAAGCGCGTTGCCAAGGTATATGTTGTTTATAAGGCCCATCTTTTGGCCACCCTCGCTCATCCAAACCTTTTTTATGTAAGGAATTTCGGTAAGCGTGTTAACAAAGCTGTATATTATAAGCATTTCAAGCCTGTCCGCGTTTTCCTCGCCCTCAAGCGCCGCCTTCAGCTTTTCGCTTGTGCCTTCCTTCCATTCTATAACGGCCGTGCCGTCGGAAAGATAAACCCTTTCAACATCCTCTTTTGAAAGCGGGGCAAACCCAAGCCCGCTTGAAGATTGCGCGTCAATAAGCGTGAGCACGCGCTTTGTCAGGTCGTCCGCGTCGGCAGAGGGTACTATTTCACTTTGCTTTGTAAGCAGCGTGCCGCTCTCGTCCGGGCAGTCCGCGGGAACGCTTGTGCCAAGCATATCGCTGAAAAGATCCCGCGTAATGTAGTCGTTTTCGCTCATAAGCTGAACCTTTGTGCCGTCCTCCCGCTGCATATACAGCACTATTCCGCTTATGCCGGGCAGGTAGCCCGTAAGCGTAAGGGTAAGGGAGGCGCACAAAAGCCGCTCGTCATATTCGCCGCCCGGTTCCCTTATGGTAAGGTATATTACCTTGGGCGCGTACAGCGGCAGGGCCTGGGTGGTAGATGTGCTTGTGTCGGTTTCATCGTCACTCGGATCCTCTGTTGAGGTTTCGTTTGAACCCTCGTTTTGCCCTTCGTCGGTGGTTTCGGCAGTGTAATCCTCCATGCCGTAAATGCCTATTCTCGGCTCTTCCGCAAGCGAGAAGTCCGCCGGCAGCACGGGTTCAAGGTTGCTGTCCCCCAAAACGCCCGCCGCAAGCTTTTCCGTAAGCATTGATACAACATTCGTTACGTCAACCGTCGGGGAAACGGCAATCTCTGTGCTGTGCGCCGCTATAAGCGTGCAGTCCGCGTTTGTAAAATAAAGCGTAACGTACTGGTTAATGTATTGCTTTATCTCGCCCGAGTAACCGGAATATTGCTCGGCCATGTCCTCAAGGTAAGCGTCAAGGCTTTCGCCCGAGTAGCGCGCCTCGCCTACGGCGTGGCTGTTGTAGCCCTGCTCCTTGTTGTTGTAAAGAAGGTTAATGGCCTCTATGCCCAGCGTATCTTTAAGCGTTGCGGCTATGGCAAGCCTTGCGGTAAGCCATTCGGATTCGTCTCCCGGGAAGCCTCCGTCAAGATATACATTGCATATATTCATGCTCTGCTCAACCTTTTCAAGCTTAAGCTTGGGGGAAACCGAGTATTGGTACGACGGCGTATCGGGCCCTTCAAGGAGCGCTTCAACCGTGCAAAGGGCCATGCTTTCGCCCTCGCCGCAGCTTATTGTGCGCTTTTCGCAAACAAGTCTCGTGCCGTCTTCATTCACAAAATAAAGAGACGCTTCAAATTCGCCGCTTGCGAGCGTGCCTTCGCCCTGCTTTGGGGGTTCATCCCGGCTCAGCTCAAGCGCGGGGGTGTAGCCGGAGTCGCTCATGCAGCCGGAAAAAAGCCCCAGGCAAATCGCGAGCGCCAGTATAAGGGCGATAATTCTTCGCTTCATGCTCACTCACCTCCAAGCATGCTTAAAAGCGATTTGTAACCAAGCTTATATATGCTGCCCTCGCTTTTAAGCGTAAGCTGATACCATCTTGTGTCCTCGCCGTTGTCAAGCGTTATCACGGCCACCACAAGCACGCTTGATGATTCGTCGCTTTGGCTCTGCTCCCGCACGCTGAAGCTTTCAACCTTTGGCAGGCTTTCAAGCGTTGTTTCAAACGCGGCGTAGTCCGGCTTCTGCGAGCCGCCCTGCTCAAGCTCCGCTATAAGCGGATATACCTTGTCGTATTCGGCGTTTTGCAGGTGCTCAAGTATGCAGTTTACAACGTCTACCGCCGTAAGAACATAGCTTTCATCAAAGCTCATCGGCTCAACAAGGTCGCTTGAACCGTCGCCAAACGTTTCGTAGCCAAGCTCCGTGCGCTTTACGCGGCTGGAGGAGCCGTTTATTTCAAACATAAGCTGAACTGAAACATCCGGATTGTTCGCTGTGATTGTATTTACTATCGATTGCGCGGCAAGCCGCCTTGTAAGATACATTTCCTCCCGCGCGGCGTTAACCCGCTCGTCGTATTCGGCGCTTGAAAGAAGGCCGTTTTCCATAAGGCGGGAGCCGTCTGATATGGCGTCGTCAACAATTTTTGTTGTGAAGAAATCCGATGAAAGGGTAACGTAGAGTATCGCCCCGTCAAGGGATACGTCAACTATCTCGGTACCCTCGGGTATTACCTGGGAAATATCATCCATAAGCGGAGGAACGCCGTTTATAAGCGCGCGCACCATGGCAAGCTCTTCCCGCTCTCCGGCGTAAACCGTAACCGTGCTTGTAACGCCCACAAGGTATTTTTCGTCCGTAAGCCGATAATAAAGCTTTACCCTTTCGGTTTTGGCGGTGCCGGCCTCCGGATCTATCTGCGGCAGGTCTTCCTTTACGCTGTCCTCTTTTATAAGCATTCCCGCGGAGCAGCCGCAAAGCAGGAATATAAGCACGCTTATCGCGGCCATGAGCGCCGCGGCCTTAGATATAAAGCAACCTTTTCGCTTCACGCTCATTCCTCCTCCCTGCCCGCGAGCGGCAGATGTATTGTGAATACGGAGCCGTGGTTAAGCTCGCTTTCAACCGTTATAAATCCGCCGTGCAGCGATATTATTCTTTCAACTATCGCAAGGCCGAGACCCGTTCCGCCGGTACCCCTTGAGCGGGCCTTGTCAACCCTGTAAAACCTTTCAAACAGGTGCGGTATGGCCTCTTCGGGTATGCCTATGCCGGTATCCTTAACTATAAGCTGAGCTTCGTCGCCTGTTTGCTTAACCGTGGCATCAACCGTGCCCGCGTCCGTATACTTTATGGCGTTTTCAATAATGTTTACAACGGCCTGCTCTATCTGGCCCTCCTCGCCCAATATAACCGCGCTTGTGCCGGAAAAGTTAAGCTTTATGCCCTTGTTCTCCGCAAGGGGCCTAAGGCGCGCCGAAACGCGCTCCGCTATATCCTTAAGGTCTATGTTTTCCCTGTGCAGCATGGGCTGACCTTCATCAAACTGAACCAGGCGAAGAAGGTCGGTTATAACGTTGGACATTCTGTCAACCTCGTGGTTAACGTCCTCAAAGAACTCCCGCATTTCGGCGGGATCGGGATTTTCCTCATAAAGAATGGATTCGCTTAAAAGCTTCATGGTGGCAAGCGGGGTTTTAAGCTCGTGCGAGGCGTTTGAAACAAATTCGTCCCTAACCCTGTCGTGCGCCTCTATCTGCTCGCTCATCCTGTTGAACGCAAGCCCAAGCTCCGCCACCTCGCCGCGGCCGCGCACCTTCACGCGCACTCCGCTGCCCTGCTTGCCCATTCGCCTTATGGCGTGGGTAAGCTCAACAATGGGCTTTGTAACAAGGCCCGAAAGCATAAAGCTAAGCGCCGCCATAACCGCGGCAACTATTATGAACGCTATCGCTATTTCGGCTATAATCTCGGCAACGCTGTCCTCAACGTCCTGTATAAGCGCGCTGAAAAGCACGGCCCCCAGGCAAACACCGTCCTGCGTTATGGGGGCTGTGTAATATACGGCCCAGTTGGTGCTCTTTGAAATGGGCAGCACGCTCTTTCCGTCCGATGCGCTGTCCGTTATTTTATGAAAGCCGTAGGAAGCCTCCTTGCCGCCTATAAGCACGTCTCTCACTTCTCTGTACGGCAGCATATAGCCCATTTGGCAGGAGGCGGAGTCCGTCTGTACAACCGCGTCCGTATCCAGTATAAGCACCCTGCCGCCAAGCTCCTGCGCGCGGCTTAGGGCAAGTGAATAAAGCGTGTCCGCGTCCGAATCAAAGCATTGGCTTATTTCAAGCGCAAGGCGCGTTGTGGCCTCCTGCTGCTGCTTGGTGCGCTGATTGACAAGAGAGGATTCAACAAGCACCGCTACCGTAAAGCTTATAGCCAACAAGGCCACGATCGTAACCGCCAGATATATGGCGACCATCCTGGACCGGATTGTTCCGAAAAGGCTTTTTCGCTCACTGCGCAAAGTAATAGCCAACTCCCCACTTAGTAAGAATGTATTCAGGGTTTGCCGGGTCGCGCTCTATCTTTTCCCTAAGGCGGCGAATGTGCACGTCAACCGTTCTGAAATCGCCCAGATAGTCCTGACCCCATATTGTTTCAAGCAGCTCGTCGCGGCTGTATACCCGTCCGGGGTTCTTCATAAAAAGCTGAAGCAGGTCAAATTCCTTCATCGTAAGGCTTATGCTCTTGCCGTCAAGCGTTGCGCTGCGGTTGCCTATGTTTATGGTAAGGCCGTTTGAGCTAAGCTCAAGCTTGGGCGCTTCGCGGCTCGCGCCAACGCGGCGGAATATGCTTTTTATCCTTGCCTTAACCTCCAGTATGTTGAAGGGCTTTGTCATGTAATCGTCCGCGCCGTATTCAAGGCCGAGTATTTTGTCCATGTCCTCGCCCTTTGCCGT
>CAZRHS010000048.1:0-10761 GCA_964600045.1 uncultured Clostridium sp.
TCGCGCAACGACAGAAAATAAAGGAGATACAGATATGACATCAATTGAAATTATGACTCGCCCTGCCGCTTACGCAAGCGGCCATGAAAACGCTCCGCATAAGGAGCAACAGCGCGCGAAAAAGCTCTGCTGGGAATACAATCGCACGTCTCCTGACGAGCAGGAAAAGCGGCAATCCATTCTGCGTGAACTGTTCGGAGCCGATTCACATTTGCCCGGCATTGAGCCGGATTTTCATTGCGATTACGGTTTTAATATCCATTTCCACGGCTTTGCCGTAATCAATTATAATTGCGTTATTCTGGATACTTCTCCGGTGAATATCGGCGCGGGTGCTTTTATCGCTCCCGGCGTATGCCTTGCCTGCGCAGGGCATTCCATTGATGCCGAGCAGCGCAGCAGCGGCATTGGTACATCTGCGCCCATTACGCTTGAAGAAAATGTTTGGATTGGCGCTAATTCCACGGTTTGCGGCGGTGTGACCATAGGCGCGGGAAGTGTAATCGGTGCGGGAAGTGTTGTAACGCACAATATTCCTTCGGGTGTTGTCGCGGCCGGTGTACCCTGCAAAGTTATTCGACCCGTTACGGATAAAGATAAAATCCCCACGGAAAAAATTTTGTTCTGATAAAACCACTCTGCCGGAAATTGGCACGGAGGACGAAACAGAAAAGTCGGCATTTACACGAAGGAGAATACTCATGAACACAGATAGAAAAAAAGAATTGAAAGAAGCGTATGCAAACCGCCATCCGGATATGGGCATTGTCTGCTGGACGAGCGGCGACAGAATGTGGATTGCAAAATCAAAGGATGCTAAGGCTGATTTTAACGGCACCTCATTCCAGCTTCAGCTTGGTTCATGGCCTAATCGGGAGATGCAGGAAGCATACAAGGCTGATCCGGCATCCTTCCGGTGGACACTTTTGAAAAAACTGGACTATAAGGAGCTCGATGAAGACCTAAGCGATGACCTAGAGCTTCTGTATATAGAGGCAATGGACGAGTATCCTAACGCAAAACCGATGCGGTCCGGAAAGCGATAAGCCGGCAAGGGAACGTAACAGGGCGGAAAACCGGAATTCGTGGGGCTGATTATGGATATAGAATTCGAGGAACTAACGCATCGGAATTTTTCGGATGCCTGTAATATAGATAGGGATGATATACCCGAAAATTTTGTTGATACGGCTTCAACAATAATGAATATCACGGATTATGGGCTGAATCATCATTGTGTAGGGCATTCGTTCGTTGTTAAATATCATGGGAAGCCGATTGGACTTATTCTTTTGGGAGAGGCAATTCCTTGGGAAACGGACCCGCCGGAAATGAGCAAAGAGCCCTTTTATCGCCTGATGGGATTTGTAGTTGACAGGGAATATCGCGGCTGCGGAATCGGCGGGGAAATATTGGAAAAGACAATACAACGAGTTTACCGTGACTTTGGCAAGCGTCCCATTGCCTTAGGGTGTCATAAAGATAATATTCGGGCAGAACGCTTTTATTTACGGCATGGGTTTAAGAAAACGGATGCTATGGAAGGAAACGATTACTACTATTTAAGGTTTACGGAGTGACAGATTCCGGCATGCCGAAAGAAAAATCGGTCTGCATAAGGTTGAAATGAAGGCATTTAGCCGGCTGAAGAAGCCGAATTGACATTCAGGCTCTTTTCCAATATAATGCCGATGGGTGGGTACCTACCGGCAGTTAGGCTAAGATGCCTGACTGCTTTTTATATCAATCAAAACCGGGAAGAGAAAGCATGAACATAACGGTTTATTTAGGAGCAAATGAGGGCAATGATCCCTCTTTACGCAAAGCGGTTCGGGAACTGGGAGCGTGGATAGGGCATAGCGGCAATGCGTTGGTATATGGCGGCTCAAAGTCCGGCCTGATGGGCGCGTTGGCGGACAGCGTTTTGAATGCGGGCGGTGAGGTAACCGGCGTTGAACCGCAGTTCTTTATCGTGAACGAATTTCAGCACGAGGGTTTGACAAAGCTGATCGTAACTAAAGATATGCCGGAGCGCAAGAGCAAAATGATCGAACTGGGAGACGCGTTTATCGCATTCCCCGGAGGAACAGGCACGCTAGAGGAGATCACAGAGGTTATGTCAAAGGTCTCTTTGAAGCATCTGAACGCTCCTTGCATTCTTTATAACCTGAACGGTTACTACGATTCCCTAAAAGCCCTTCTGGAACACATGATTGAAAAAGGGTTGTCCTCAAAAGAACGTCAGGAAGGAATCTATTTTGCCGACGGCCTTGAAGAAATCAAGCGGATATTAGAATTTGATAATCACGGGAAATAAGCAGGATGACGCTTTATCACGGATTGGACATTGGTAACGCATGAAGAATTGTCTTTCAAAAAGCAAATTCGCGAATCTTTTGTTCGTGAATGTTAAAATAGAGGGCGTTGAAACTACCGCGCTGTTTGATACCGGCGCCGGCATGAGCGTTATCACGCAAAGCCTTGCCGAAAAGCTTGGAATAGCGGCGGAAAATGAAACTGTCAACGCGGGTAATAACAGCGGTGTTGTCAGGTCGCTCCCGACAGCCGTAGTTACGAATGTCCGATTTGGCGATGTCCGCATAGACGAACTTAAAGTAATCGTAACCGATGACGCGGATTTTGCTTTTACCGATGAGCGCGGCACCGCCTTTCCTGCCCAAATGCTGCTCGGGTGGGATGTTATTTCGCGGTATTGCTGGGAATACTCTATAAAGGACGATACCCTGTCGGTTGATGAATCCGTAAAAACGTCTGCTTCTGATGCCGTGGCTGAACAAAGCCCGATTGTTTTCCCTGAATACGCAGGGCATCGGTTCAAGGCAGCATTGGACACGGGGCATACCGAATCAACCCTCAGTGCCGTTTGGCGCAACAGACTTCCTAAGGTTGAGCATCATGAAGCGGAGGTTGTGGGCGTAGGCTCGATAGAGCGTGTTTCCGTTCCTTATGCGGAATGCATTGAACTTGCGTTCCAAAATCATATAATCTGCTTACGAAATGTTGACATCTGCGAAAGCATACCCGGCCGATCGGCCGATATTGAGGCATTGCTCGGATACGACTTTCTGGAAGGACTCGATTGGCGCTTGGACAGGGAACTTCAACTGCTGTAGTGCTTGCAGACGAATTAGAATACACAAAGAGGATAAACAAAAATGATTGAGTCGAAAATTTATATAGGGCTGAATGATTTAACCACGAATACACAGCTTTTCGAGAGCGAAAAATATATCAGGATACTTCGCAATGTATGCTATTCATACAGGGTACCTTTTTCCTTTAATGTGCAGGAGGGAGGATATATTTACGAAAACGGGGAGTACGCCAGGGAAAAAAGCCTGGTGCTTACGCTTATCGATGCCGATAAGGCCGTTGTAAACGATATAGCCAAAGACCTTTGCGCGTTCTTTCATCAGGAGTCCGTTTTGATTACCGAAAATCCGATACAGGCCTATTTTATCCATGAAACATTGGTGGACGATCCGGATAAGAAATAACTTATTCTGCAATAACTTTTACGAACTTTTGCCGCATGGTTCTGCGAGCCGTGCGGTTTTTGTTTGAACTGTTGGCTTGTACCCAGTTTAGTACTATAATAGTACGCGTGCGCTGTTAAGGCGGCGAAAGGCAGGGGAGAGGCGAAGAATGGCTGAATGGTCCGATGGGAAAACGCGCTGCGGTTGGGCAAACCCTAAAAATGAGCGCTATATTCGCTACCATGATGAGGAGTGGGGCGTGCCGGTTTATGATGACCGCAAGCTCTTTGAAATGCTGCTGCTGGAGTGCTTTCAGGCGGGGCTTTCATGGGAATGCGTGCTGAATAAACGCGAGGCATTTCGTGAGGCGTTTGATAACTTTGACCCGGATAAGGTATGCTCCTATGACGAAGCAAAGCTTGAAACCTTGAAAAGCAATCCCGGCATTATACGCAACAGCCTGAAAATACAGGCCGCGGTAACAAACGCGCGTGTGTTTCGCCAAATCCGGCAGGAATGCGGCACTTTCTCAAACTATCTTTGGGGTTGGACAGGCGGCAAGGTAATATATGAGCGCGGCAAAACCAGCTCACCTTTGTCGGATGCCGTATCGAAAGATTTGAAAAAGCGCGGCATGAAGTTTGTCGGAACCACCATAATATATTCATATTTGCAGGCGGTGGGCCTTATTTATTCCCATGATGAGAATTGCTTTTTGAGCGGAGGGAAATAAACTTGTATTCGTTTTTGCTTGTTTTAATATATATCGCTTTTATCAGCCTTGGTCTGCCGGATTCGCTTTTGGGCTCCGGCTGGCCTGTTATGCACGTGGAAATGGGCGTATCCGTATCCCTTATGGGTGTGGTGACCATGGTCATATCCGGCGGCACGATTGTATCAAGCCTTTTATCCGATAAGCTAACCCATAAGCTCGGCACAAGAATTGTAACCGTCGGGAGCGTATTCCTTACGGTAATCGCCCTGTTCGGGTTTTCGATTTCAACCAAATTCTGGATGTTGCTTGCCTTTGCTGTACCATACGGCCTTGGGGCGGGTGCGATTGATGCCGCACTCAATAACTATGTGGCCCTTCATTATAAGGCAAAGCACCTCAGCTGGCTGCATTGCTTCTGGGGTGTAGGCACGATTGTAAGCCCGTTCATAATGAGCTATGCGCTCACAAGCGGAACATGGAACAAGGGGTATCGTATGGTTGGCTTTCTTCAGCTTGCCATAGCGGTGCTGCTGCTTGTCACTTTGCCTGTTTGGAATGTTAATAAGACAATCAGCGAGGAATCGAAAAAAAGCATAGGCCTGTTTGACGCGCTCAAAATTAAAGGCGTGCCGTTCCTGCTTATAGGCTTTTTCGCGTACAGCGCCGCGGAGGCCACAACAATGCAGTGGGCAAGCACGTATTTTGTCATGGTAAAGGGAATTGCGGCGGACAGGGCCGCAAGCTTTGCCGCTTTGTTTTACATAGGCGTTACCGTCGGCAGATTTATAAGCGGCTTTATTACCGATAAGCTTGGCGACCGCAAAATGATACTCTTGGGTACCGGTGTCCTTACCTGCGGCATTATCGCTCTGTTTATACCAACTCAGTCCTATGCCGTGGCTTTCGCGGCCTTCCCCATTATAGGCTTAGGTTGCGCTCCAATTTATCCCTGCATCATTCATTCAACGCCCTATAACTTTGGCGCCGAGAACTCCGGTGCGATCATAGGAATTCAGATGGCCAGCGCGTATGTGGGGTCAACATTCTTCCCACCGCTGTTCGGCCTTCTCGGCAGCGCTATTTCATTCAAAATAATGCCGGCGTATCTGCTTGTTTTCTTCATGCTGATGATAGTGATGGTAGAAGCAACTTTCCGCATTACCGGCCAGAAAGCAAAACAGAATAATTGAAAAAAGCAACTGAACTTAAATTAGACAAAACGGATGCAAAACCGAAAGGCCGAGCATCCGTTTTTTGCATAATCAATGCATAAATACATTTTTTTGCCGTTGTCATGCTCGATTTGCCGGGCACGTAAACACGCCGCGCAGAACCGTGAACTGGCTAAAAAAGGAAGCATTTATGCCCAAATACAGATTTAAGAAATACTTATGATGATAAAAGAATATGTTTGCATAAATATGTATATTTGCTATTGCAAAACGGACTCGGTTAACATATACTCTAATATTATTTGATTAAGCGGCAAAGCGGGTGAATGGTTTATGACTGAATATAAATTTGCTTACGGAGAGGGTAACGTAACAATACCTCTCGACGGATGCAATATACTTGGCGAACTGCACGGCAACAAGGTTGACCCTATTAAAAACATAAGGGAGGCCCTTTGGACATCGCTTGATAACCCAATAGACAGTGAGCCTTTATTCAAGCGCGCATCTGCGGGAACAAAGGTTGCGCTTGTGGTCAGTGATATGTCGCGTTTTTGGATGCGGCAGGATCTTGTTATACCCCATTTGGTTGACTATCTCACCGAGCGCTGCCATGTAGCGGAAAGTGATATAGTCATTGTTGTGGCCAACGGCACGCACGATGGCGGCGATGAGCAGGAATTGCGCAAGCTTGTTACCGATGGCGTATACGACCGCATAAAGGTTGAAAACCATGATTATGATGCAAAGGATCTTGTGTACCTTGGCACAACCCCGCACGAAACGCCGGTTTACATTAACCGTACGGCCGCAGAGGCCGATATCGTGGTTTGCCTGGGCGCGGTAACGCACCACGTAATGGCGGGCTTCGGCGGAGGACGCAAAAGCATATTGCCGGGTATCAGCGGCCGCGAGACCATATTCCATAACCACGCGTTTTCACTTGATGCCGCAAAGCTCAGATCCAATCCCGCAATAGGAAACGGCGTGCTTAAGGGAAACCCTCTGCACGAGGATATGTGCGAGGCCGCCGGCATGGTGAAGAACCTATTTATAGTTAATTTGGTGATGAATGCCCAAATGCAGCTGGCGGCTATATTCTCTGGGCACTATATAACCTCGTGGGAGCAGGCGTGCCGCATGGTGGATAAAATTTATCAGGTGGATGTGCCTGAAAAGGCGGATGTTATCATAACAAGCTGCGGCGGCTTTCCCAAGGATATTTCCCTCTATCAGGGCACCAAAACAATCGATAATATTGAATCCGGCCTGAAGCTTGGCGGAACGCTTATTTTGATAATCGAAGCGCGGGATGGCGGAGGCCCTGCCGAGTATTTCGGCTGGTCAAAGGACCTTGTCGAAGGCACTATCGAAAAGCGCCTGCGTGAGCATTTTACAGTTGCGGGATATATATTCTTCCTCAATTGCGAACAGGCGCAGCGCTATAATGTTCTGCTCTATACAAGCATTGACCCTAAAGAGGTTGAGCCTATGGGCATGAAGGCGTTTTCAAACGTGGACGATCTGCTTGAAGCCGCGCAGCTTAAGGGCAAGTCCGTTTATGTAATTCCAAATGGTTCAACCGTTATACCCCATGTGAAGGAGGAATAAAATCATGAAGCGTGAGTTCATAGCAAAGCGTTTCCAAAATAGCGGCGGCACGCTGTCGCTTGATGCGGAGGCTCTTGCAAAATATAAGGATATAATCGACCTTAGTATAGGCGATACCGATTTTATCACGGATGAAAGCATAATAGATGCCGCATTTCGCGATGCTAAGGCTGGCCATACGCACTACGGCAATCCTAAGGGCGATCCTGAATTGATCGAGACTGTGTGCCGTGCGTGGGAAGAGGATTTTGATCAGCACCTGCCGCATGACCATGTGCTTGTAAGCGCGTCAAGCTGCCTTGGCATGGCAATAGTAATGCTGTCCATGCTCGATCCGGGCGATGAGGTTATAGTATTTTCGCCTTATTTCCCTATGTATCGTTCGCAAATCGAGCTTGCGGGCGGTGTTTGCGTTGATGTGCCCACGTATGACAGCGAGAATTATGCAATAGACGAGGCACGCCTGCGGGCGGCCATTACGCCGCGCACAAAGGCCATTATATTCAATAACCCGACCAACCCCACCGGCATGGCGTACGATGTTAAAACTCTCGAGGTGCTTGCCAAAGTAGCGTGCGAGTACGATTTAATGGTTGTGGCGGACGAAATATATACTACCTATATTTATGAAGGCGATTTCCGCCCGATCAGAACCCTTCCCGGCATGGCGGAGCGAACCGTAACGCTGAACAGCTTTTCAAAGAATTTTCTTATGACGGGTTGGCGAGTCGGCGTTATAATCGCGGAGCCTGAATTGCTGAATGTAATGAATAACGTAAACGGTTCCCTTATTTATTCCGCCCCGTCAATATCGCAGCGGGCGGCCATCAGGGCGCTTGAGGTTCGCCGGGAGATACGCGAAAAATACGTAACCGCTTACCGGGACAGAATTCTTTACTCAGCTGACCGTATAGAAAAGATTCCCTATCTCAGCCTGGTGCGGCCCAAGGGAACGTTCTATCTTTTCCCCGGCATTGAAAAAACAGGCCTGAGCGACAGCAGCTTTTGCAAGGAACTGCTTGATGGCGCGCATGTGCTTGTAAGCTCCGGCGCGGTTTTCGGCATAAGCGGAGCGGGTCATTTCCGCATCGCATGTACCGTGGGCATTGATCACCTTAAAGAAGCTTTTGACAGAATGGAGAAGCTGACGTTCTGAAAAGCCGTGCTGCCGTGATTATACGCATATATTCATAAAAATCGATGAATATACGCATAAAAATACAATATTAAAATAAAATACCGAATATTTATTAAATTAGGTATTTACAAATGACAATCAACGCTGTATAATCATACGCGTAAGTTGATTAATTGGTGCATATAAATGCACACAGGAGGATAAAATGAAGAAGTTAAGTATGAACAAAAAGCTTTTTGCTTTGGCACTTTGTGCCGTGATGATGCTGAGCGTGTTTGTGGGCTGCAGCAGCGAAACCGCTACTACCGATACCGAAACCACCACAACTACCGAAGAAACGGCTCAGCCTACCGAAGCGGTTGAAACCACCGAATCCGAGCAGACCGCCGAGCCTACCGAAGCTGCTACCACTCTGCTTGAGCAGATTAAGGCCAATGGCAAAATCGTTGTAGGTACCGAAGCGCAGTACGCTCCCTACGAGTTTAAGGATCTTGATGCCAACTTCGTCGGCTGCGATATGTGGCTGGCTCAGCAGATAGCGGACAGCCTCGGCGTTGAGCTTGAAATCGTGGATATGTCCTTCTCAGGCATAATCCCCGCCGTTCAGTCCGGTCAGGTGGATCTTGGCATTGCCGCGTTCACCAATACTCCCGAGCGTGCCGAGGAAATCGACTTCAGCGATCTGTACGAAACCAGCGCCCAGCTGCTTATAGTCAAAGCCGGCAACGCCGATCTGTACTCCACCAAGGAATCCCTTGCCGGTCTTAAGGTTGGCGCCCAGAAGGGTACCATACAGTCCCAGCTTATTCAGTCCGCTCTTCCGGACAGCGAGCTTTTCGAGCTTGAAAAGTATCCCGCCCTTGCCCTGGAGGTTCAGAATGGCAACATAGCCGGTCTGGTTGTTGACCAGGCGGTTGGCGAATCCCTGGTAGCCACCAGCGAAGGCGGCCTTGAGGTATCAAACTTCCAGTTCTCCGCCGAGGAAGCTTCCTTCGGTAAGTCCGTTGTAATAGCCAAGGGCAACGAGGATCTGGTTGCCGCCGTTAATGAGGTTATCGCGAAGGTCACTTCCGATGGCAGCTATCAGGCCGCTTATGACGAGGCTGTTGAGCTTGCCGCAAGCCTCGGTCTGTAATCAAAAGAACAAAGCATAAACTGCGGGCTTCACCGTTGTATCGGCGAAGCCCGAATACTATTTGAGTGGGAGTCCTTATGCAATTTATTGAATTCCTCGAAACAATCGGAAAACTCATCACCCGTTATCACAGCTTCTTTGAGGAGGGTATTGTAAACACGCTTATAATAGCCGCCTTTTCTGTGATTTTCGGCACAATACTCGGTACTCTTATGGCCGGCATGCGTATGTCCAAAATACTGCCCCTGCGCTGGTTTGCCGTTGCGTATATTGAATTTATCCGCGGCACCCCGCTTATGGTGCAGCTTATGTTTATATTCTATGGCCTGCCCATGATAGGCTTTACTTTGCCCGATATCCCCTGGATTCCTAATTTTTCGCGTTTTTCTTCGGGTATTGTGGCTATGAGTATCAACAGCTGCGCCTATACCGCGGAAATAATCCGTTCCGGCGTGCAGGCTGTGGACTATGGCCAAATGGAGGCGGCGCGAAGCGTTGGCTTCAGCCACTCTCAGGCAATGCGGCTTGTGGTGCTGCCGCAGGCGATTAAAAACATACTCCCCGCGCTCGGCAATGAGTTCATTACGGTTATAAAGGAATCCTCAATCGTATCCGTAATAGGTATAGCGGATCTGATGTTCCGTTCAAACGATGTTATCGCGCTCACCTATAAGAGCCTGCCGTGCCTTGCGATAGCCGCGCTTTGCTATTTTGTAATGACGTTTACGGGAGGGCGTGTTATCTCCCTGGCGGAAAGGAAGATGAAACATGGAAAATGAGAAGATGATTCAGGTTGTGGACCTTTGCAAAAGCTTCCATAAACTTAATGTGCTCAACCATATCAGCGTGGAATTCGGTAAAAACGAGGTTGTGTCCATAATCGGGCCTTCCGGAGGAGGAAAAAGCACGTTTCTTCGCTGCCTTAATCTGCTTGAAAAACCCACATCGGGACAAATATTCTTCGACGGCATGGATATATGCGCCAAAAACCAAAGCAAGAATACCGATAAGTTCAGGCAAAGAATGGGCATGGTGTTCCAGCAGTTCAATCTGTTCAATAATATGAACGTGATGAAAAACCTTACCGCCGCGCCTATTCGTATCAAGGGTATGCCCAAAGAAGAGGCCGAAGCTAAGGCAATAGAGCTTCTTGGCCGCGTCGGTCTTGCGGATCGTGCGGATGCTTATCCGGAGCAGCTTTCGGGCGGCCAGAAGCAGCGTATAGCAATTGTGCGTTCTCTTATGATGGATCCCGAGGTAATGCTTTTTGACGAGCCTACAAGCGCCCTGGACCCCGAAATGATAGGGGAGGTGCTTGATGTTATGAAGGCCCTTGCCGATAAGGGTATGACAATGATAGTTGTTACTCACGAAATGCGTTTCGCGCGTGAGGTCAGCAGCAGAACCATATTCCTTGATGGCGGCCACATAGAGGAGGATAAACCTTCGCATGAGCTTTTTGCTCATCCCGAAAGCCCGCGCCTTGTAAGCTT
>CAZRHS010000049.1:0-7405 GCA_964600045.1 uncultured Clostridium sp.
GACAGAAGATAAAATCGCGCGTCCGGATTCTTCTCCTCTACCTCTTCAAATGAATCGTAATAGGTTATATCAAGGTATTTCCAATAGTCCAGTCCTGCTCTTTTAAGATGCTTATCATCAACGCTGAAGCCAAGCGGACGCACAAGGTGCAGCCTTGCGCCGGTAACTGAGCATGTTCTGGATATATTTCCTGTATTCTCCGGTATTTCAGGTTCTACCAAAACTATATTAAGCATTATTCTCCTTTCAAATGCACACCATCAATAGAAGAACGAATTCGCGCCGTATGTTGCGTAATATGTTCTTTTGCTCCACGATGTTCCTTTGCTTGACGACCTAAAATACAACACGCCCTCCGGCAAAAAGCGTTCCCCGTTTACAAATATCTTGTTTACCGCCTCAATGGTGCTGCTTGTAGGCACAACGGATCTTAGCTCCTCCTCGTCATCCGCAACCGTGAACTGGCTTTTTTGAAATATAACGCCTTCAACACTGTTGGGAAATTTTGAGCTAGCGATGCGATTATAAATAACATTCGCAACAGCGGCGCGAGACTCAACATCATTCCCCTTTGTTTCTTCCTGTACAACCTGCGCTATAAGCAGAAGCTCATCCGCGCTGTATCCCCCGCCTGACGAGAAGTAATTGTTCCCGCTAACTGTGGAATTCGAATTGCTCTCCGGCTGCTTAGTGGGTTCAGCGGTAGGTGCAGACGTTTTAGCAGGTTTAGGAGTAGCCGTTGGCTTAGGCGTTGGTGTTGGCGGTGAGCCATACTCAACAAACTCGGCCAATATGAAGCCATAGTTGCCGTCATACTTGATTTTCAGCCAATCGCCCGATTTACCTACAACGGTAAATACTGTGCCATATTCCAACTCTTCGATTATTTTATAATCCAAGCCCGGCCCTTTTCTGAAGTTGGCCGATCCGGCATTGAGATATGCCGTCTTCTTTTCAATATCCGTAACCTCATACTCCGGCGTAGGTTCAGGAGTGTTGGTCGGCGCCAAAGTAGGCGACGGAGTTGCCGTAGGAGTCAAAGTTGCAATCGGAGTTCCCGTCGGTGTGGCC
The DNA here is from genome assembly GCA_964600045.1 of uncultured Clostridium sp. GTDB lineage: Bacteria > Bacillota > Clostridia > Christensenellales > CAG-138 > Phil1. Next base: position 1,072 of record CAZRHS010000049.1, read on the forward strand.
ACAGGTTCCGCAGTGCTCTCTAATTCATCCGTTGCCATAGGTGTTTCCGCTATAACTGTGGTAAGCGGTGCTAATGTGGTTTCGGCTGTTTTTTCCGGCTGTATTGACGGCACAGTCTGCGTGGGTGCAGGCGTGTATTGTGTTTCTGCCGTGATATCAGGTGTAAGTGCAGAAACAGGCTGTTCGATTTCCGTCGCGAAGTTACCCGTTTGTGATGAGGCCATGCAGCCAACAAACGACAATGTCACGGCAAATATCAATATTGCGGCAACGTAGCGCATCATAGAATAAACTTGCCCAGATCCTCACCATTAAGTTCGGGGGGCATATGTTCCTTTACATAATTTGCGTCAATAACAACCTTTACCATAGGATGGTCGCCGCCTGCGTTAAAAGATATATCCTCAAGCAGGTTCTCAACTATTGTATGCAACCGCCTTGCGCCTATATTTTCGCCTGTTTCATTCGCGTTATATGCGTATTTAGCTATCGCTTCCAAAGCATCATCGGTAAACTCAAGCTGAACGTCATCCGTGGCCAAAAGAGCCGCGTACTGCTTGGTTATTGCATGCTCCGGCTGATGAAGTATTCTCTTATAATCTTCTACCGTAAGCGGGTTCAGGTTTACCTTTATGGGGAATCTGCCCTGAAGTTCCGGTATAAGATCGGATACTTTCGATACATGGAAAGCTCCCGCGGCAATAAAGAGCATGAAGTCCGTTTTCACGGGACCGTATTTAGTGTTTACAGTGCATCCCTCGACTATCGGAAGTATGTCCCGCTGCACACCTTCACGCGATACATCCGGTCCGCTGCCTCGCTCGCCGCCGGCTATTTTATCTATTTCATCTATAAATACTATTCCATCCTGTTCGGCCTTGTCTATGGCCTCGCGTATAACTTCGTCCATATCTATAAGCTTTTCGGACTCTTCCTGAGTAAGTATCCGCCTTGCTTCGCTTACTTTTACGCGGCGTTTCTTCTTGTTTTTAGGTATAAGACCGCCCATCACCTCATTAAGATTGATGTCTATACCCATAGCAAGCATGGCATCGCTTCCGGTGTTTTGCTGCTCTACTTCAACCTCTACCATCTCGTTTTCAAGCATGCCGTTTGAAAGCTGCTGAGCAATCTGCTGCCGCTTGTTAAGATGCTCGGTTTTCTCTTCTTCGCTCATGTCTTTTTCTTCATCAGCTTCGGATGTGTTCGCGTTTCCGGATCCTAACAAAAGCTGTATGGGATTAAACGGCTTAGCTGCTTTCTTAGCGGTTGGCATAAGAAGATCCACAAGTCTTTGCTCCGCAGCCGCTTTTGCAACCGTCTCAACGGCGTTGTAATGCTTTTGTTTGCAAAGGCGTATAGAAGCCTCAACCAAGTCCCTGATTATTGAATCCACATCTCTGCCGACATAGCCAACTTCGGTGAATTTGGTTGCCTCAACCTTAACAAGCGGTGCGTCAACAAGCTTGGCAAGGCGCCTGGCTATTTCCGTTTTGCCAACACCGGTAGGGCCAACCATAATAATATTTTTGGGGGTTATTTCCTCTCGCAGTTCAGGTGATAAACGAGAGCGGCGATATCTGTTTCTCAGTGCAATCGCAACGGCTCTCTTTGCCTCATCCTGACCTACTATGTATTTATCCAACGCTTCTACGGTTTCTCTTGGCGTAAGCATTATATTTCCTCCATCGTGATATTGCTGTTTGTATAAATGCAAATATCGCTCGCTATCTTTATAGCCTTTGTCGCAATTTCAGCCGCGCTTAAATCGGTATTTTCCTTTAGAGCCTTTGCGGCGCTCAATGCGAACATACCGCCGGACCCGATTGCCGCTATGCCGTCATCGGGATCTATAACCTCTCCGGTGCCGCTCACTATAAGCAGTTCTTCCTTATCTGCAACAATAAGCATAGCATTAAGCTGACGCATTGCTTTATCGGTCCGCCATTCCTGCGCAAGCGACACAGCGGCGCGTCTAAGGCTGCCGCTATATTTTTCAAGCTTTGCTTCAAAGCGTTCCAGCAGTGAAAACGCGTCCGCAACAGTTCCGGCAAATCCTGTAATTACACTGTCGTGATATATTCTGCGAACCTTCTTTGCCGTATGCTTCATTATTGTATTTTCCCCGAATGTTACCTGGCCGTCTCCCGCCACGGCACATTTACCGTCTTTCTTTACGGCCACTATGGTAGTTCCGAGCATTTGCTGCATATTTGTTTTACCGCCTTTCAATCATCAGCCCATTCAAGCATGAATAAAGCTTTTTGTGATAATACCACACTTGCTATCCAAAATGGGGGTAATTCACAATGCTTTACATTTTATTCGCATTCGGTTGCCGAAATTTGTCCTTTAAGTCCTATTTCGTCGGCAATCGAATCGATTATTTCAAGAGACCTTTCGGCTATAAGCGTATAACGTTCCTGCTTATTACGCGGAGCGTTGCTTAGCCCTTCTATAATGCCAAAGCTAATATTCATCGGTTGAAAATCCGATCCATTATAGCCTGATACATATCTGCCAAGAGCACCTATGGCAGTTTTTGAGCCGAAGTCTACACTCTGCTTACCTGTAAGCTTAAGCGCAAGATCTATACCCGCAAGCATTCCGCTGGCCGCGCTCTCAATATAGCCTTCAACACCCGTCATCTGCCCGGCAAAGTAAAGTCCGGGCTTGTTGATGCATTCAAAAGCCGATGTCAGCTTGCCCGGAGAGTTTATGAATGTGTTTCTATGCATAACGCCATAACGAACAAACTCCGCGTTTTCAAGCCCCGGAATCAGTCCAAACACGCGCTTTTGTTCTCCGAATTTCAAATTAGTCTGGAATCCCACTATGTTATAAAGGGTTGCTTCATTATTTTCTTTTCTCAACTGAACTACGGCGTATGGTCTCTTCCCCGTATTAGGATCAACTATCCCCACGGGTTTCAACGGACCGTATGCCAACGTCATGGGCCCGCGCTTTGCCATTACTTCCACAGGCATGCATCCTTCAAACACACGCGGCTTTTCAAATTCATGCAAAGGGGCAGTTTCAGCCGCAATCAGATTATTTACGAACGTAAAATATTCTTCCTTGTTCATAGGACAATTAAGGTAGTCATTTCCGCGTTCGTAGCGTGAACCTTCAAATATTTTGCTCATGTCGAGCGAATCGGCACTTATCACGGGCGCTACGGCATCATAAAAATGCAATCCTTCGCCAAAAAAGGCCTCAATAGCCTCAAGCATTGCTCCATCCGTAAGCGGACCCGTTGCAACTATTGCCGGAGCTTCAGGCAACGCCGTTACCTCGCCATGTTTTACGGTTATGTTTTCATGCTCGCTCAGCCGCTTTGTAACAAGCTTTGAAAATATATCCCTGTCTACAGCCAGCGCCCCGCCTGCAGGCACTCGGCTCTGCTCCGCGCACTGCATAACAACGGAGCCCAGCCTGCGCATTTCTTCTTTAAGAAGGCCCGCGCCGTTCTGCAGCCTGTCCGAGCGCAAGGAGTTTGAACATACAAGCTCACAAAATCCGTTTATTTTATGCGCCGGTGAATAACGCTCCGGCTTCATTTCGTATAAAGATACGGCAACGCCGCGCTCAGCAAGCTGATACGCGGCTTCACATCCGGCAAGTCCCGCGCCTATAACGGCGGCTTCCGGCTTATTTTTCGCCATCGTTTTCCGTTCCCTTTCTGGAGTTTCTTTCTATATACCCGCAGTCTTTATTGGAGCATGCGGTATATTTGCCGCGCGGCCCGACTTTATTAACCATCATTCCGCCGCACTTGGGGCATTTTTCGCCGCTTGGCATATCCCATGATACAAAGTCGCACTCAGGATACTTTTCACATCCGTAAAATACCTTGCCGCGCTTTGTTTTGCGCTTTATAAGCGCGGCTCCGCACTTGGGACACGGAACGTTGATTTTCTCTACAATTGCCTTTGTATTGCGGCATTCGGGGAAATTAGGACAAGCCAGGAATCTTCCGAATCTGCCCATTTTGTATACCATCATCGCGCCGCATTTATCGCACACAACGTCGGATACCTCATCGGGTACGCTGACTTTTTCAATAGTTTCCGAGGCTTTATTAACGCTTTGCATAAATGGGCCGTAGAAATCGCGTATAACATTTTTCCACGGGATTTCTCCGTCTTTAATATGGTCAAGCTCGCTTTCCATGTCCGCAGTGAACTTAACGTCAACTATATTCTTGAAGTTGTCCTTCATTATCTGCGTAACAATAAAGCCAAGCTCCGTCGGATAGAGCGTTTTCTTTTCCCTTCTTACATATCCGCGTTCGGTTATGGTGGATATGGTCGGTGAATAGGTGCTTGGTCTGCCTATGCCCTTTTCTTCAAGGGTTTTTACAAGGGTCGCCTCGGTATAACGCGGTGGCGGCTGAGTAAAGCGCTGCTCACTCTCCACCTTTGTTGCGTTAAACGCATCATTCAGATGAACCTCCGGCAAAGCAACATCCTTCTCCTGCACATCGTCTCTGCCTTCAACATAAACGATTGTATATCCATCAAACACCGTACGCTGTCCGTTAGCGCGGAACGTGCAGCCGTTCGCGTCGAACGAGACCGTATTGGTCTCATATACCATGTCCGCCATTTGGCTTGCCATAAAGCGCTCGTATATGAGTTTATAAAGCTTGTACTGCTGATTCGTAAGGGAATCCTTTACCTCGGCAGGCGTAAGCTCCACGTAAGAGGGGCGTACGGCTTCATGCGCATCCTGAGCGCCTTTGCGTCCCTTATATACATTGGGCTTCGCGGGCAGGTAATTTTTTCCGTATTTCTCCCCTATGATATTCAAGGCCAGTTTCTGCGCTTCTTCGGATACACGCACAGAGTCCGTCCTCATGTACGTTATAAGGCCCGTAACTCCCCTGCCCTGCAGTTCTATGCCCTCATAAAGCTGCTGAGCCACAAGCATGGTAAGCTTAGCCGTAAAGCCCAGCTTTCTCGATGCCTCTTGCTGCAGGCTGCTTGTGGTAAACGGAGCGGGAGCATGGCGGTTCTTTACGGCATTCTTCACATCCGTAACAATAAACGTTGCACCGGTTACCGCGTCAACAACCTTTTTCGCATCAGCTTCGCATTTAAGATCTGCTTTTTTATCTCCGTAGCCATAGAACTTGGCATCAATGGCCTTCTTTATTCCCTTTGCCTTAAGGTTCGCGCTCACAATCCAGTATTCTTCAGGGACAAAGTCGTTTATTTCCTGCTCCCTGTCGCATATTATGCGCGTAGCAACGGACTGAACACGCCCGGCACTCAGGCCCTTTCTTACCTTTGCCCAAAGTATTGGGCTTATTTTATAGCCAACCAATCTATCGAGTACTCGCCTGGCCTGCTGCGCGTCAACAAGATCCATATCTATGCTGCGCGGATGCTTGACAGAATTTTTAACCGTATTGGCGGTTATTTCATTAAAGACTATGCGGCAGTCTGACTTTGGATCAAGCTTTAATATATGCGCAAGATGCCAGCTGATAGCTTCTCCTTCCATATCAGGGTCGGTTGCAAGAAGGACGCGCTTGGATGCCTTCGCTTCTCTTCTTATACGATCAAGGACCTCCCCGCGGCCGCGAAGAGTTATGTACCTGGGTTCAAAATCGTTTGCCTCATCCACGCCGAGCTGGCTTTTGGGCAAATCCCTTACATGCCCGTTTGAAGCAATAACCTTATACTTACTGCCCAAAAATTTGCCTATTGTTTTAGCCTTTGCCGGAGACTCGACTATAACCAGATTGTCCGCCATTTATATACCCCCTTGGGATAAATTACTTTTTGCCTTACAGGCCATACAGCCTTCCCGCAGATTGCTTAATTATTCCCGAAAATTCCATCTCTGTCAAGGTTGAATTTAATTTACTCGCATCAAAACCCGTAAGTTCAGCCAATTCGTCATAGGATCTCTCGCCGGCCATAAGCAATCTGTGCACAAGGCCCTGCTCAAAAGGAAGTTCCGCCGCGACCACCGCCTTTCGTTCCTCAATTCTCGGTTTAATCCCATATTCCTCAAGAACATCTTCGGCGCTAAGCGTAATTTTAGCCAGCCCATCCCGTATCAGATTGTTCGTTCCCATGCTTAGTTCATCATTTACCCTGCCGGGAACGGCAAAAACATCTCTCCCCTGCTCCAGCGCACAATCAACAGTTATGGATGTTCCGCTTTTTTCTCGCGCTTCTACAACTATTACTCCCCGGGATAATCCGCTTATTATTCTGTTTCGCATAGGGAAATGACTCGGTTTAGGCGCTATTCCCGGCATAAATTCCGAGACTATTGCGCCGCGTTGGGCAATCAGTTCATATACATCCCTGTTTACGCT
>CAZRHS010000049.1:7505-10089 GCA_964600045.1 uncultured Clostridium sp.
CCGAGACTATTGCGCCGCGTTGGGCAATCAGTTCATATACATCCCTGTTTACGCTTGGATATACGATATTGGGTCCGTTGCCGAGAACGGCTATGGTTGGATAATCGTTGCCCTGCGCATCCAGCGCGCCCTCCGCGGCAACTCTATCCAGGCCGTACGCTAGGCCCGAAATAACGCACGCGCCCGATCTGGCCAAATCTTCGGCCAACCGCCTGGCCATTCTTCTGCCGTAGTCAGATGGTTCCCTTGCACCTACAATCGCAATGGGAAGTCTGTGCTCAGCATACAGCGTTCCTTTATAAAATAATATATACGGTGGGTCATATATGTTTTTCAGCAGTTGAGGATAACAGTCCGTATTAAGAGTTGCAACATTTATTTCAAGCTCTTCAAGCCGTTCTTCTATACGTCGGATATACCTTTGAGTCGCATGATTGTGCATTTGCTCGCGGCGTTCATCATTCAAAAACTTAAATTCCGGAATATCGTTTTTTGCCGCGGCCTTAAAAGTTTCTGTGGCGCTGCCGTCAAACGCCTCAAGCATTTTTCTAACGCGTGCCGTGCCAGAGCCCAGTTCCACGTTCAGCCAAAGCAGCGCCCTGTCCTCTTCACTTAGCCTTATCTTCATTTTATTTCGCCCCAATACTTTGATTCAAGGCTCCTGTATTGTATAGCCTCGGCTATGTGCTCTGCTTTTATCTGCTCGCTTCCCGCAAGATCTGCTATTGTGCGCGATACCTTCAGCAATCTTGTATATGCCCTGGCACTCAGTTTAAGCGACGAAAATGCCTTTTTCATAAGTGCCTCAGCATCGCTCGTAAGCACGCAATATTGATTCATCATTCTGTTTGTAAGCTGCGCATTAAACAGAATTCCCGTTCCGGCATACCTGTGCTTCTGTATTGCCCTTGCCGCGTTAACGCGCTCCCTTATAACACTTGACGGTTCTCCGCAGCTTCTGCCCGCTATATCACTGTAGCCAACTTCTCCCATTTCCACGTGAAGATCCAATCGATCCAACATCGGGGAGCTGATCCTGTTGCGGTAACGTTGTATTTGCTGCGCGGTACAGCGGCATGGTGTAATTCTTGATCCGTAGTTGCCACATGGACACGGATTCATGGCCGCCACAAGCATAAACTGCGCAGGGTAAGTGCTTCTTGCCGTTGCACGCGTTATGGTTACAAAGCCATCCTCAAGGGGCTGGCGCAAGGCTTCAAGAGTATCTTTTCTGAATTCCGGGAACTCGTCAAGGAAAAGAACGCCATAGTGCGCAAGGCTTATTTCTCCGGGCATGGCTCTTGTGCCCCCGCCTATCAGCGATACGGAGGACGCTGTATGATGCGGCGCTCTGAACGGGCGCTCCGTAACTATGCCGTTTTTGCCCTTCAATGAACCTGTAACGGAATGAATTTTGGTTATCTCCAGAGCTTCCTCAAATGTAAGCTCGGGTAGTATAGAGGGAATACTTCTGGCAAGCATTGTTTTGCCGGAGCCGGGAGTTCCTACAAGCAGAAGATTATGTCCGCCGGCTACGGCTATTTCCGCGGCGCGCTTTGCCCCCTGCTGCCCGCGTATATCCATAAAGTCCTGCGCGTATGTTACTTTTTCGGAGTCCCAATGCTGCGGCTCATATATGTTCAGTTCCTCTTTTCCCATAACCGCGTTTACAACGCTTTTCAGGTCATGCGCGGCGGCTATCTTTACCCCTTCAACATATGATGCTTCAGCCGCGTTGTCTTCCGGTATAAAGGCTTTTGTAACGCCATCTTTATATGCGCCTATAACCATGGGCAACACACCCGGTATACTGCGCACGGAGCCGTCAAGCGCAAGCTCACCTAAGAACATATATTCATCTGCTTTTTCCTGGCTTATCTGACCGGTAGCGGTAAGCAATCCGATGGCGATAGGAAGATCATAAAATGAGCCCTCTTTGCGGGTATCCGCAGGCGCTAAATTTACGGTTATTCGCCCTATAGGATAAGTAAAGCCGCTGTTTTTTATCGCAGCTCTTACTCGCTCCTTTGACTCTCTTACGGCGGCATCAGGCAAGCCTACGGTTTCATAAGCCGGCATCCCTCCGGATACATCAATTTCCACCGTTACGGAATACCCGCTCAGTCCAACCAGGCCATAGCTTTTTATCCTTGAAAGCATTTTCCATCCTCCGCCGTACAGATAGTCTATTTGTTGTTTAGGTCATTCTTGTTTTAGTTTGCTTTCATATTATAGCACAGGTGACGTGTGAACTTGTACTATATTTTTGACAGCTCTAAACAATCTGCTATTTATCAGGTATAATTCGGCCATCTGATAGCAGAAATATAATACGCAATATAGTTCGGTAATAGTGTAAATTGTGTAAAATGTGAGGTTTTATTATGAAGCGGCAGACTTCGGGGTCGTAGTAGCGGGTGGTGAGATAGTAGAGGCCGGTTTCGGTATCGTAGTAGTAACCGCGATAACGGAACGGGTTGTCCGCGCCAAGTGTAGTTGCCAAGGTGCCGGTGGTGGATATCAGCTTGCCCCACGCATCGTAGATATATTCTACCACACGCACGCCGCTTTCGTCCATAAGGCC
>CAZRHS010000050.1:0-10087 GCA_964600045.1 uncultured Clostridium sp.
TTGGCGATATGGAAACCATCATGGCAAACGAGCCTACAACCGTGATAAGGCTTGAAAGCATCTGCACAAGGTCCGTTGAAAGCGAGCCGCCAACGGTATCCACATCGTATGACAAAACGGATATAACGTCGCCCACCTGATGAGTGTCAAAAAAGCTTACGGGAAGCACCGTTAACTGATGGAAAAGGTCCGTGCGCATCTGCTTTGTCATCTTGCGGGAGATGGAGATCATCAGGTAAGAAAGCCCCAGGCTCATCAAGGAAGACAGCAGGGAAATTACAAGCATCCACACCACGTAGTAGGCAACCATGGGGATGTTCACGTCGTTGGGCTTTATTGCGTCAATGGCGTAGCCGGAAAGCTTTGGGCTGAGGAGCGCCAGCACGTTGCCCGTAACGGAAACGATTACCGCAAGCACTATCAGCAGGCGATATTTGCTTAAATAGCGCCACAGCCTTCTAAGAACATGAACAGAGTGTCCCTTAGGCTTGTCAAATGCCATGTTGCCTGCGGGCTGACCCGTGCGATTAGCCATTTTGCGTCGCCTCCTTTCCGTGAATATCTGCGTCATCGCCTAATTGAAGCTGGCAAAGCGAACGGTAGAGCGGGCAGCTTTCGCTAAGCTCATCATGCTTGCCGTAGCCTACCATGCGGCCGCCGTCCAGCACCAATATGTGATCCGCCGCCATAACGGCAGATACCCTTTGGGCAACAAGAATTGTTGTGGTGCCGGCGTATTCCTCGCGGATAGAGCGGCGAAGGGCCAAATCCGTCTTAAAGTCAAGAGCGCTTGAGCAGTCGTCAAGCAGCAGCAGACGGGGTTTCCCCGCAAGAGCCCTTGAAATCAATACTCTCTGCTGCTGACCGCCGGACAGGTTCCGTCCGCGAACATGCAGCTCATAATCAAGCCCCTCTTCATTCTGCCGTATAAAATCAGCCTGCGCCCGGTCGGCCGCGGTAAGCAGGGCCTCGTCATCAATATCCCGGCCGAAGCGTATATTTTCCCGCAGAGTATCTGCCATAAGAAAATCGTTCTGAAATACTATGCCAACGTCTTTTCTCAGTTCCTCCGCCGTCATGGATGCTATATTCCGCCCGTTTAGGCGAATTTCGCCCGAATCGGGATCGTATTGCCTGAGAAGAAGGGACAACAGCGTGCTTTTGCCCGAGCCCGTGGGGCCTATGATGCCCAGTGTTTCACCTTCTTTTATGGAAAATGAAATGTCCGAAATGTCCGCGTAGCGCTTGTTGTAGGAGAATGTAACATGGTCGAATACCAAATAGGCATCCTCCTTCACGATCTCGCTTTCCTTTATTTGCAGCTCGCTCTCCATGTTCAGAATCTCTCTTATGCGGTTGGAGCTTGCCTGCCCCTTGGAATATATCATGAAAAGCCTTGATATGGACAAAAGGGCGTTCAATATAATCGTGAAGTAGCTCATAAAGGCTATAATCTTGCCCGGCAGGGAAAGCCCCATGGAAACGCGCACGGCGCCCACCAGTATTACCATTGCAAGGCCTATATTCAGCAGCAAACTTACAAGCGGGCTTACCGTTGCCATAACCATGGAAGCGCGGCGCTGGCTTGATGAAAGGGATTCGTTCACCTCGTCAAAACGATCCCGCTCCCAAAGCGTGCGGGACAGCGCGCGAACCACGCGCGCGCCGGCCATATTTTCCTGAATTTTTCGCACCATGCCGTCCTCGCACTGCTGAACAATCGTATAAAGGGGAAGGCTGCGTTTTGATGTAAACGTAACCACCAGCGCAAGCAGCGGCAGCGTGCAGGCCATAACCAGCGTAAGCACAGGCTCAAGGCAGGCCGCAACGCTAAGCCCGCCGATAAGCAGAATGGGAGCGCGAACGCCCAGCCTCTGCATGCGGTCAACCATCTGGTGCACATTATATGTGTCGCTCGTCAGGCGGGATACCATGGAAGAATCGGTGATTTTATCCCGCTGAGCGGCGGAAAGGCTTTCGATTTTATCAAATAAATCGCGGCGGAGCTTTCGCGTAAATTCACGGCTTATGCCCGTGGAAAGGCGGTTGGCCGTGCAGTTGCCAAGCCATGCCAGCACGGCGCATATCAGCATGGCAATGCCCATCAGCCAAACGCTGCGCATATCCCCCGCGGGGGCGTATTCGTCCAGAATAATGGAAAGCATGCTCGGCAGAAACAGTTCAATTACCGTGCCGCTGATTTTAATAAGCATCTGCCAAACCAGCCGGCCGTAGTATGGCTTCATGTACGTTCGGATAATGTGCATTGCGCGTCATCTCCTTTCACATAAGCCTTTGCGCGGGCAGCAACCCGCTCCATAAGCAGGTTTATCGTTTCCTGCTCTTCCTCAGTAAAATCCTGCATCAGATATTGCCGCCAGTCGTGAAGCATTGCGTAAATGGAATCCTTGATGGCCAGCGCCTTTTCCGTTGGGTAAACCAGCAGCGAACGCCGGTCGTTTTTATCGGTCTCGCGGCGAACAAAGCCGCGGGCTTCAAGCGCTGACAGCTGGCGGGTAACGCTTGATTTATGAACGCACAGATATTCCGCCAGCGCTTCCTGGGAAATGCCGGGCATTCTGTACAGCGGCAGAAGATACTGACTTTGGCAGCCGTTAAGACCAAAATCGGCCAGCCGGCGATCTCGATACATCATGCCGCAGCGGTAGGTCACGTTAATTTGTCTTGTCAGGGGAGGCATAAGAAACTATACTCCTTTATTAGTTGCGTACGCAACTATTATAGAGAAGCGTAATAAGCCTGTCAAGGCCGATAAGACTTTTATGCAAATGCTCGGATTGCCGATGAATAAAAAAGGCGGCATCAACCAATGATGTCGCCTGTGAAAATCCGCGTTTGCCGGGATTTCTATTTGTGATATGGCTCGTTGTTGTTTATCTTAAATGCCCTGTATATCTGCTCCGCAAGCATAACCCTGAAAAGCTGATGGGGGAAGGTCATGTCGCTGAAAGAAAGCATCAGATCGGCGCGCCGCTTTACGCTTGCGTGGAGCCCGAACGAGCCGCCTATTATGAACGTAAGCCGGCTTTTGCCCGAAAGCATGGCGCTGCTTATCTGCGCCGCGAAAGCCTCGCTCGTCATCTTTTTGCCTTCTATGCAAAGGGCCGTAACGTAGTCCCGCTCGTCCGTTTTGGCAAGCAGCCTTTCGCCCTCGCTCAGCAAAATCTGGTCCTTTTGGGCGGCGCTCAGCCCCTCCGGCGCCTTCTCCTCGCCAACCTCAATAATCTCTATGGCGGCGTAGCGGCTTATGCGCTTTGTAAGCTCCTCTAGCGCGTCCCGGTAAAACTTTTCTTTTATTTTGCCCACGCATACTATGCGTACCGTCATTTCCGCCGCTCCTTATATTTCGTACATTTTGCCTATAACGCCGCGGTGCGCTATATCAAGCGAAAACTCTCCGTCCGCTATGTCCGCCTGCCTTAGGCATTGGCGAACCGTTTCAAGCGCAAGGGATTCCATGTTGTTCTCCCCGCTTAGGTGGCCGAGTATCGCGCGCCTAACGCCCGTTTGATAAAGCTTTATAAGCGCCTCTCCGCACGCGTCGTTTGAAAGGTGGCCAACGCTGCTGAGTATCCTTTTTTTTAGCGGATAGGGGTATGGCCCAACGTTAAGCATTTCCACGTCGTGATTAGCCTCAAGCAGCACCAGGTCGCTGCCGGCGGCGCAGCTTAAAAGCCTATCGTCAAAGTGGCCTATGTCCGTCATAACGGATACCCGCTTTTTGCCGCAGCCAAGCGTAAACCCAACGCTCTCCGCAGCGTCGTGCGGGGTTGGGAACGTAAGCACGTTAAGCTCCTTTATGTAAAAGTCGCTTCCGGTTGCGAATGTTCGCGTAAGCCCTTCGGGCAGCTTGCCGGTTATGGGCTCCATGGCGGCGAATGTACCCGCGTTCGCGTAAACGGGGATTTTGTATCGCCTGCTTAAAATGCCAACGCCCTTTGTATGGTCGCTGTGGTCGTGCGTAACAAGAATCGCGTCTATCGTGCTTAGCGGAACGCCTATTTCGTCCATGGCCTTTTCGGCCGCCTTGCCGGTGAAGCCGCAGTCTATAATCACGCGCGCCCCGCCGCCCTCGGCAAAGAGCATGTTGCCGGAAGACCCGCTGTAAACCGGGCAAAAGCGGAATACGCCGTCCTTGCTTTCCATTACAGCTTAAACACAATGCCCAATACCGCCGCGAACGCTATGAAATAAAGCGGATGCAGCTTCTTGAGCGGCTTAACGTTTGTAAGTATCATCAAAAGGGCGAATACCGCAATGGCGCTCCAGTTGAACACGGCGCCTACTCCGCCCGTGGCGAACGCCGAAAAATTGAAAAGCACCAGCGCTATAACGCTCCATGCCGCCGCCGCTATAAGCCCCGTTGCCGCGGGACGAAGGCCGCTGAACGCGTTTGCCACGTATTTGCTTTCGCTGAAACGCTGAAGCATTTTTGATATTATAAGTATTATTATGTAGCTCGGCAGAACCTCGGCAAAGCTTGCTATAAGCGCGCCCGGCACACCCGCGGCGTTATAGCCCGCGTATGTTGCGCAGTTTATGCCCAAAGGACCCGGCGTTGACTCGGAAACGGCTATCATGTCCGCAAGCTGAGCCTGTGTAAGCCAGGGGTAGCGGTCCGCCATGTCGCTCAAAAACGGCAGCGTGGCCATGCCTCCGCCTATAGCGAAAAGGCCGGTTTTGAAAAACTCCCAGAAAAGGGTAAGATAAATGCTCATTTCTTCTCACCCCTCTTTGCGAATATGCCCACAAGCGCCGCCCCGAGCACGGGGAACACGGGGGATACGTCAAACGCGACCGTAAGCGCGAAGGCTATCACGGCCAGTATTATGCCGAACCAATCCTTAACGTTGCTTTTGCAAAGGCGAATTACCGCGTTAAGCATAAGCGCGCACACCGCCGCGCGAATGCCGGCGAACGCGTGAATAACGTATTGATTGTCCGCAAATCCCTTAAGTACGGATGCGATTATAAGTATTATAACTATGCTCGGGCTCATTATGCCAAGCGTGGCTACGGCCGCGCCGAGCGCGCCGCGCTGCTTGCTGCCAACAAACGTTGCCGTGTTTACCGCTATTATGCCCGGCGTGCATTGGCCTATTGCAAAGTAATCCGTAAGCTCGTCGTTTGTGCACCAGCCAAAGCGCTCAACGCATTCCCGCTCAAGCATGGGCAGCATGGCAACGCCGCCGCCGAACGTAAGCGCGCCAACCCGCGCGAACGCCAGATACAGGTCTATCAGCCGTGTTTTCGGCTTTTCCTTTTGTTCCATTTTCCTCCTTTGCGGCATACTTTGGCCGCTCTTCTTCCTTTCATTTTGCACTATATTCTATACTTTGCGCGGCTTTCAGTCAATACGGCCGCTCTTGACAGCTTGCGCTTAGGGTATTATCATTATGCGTGGGGTGGTTGTAAGATCACCCCTATTTTTATTTTGAGGTGGAAGAATGACAATAACCAAGCGCGTCCTTGCGGCAATGGCCCTTTGCCTTGCCATGCTAATGCTCTGCTCCTGCGGCACCGCCGCAACCGATACCGAAGCGGAACAAACCGAAGCTCCCGTAACTAGCGAAGCTACCGAGGCACCCGCCGCTACCGAGGCTCCCGCGGCAACCGAAACCCCCGCCGAGGAAACCGAGCAGGGCGAAAAGGGTCAGATAACCCATTACGCTGAAATAGACATTGCCGACTACGGCACCATAACCGTTGCTCTTTACGGCAACGATGCCCCCATAACCGTGGCCAATTTTGTTAAGCTCGCTAACCAGGGCTTTTATAACGGCCTTACGTTCCATAGAATTATGAGCGGCTTTATGATGCAGGGCGGCGACCCCAACGGCAACGGCACCGGCGGCAGCGACGAAACCATAAAGGGTGAGTTCAGCGCAAACGGCGTTGAGAATACCCTTTCCCATACCCGCGGAGCCATAAGCATGGCGCGCTCCTCGGCTTACGACAGCGCAAGTTCCCAGTTCTTTATAATGCACCAGGATTATACCGGGCTTGACGGCATGTACGCCGTGTTCGGATACGTTACCGACGGCATAGACATAGTGGATGCTATATGCACCTCCGCCCAGCCTACGGACAACAACGGCACCATCCCCGCCGATGAGCAGCCCGTTATAAACAGCATAACCGTAAGAGAAGCGTAAAAGCGCATCAACCTAAAGCAAAAAGCCCGCGCGGATTATCCGTACGGGCTTTAATTATGCTCTTTTATTCAACCGTTACGCTCTTTGCGAGGTTTCTCGGCTTATCAATGTCGCATCCCTTAAGAAGGGCGGTGTAGTAGGCGAAAAGCTGCAGCGGAACAACGCTCGCGCAGGGGCAGGCTATGTCCGCGCAGTCCGGCAATATAATCTCGTGGTCGGCGCCGGTTGTGCCGCGGCGGTGCTCGCCCTTGGCAATGGCTATAACGTTCGCTCCGCGCGCCTTAACCTCTCTTATATTGCTTATCATCTTTTCCCAAAGCGGCTCGTGTGTGCACAGGGCCACAACGCTCGTGCCCGGCTCTATAAGCGAAATTGTGCCGTGCTTAAGCTCTCCTCCGGCGTAAGCCTCGGAGTGTATATAGGATATTTCCTTAAGCTTAAGCGAACCTTCAAGCGCCAGCGCGTAGTCTATGTTTCTGCCTATGAAGAATACATCCTTAAGCATATAGCAGTCCGCCGCAAGGCAGCGCACCTCGGTTTCGTCCGCAAGTATTTTTTCAATTACCTCCGGCAGCGCCTCAAGCCCCGCTATAAGCTCGGCCTCCTCGCGTTCCGTAACGTGAGCGCGAACGCGGCCAAAGTAAACCGCCGCAAGCTGCATAAGCACAAGCTGGGTATTGTATGCCTTTGTTGTGGCAACGGCTATTTCCGGCCCTGCCCAGGTATAAAGCACGTCCTCGCTTTCAACCGCTATGCTGGAGCCTACAACGTTTACTATGCTAAGCGTATGCGCCCCACGAAGCTTGGCCTCGCGCAGGGCAAAAAGCGTATCCAGCGTTTCTCCGCTCTGGCTTATTATTATAACAAGCGTGTTTTTGCCAACCATGGGGTTGTTGTAGCGGAATTCGCTGGCAAGCTCGCATGTAACCGGTATTTTAGCGTATTTTTCAAGCGCGTAGCGCGCAACCATGCCAACGTGGTATGCCGAGCCGCAGGCAACAATGTATATCCGCTCTATTGAGCGAATGGTGTCGTCATCAAGCTTGCTCAGCCCCAGGTCTATTTTCCCGTCCTTTATGCGCGGCGCTATCGTGCGGCGCACGGCATCCGGCTGCTCCATTATTTCCTTGAGCATAAAGTGGTCATAGCCGCCCTTTTCGGCGCTCTCTATGTCCCAGGTAACGTTTATGGGCTCGCGCTCAACCTTTTCGCCAAAGCTGTTGTATATGCTCACTCCGTCGCGGCGAACCACGGCAAGCTCCCTTTCACCAAGCCTTATTATGCGGCGCGTGTGCTTAAGAAGGGCCGGCACGTCGGACGCTATAAAGTTTTCGTTTTCGCCAAGGCCCACTATAAGGGGGCTGTCTTTCCTAAGGGCTATGAACTCGTCGTCCCTGTCCGCGAATATAATGCCCATAGCGTAGGAGCCAATAAACTGCGCCTCCGCCAGCCTTACGGCCGCAATGGGATCGCCGGTGTAAAAATAATCGATAAGCTGAACGGCAACCTCGCTGTCCGTTTCGGAAAGGAATGTGTATCCCTTTTTCTTAAGGAACTCCCTCAGCTCAACGTAGTTTTCTATAATGCCGTTGTGTACCAGCGCAACGCGGCCGGATGATGAAACGTGCGGATGCGCGTTCACCTGGTTCGGTTCGCCGTGCGTTGCCCAGCGCGTGTGGCCTATGCCAAGGCTGCCGTTAATCGATTTTCCCCCGTCCGTAAGCTCGTAAAGCGCGCTTAACCGCCCGCGCTCCTTCGCAACCGTTATGCCGCCGCAATCGGCTGTCGCAATTCCTGCGCTGTCGTATCCGCGGTACTCAAGCTTTTTAAGCCCGTCAAGCAGCAGCGGTGCCGCCTGCTTGGAGCCTATGTAGCCAACTATTCCGCACATATTTTCACTGTACCTTTCTCAAATAACCGCCCGCGTAATAAGGACCGCACATCCGTTTTAACCGGGCGTATAGTAAACATATTTTAGCATAAGCACCACCTTCTATCAATATGCGGTTGTAATCCTGCCGCGTATAAGGTTATAATCATATAAGGCTGTAAGCCTACTGCAAAGGAGAATGCCTATGCCGCATACAAAGGAAGAGCTTTCATTAAAATTTGATGAGTGGGAAGGATATCTTGCCAATCTTTGCCTGCCCGCATGGGACGAACTGCCCACGCTTGAACTTTATATGGACCAGGTTGTTATAGTGCTTAATGAGTACCTTGGCATATATTCGGCGGGGGATGACGACAAGGCCGTAACTCAGGCAATGGTCAATAACTATGTTAAGCAAAAGCTTATTCCGCCCCCGGTTAAAAAGAAATACGGCCGTGTGCATCTTTCTTTGCTTATGATGATATGCACATTAAAGCAAACGCTCAGCATTCCGCACGTAAAATCCATGCTCCCCGGCTGGGAAGAGGATGAGGTGCGCCGCTTTTATACCAGGTTTATATCCGTGCAAAAGGGCTTCGGCTCGTATTTCGCAACCCAGGTGCGCACGATTGCTCAGCCCATATTCGATGAAAACGGCACCGCCGATGACGAGATTACAGATTTTATGATTCGTTCCTCCGTAGCTTCATGCTATTCAAAGCTTTTGACAGAGGAAATGATAGCCTATAAAAACGAAGAATAATCAGCGAGAAAATATAAATTAATTGAATAACTGTATAACCGTGTGTTATACTGTTCCTCGGTGCTATGGAACCGCGACGGCTAACGAACCGCGCGGCTGCTTGCAACACGCCTGCCGTTCACGGGTAAGGGGCGGCGGGACGCTTTTTGGAGGAACAAATGGGAGAAAAGGCTCCCCATACCGGCGGCATAGCCGCATTCCTTAAGCGCAAGGGCGTTGAGTTCAGCGTGAAAAGATATCTGGTGGACGCTATGGGCTCCATGGCAATGGGTCTGTTCGCGTCGCTGCTCATCGGCACTATTCTTTCAACCCTTGCGGACAAGCTTGGCCTATCCTGGCTTAGCGATATCGCTTCTTTCGCATCCGCCGCAACAGGCAGCGCTATGGCGGTTGCAATCGGCTACGCGCTTAAGGCGCCGCCGCTCGTGCTTTTCAGCCTCTGCGCCGTGGGCTACGGGGCAAACAGCTTAGGCGGTCCTTTGGGCACTCTTATCTGCGCCGCGGTCGCGGCGGAACTGGGCAAAATAGTATCCAAAGAAACAAAGGTGGATATTCTTGTAACGCCAACGGTTACAATCGTAAGCGGGCTGCTTTTGGCGCGCCTTGCGGGCCCCGGAGTTTCCGCGGTTATGACGGGCTTTGGCGAACTTATTATGCGCGCGACTGAAATGCACCCCTTCTTCATGGGCATAGCCGTATCCGTAATTGTCGGCATCGCGCTCACGCTCCCCATAAGCAGCGCCGCTATATGCGCCTCCTTCGGCGCGGCGGGGCTTGTGGGACTGGCAGGCGGCGCGGCAACGGCGGGCTGCTGCGCGCAGATGGTAGGTTTTGCCGTTATGAGCTTTAAGGAAAATCGCTACGGCGGCCTTGTGGCTCAGGGCTTGGGAACAAGCATGCTGCAGATGGGCAACATAGTGAAAAATCCGCTTATATGGCTGCCGCCTACCATTGTTTCCGCCATAACCGGGCCAATAGCCTCCTGCGTGTTCAAAATGGAGAACGGCGTTGGCGTTGCAAGCGGCATGGGTACCTGCGGCCTTGTCGGCCCCATAGGCGTAATGGCAAGCGAGGGCTTCGGCTCGGTACAAAGCTGGGTTGGCATGATTCTTGTCTGCCTTGTGCTTCCCGCCGTGCTTACTCCCCTTGTCGCCTACCCCATGCGCAAGCTCGGCTGGATAAAGGACGGGGATCTTAAGCTGGATCTATGAATAAAACAGGGTAAAAACAACGCTCCCTCGCGTGTGCGGGGGAGCGTTTAATGTTGCTTTTGTCAGT
>CAZRHS010000051.1:0-9593 GCA_964600045.1 uncultured Clostridium sp.
CTTTTTCAAGGGTGATGTTTTGGAATATGCCAAAGAGAACGGCATCACAGATACGCTGGTGCTGTACGGTACGCAGAATTTTGTAAAGGATACGAACATAAAGTTTTGAGAGAAACAGGATAAGTTTTAACGCCTGATTGTTCTTTAGCTAAAATGACAGTATAGCTGTACGCGCATTTACAAAACGACGCTGATTTTATATAATACGTTCGGTAAAGGAAAGCGAATTATGCTTATGGAACATGGGTAGTTTTGTATACTGCTTAGGCTATTGATTACAGCTAATAGTTTTGTGGTGACGATACCCATTGTTATTCTGCGGAGTAAAGGAGTGCACCAAATGAAGCGAGCCTTGTCGTTTGTCGTGGCAATCGCTGTGGCTTTTTGCGCTTTGTTTACGGCGTGCGCAAAGCAAACCATGCTTTCTCAAAGCGCTCCGCTTATAGGCATTGCATGGTGCCCCGATACGGATTCGGAATTTTTTACGAATGTATGCCGCTCAATTGAGGCTGCGGGCGGAGCGTGGGTTATGCTGGACCAGGTCAAGTCCCCCTACCTTTCCTATGATGCAAACGGAAAGCTAAGCGATGGCGTGGACGAAACAGGCGTACTTGGCCTGGCTGCGGCGAAATATGTGCGCGACAATACATGGCACGAATCAAACGCGGCGGAGGCTGTAGGCAATATTCGCCTTGTGATATTTGCCGGCGGCTCTGACGTGAGCCCATCTTTATATTACACTCCCGAAGAATGGCACGGCATTGAAGCGGAGCGAGACTACTGTGCCGAGCGCGATGTTTCCGATTATCTAACGATGGCATATTGTCTTGATAACGATATTCCCATTATCGGGTTTTGCCGCGGTATGCAGATGCTTTCCGTTATTTCCGGCGCGGACGTGATTCAGGATATTCAGACCTGGCTTGAAGAGGATTCCATTGAATATCATTACGAGCACCGCAATGAAATCAATTCATCCGATTCTTACCGGGATTACGCTTCCCACAGTATACAGGTGATAAAAGGATCTCTACTGTATGAAATGGTGCAAACGGAGGAACTTTCGGGCTGCCCGTCCTGGCATCATCAGGCCGTAAAAAGCGTTGAAAATACGCCCCTATCCGTATCCGGTTATGCCGATACAAACGGCGTTTACATAATTGAGGCCATAGAGCGCACCGACAAAGCATTCGCGGTGGGGCTGCAATTTCACCCGGAGGCGGCCATAGTAAAGCATTTGGACCAAGCCGCGAACAGGAACGATTTTATGGACTACGATACGGCGATTTCCATATTCAAACGCTTGGTTGAGGAAGCCGCAAACCGCGAAAGCAATTGATAAGGAGGCTTTTTATGGACAGGAAAAAGCCCAACAAATTCATTATAGCCGCGGCTGTTTTAGCCGGGATATTGCTTATATTATTGGCCGCGTTCAAGTGGCAGACGAATTGCGCGAAAACCGAGGTTTTAAGCTACACCGCAAGCGACGGCACGCACAAGCTGATCATATACATGATAGGTGATCCGGATTGGCCCTTCGGCTCTACGCATTGCCGCTTTGATTTATATGAAGGCAACAAAAGGATTGTCAAATACTCCTTTAATATAGCCGATGACGGAGCAAACGCCCGTGACGACAATTTTACGATTACGGAAGGCAGCGGCGGCATAACCGTTGCCGTATACGGATCGGAACAGGGCACGGAAACATATATACTAAATTACGACGGGACGGTAGAATTTGTAATCAATGCGCACTAAAACAAAGCACAGTGGAAAGAGAATTGCGTTAATCATTATTCTTGCGGCACTCATTCTTTGCGCCGGCGGCTGTTTTTTATACCTAAACGATTATTACAGGGCAGATGCAGAGGTTAACGAATATTTTGAGAAAAGCGAAGATGTATCTATAAGCTACATCAAAGACGGTTTATATTTAGACGGACCCGGAACCGAAAACGCGCTTATATTCTACCCGGGAGCCAAGGTTGAATACACGGCATACATTCCGCTTGCGTATAAACTTGCCGAAAGAGGCATTGATGTATTTATTATAAAAATGCCCTGCAATATTGCCGTATTAGGTATGAACAAGGCGGACGATATATTAAGCGAATACGATTATGAGCACATGTATATAGGCGGGCATTCTTTGGGCGGAGCCGTAGCCGCGATTTACGCTGCGAACCATGCCGACAGCGCGGATTTGGACGGATTGATACTGCTTGGGGCTTACCCCACAAAGGACCTTGCATCAAGCGGCATGAGCGTGCTGACAATATATGGATCTGAAGACAAGGTTTTGGAGATGGAAAAGGTGGAATCCGGCAGGAGTCTTTTGCCCGAGAATGCAACGGAAACGATAATCGCCGGCGGCAATCACGCTCAATTTGGCTGCTACGGTGAGCAGAAAGGCGACGGCACAGCATTGATATCCGTCGAGGAGCAACAGGAGCAGACCGCGGAGGAAATAATCAATATGATTGGTGCTGAATAATTCGGAGATATGCGTTATGACGAAATATGAGTACGGAAACGCGGACGCGAAAACCGTTTTGATTCAAATGGTTGATGACCACGACTTAGCGGAAATTGAGACGGAATTCAATGAAATAAAAAAGCGTGTAAAGGCGGACTTTTTACTTGTTGCCGTAAAGGTTGACGATTGGAACAAGGATTTATCGCCATGGCCTGCGCCCGCTGTATTCGGCAACGAAGGCTTTGGCAACGGAGCCGAGAGTACTCTAAGCCATGTACTGGAGCTGTGCCAAGATAAAAGCAGGCAATACTGCATAGGCGGCTACTCGCTCGCGGGCCTGTTCGCGCTGTGGGCAGCGTATCAAACCGACGTATTCTCAGGCGCCGCGGCGGCATCGCCATCGGCATGGTTTCCCGGCTTCACCCAATATATGAGCGAGCACGACATAAAATGCGGCGCTGTTTACCTAAGTCTTGGAAACAGAGAGGCAAAAACAAGAAACACGGTTATGGCGCAGGTAGCCGACCGCATTACACAATGCCAAGAGATACTTATTGATAAAGGAATTCCCTGCACGCTTGAATGGAATGAAGGGAATCACTTCAAGGAACCGGGACTCAGAACGGCGAAGGCTTTCGCGTGGGTAATGAACAAAATAAAATGAGGACAGCAATTCTGTCCTCTCCCCCGCTATTTTATCTTTTTCTTTATAATTCTCATCACTATCAGCAATATACCAGACACCACAGCCGTGAATGCCGCGGAAAACAAGATGGCCGTATACCAGGGTGCGGACGAGGTTTCATAGAAGCCGGGATATTTAACATAGAAAATAATCTCACACACGGCTTTGCCTATAAATACGCCTATAACGCAAAAAAGTATGTCCTTCAGCCACTTATAAACCTTTTGCAATTTTGAACCGCTGTTTTTATCTTTCATTTTATTTTACCACCATGCATTTATTTATACCATAGTACTCAAGGCAGGCAATTGCGGCGGCATCTATGCGCTCCCCCATTACAACGATAGGTATCGCCGGAGGGCACCCTATTGCGGCGGCGGCGGAAATACGGCCCAGGCAATCGCTTACCGGTACCGATTCAGCATCCGCAAGCAAAGCTTTACGCGGTGATAACGCCTGCTCGGGACGAGGCATTGCAGGCGGGCACGCAAGTATGGGCGCACGCCGCGGCAAGGCGCAAAGAGTATACGAAAGTGCAGAAAGCTCTTCTTCGCTATGCATCGGGGAAAGCATAAGCACCACGTAGTCCGGATCATAAAATTCCGGATAGATGTTCGCCGCTTCAAGTGCTGCGGCTATATCCTGCCCCGTATATCCAAACGATTTTGGTTTTAATGTAAGCTTTAATACTTCGCTGCCGGAAAGCTCAAAACCGTGCGCCGCAATCTGCGATTTAAGCGATTCCGCGCGCGGTATAAACGCGCTGAGCTTGTTTTTGAACTCATCCGCCATGTCGTTCGCGGCATCGAGAGACTGCAAAATAAGATAGGATGGGCTGCTTGAGCCGAATATAGAAAAGCCGGCTTTCGCGCGCGCCACAAGCACCTTCGGCGCTGAATGGGAAATATGAAGATACGCTCCGCCCGTTATAACGCCAAGCGTTTTATGCGCCGAGTCGCAGCACATATCCGCACCGAGATCCATCGGATGCTGCGATTTGGGTAGGAATTTAAGATAGGCACCGTGAGCGTTATCCACGCAGAGCAGTGCCCCGTTTTTATGGCAAACGGCGGCAATGGCGGCTATGTCCTGCGTGTTTCCAAGATAATCCGGACTTGTTATATACACGGCCGTTATACGGCCGCTGTTTTCTTCAAGCTTAGATGATACCTGCTCGGGCGTTATGCCGCAGGCAATGTAATTATGCTCATCCGCAGGATACAGCCACTCTGTTTCAATATCAAGCAGAGCGCAGGCATTTACGAATGCCTTATGCGCGTTTCGCCCGGCCAACACAACGGGCTTTTCGCCGCGCTCCGCTGCGTATAAACAAACAAGGTAAAGCATTACCTGAATGCTCAGCGTTGAACCGCCGCAGGAATAAAACGTGTTCGCTCCAAAGAGATTCCCCGCCTCGGCCTCGCTTTTTGCGATTATACCGTCCGGCGCCATAAGGTCGTCCGCGCCGTCTATCTCCGTAAGGTCATACTTTTCAAAGCCGAGTACGGTTTTCCCTTTATGCCCCGGCATGTGCATACGCACCGGGGATGAGGCTATATATTTATTTACAAAGTCGCATATAGGCGTGCTCATTCTTCTTTACCGAGCTCGCGCGCGGCGGCAACCATTATGGCGCACTCCATGCGCTTTTTGAAAAGCTCACAGCCCGCTTTATACACCCCGCGCACGGAACCGGTCGCGTGGTACGCGTTTGCCGCACAGCCGCCGGAGCAATACAGACGAGCCCAGCAATCGCGGCAATCCTCGCGCGCGTATACATTGCAGGAGGCAAACTCGTTCTGAATGGCATGGTTGCTTACGCCGTTCCATATATCGCCAAGCTTAAACTTTTCATCGCCTACAAACTGATGGCAGGGATACAGATCTCCCCACGGCGTAACGGCCATATATTCCGTGCCGGAGCCGCAGCCCGATATGCGCTTATAAATGCACGGACCGCCCTTAAGGTCTATCATATAGTGATAGAATGTAAAAGGCTTGCCCTCCGCGTCCCGCTCAAGCATAAGCTCGGCAAGCTTTTCATATTGATCCATTACAATGGCCCTATCCTCCGCGGTAAGGGCGGAAGGATCGTCCGGCGCGGTTACAACGGGCTCCATGCTGAGCTCATTAAAGCCTAAATCAAGCATGGTACGGATATCTTCAAGAAAATCGGGATTGGCGTGGGTAAATGTGCCGCGCATATAATAGTTTTTGCCGCCGCGGGCATTTACCAGCCGCTGAAACTTTGGAACTATCTTTTCCCAACTGCCGTGCCCTGCGTAGTCAACACGGAAACGATCGTGTATTTCCTTGCGCCCGTCAAGGCTAAGGACAACGTTGCTCATTTCTTTATTGGCAAAGTCTATAACATCGTCATCTATAAGCATGCCGTTTGTTGTGAGCGTAAAGCGGAAGTTTTTGTTTTTCTCTTTCTCTATGCCGCGAGCGTACGCCACAAGCTGCTTAACAACATCAAAATTCATCAGCGGCTCGCCGCCGAAAAAGTCCACCTCAAGATTATGCCTTGTGCCGGAGTTTTCGATAAGAAAATCAAGCGCGCGTTTGCCTACCTCGTAGCTCATTATAGCCCGCTCGCCATGGTATTTTCCCTGACTTGCAAAGCAGTATGAGCAATTAAGGTTGCAGGTATGCGCAACGTGCAGGCAAAGCGCCTTTATTACGCCGGCGGTTTTGGCCTTAAGCGTGCCGGCCATCGGCTCAAAAG
This sequence comes from uncultured Clostridium sp., assembly GCA_964600045.1. Taxonomy (GTDB): domain Bacteria; phylum Bacillota; class Clostridia; order Christensenellales; family CAG-138; genus Phil1. The sequence continues at coordinate 5,893 of CAZRHS010000051.1, forward strand.
TATCGGGCGCAAAAAGCTCGCCCTCTTCCTTAAGCATGGCTATTTGATCATAGCACTCCGCGATATCCTCTTGGCTTTCGTCGGGATACTTTGCGGCGATTTCTGCTATAACTTTATCCTTGTCCGCAGATTCAAAAGCGGCAATCATATCGTATGCAACATCGTCCACCGCGTGAACCGCGCCGGAGCATACATCAAGAACTATATTGTAGCCGCCAAGTTTATATTGATGGATCATATTTTCCCCCGTGCTAAAAATGCCGCCCGATATGGGCGGCATAGTTAGTTTCCTATACCCGGAATTACTTGGTCTTCTTGTTCTCGCAGACCTGGTTGGCAATGCCGCAGCTGGTCTTGCAAGCGGACTGGCAAGAAGTCTGGCATTCGCCGCAGCCGCCGTTTTTGGCGCTCTCGCAAAGATTACGGGTCTTAATGGTCTTAATATGCTTCATATATACCTCCGCGCATAACTATCTGAATACATTATAACGCCGGTATCGCATAATGTCAATTAAACACGCTTTTATTTATCGAGTGGTTATTTCGGCATGCGCGGCAACAACAGTTTTGCCGGCCTCCACGGATTGCGTAAGCCAGACATTACCGCCTATTACGCAATTGTCGCCAATATAAACATCCCCGCCGAGTATTGTGGCGCCCGCGTATATAACAACATTGTTGCCTATATTCGGATGGCGCTTTGTACCCTTTACCAATACTCCGCCGCTGCCGACCTCAAAGCTCCTCGCGCCAAGCGTTACGCCCTGATAAAGCTTAACATGCTCGCCTATAACGGTGGTCTCCCCTATTACCACGCCCGTGCCGTGGTCAATAAAGAAGTATCTGCCTATTGTTGCGCCCGGGTGTATATCTATACCCGTAAGCGAGTGGGCATGCTCCGTCATCATGCGCGGCAGAAGCGGGACACCGAGAACATACAGTTCGTGCGCTATGCGGAACGTGCTTATCGCCTCAAACGCGGGATAGGCAAGCAGTATTTCCTCGCGGCTTTTAGCGGCAGGGTCGCCCTCGTAAGCGGCCTGTATATCCGTATTCAAAATTGTTCTTATATCATCAAGGCGAGAGAAAAGGCCATCAGCCACTTTTTCGCATTCCGCGCTCCCGCCGTACACACTGCTCAATATATCCATAAGCAACGCGCGGAGACGATACAAGCTGGCCTGTTCACGGAACTCATCGGGGTTAACGGAAAATATTTCCGGAAACAGCACTATTCGTGACAGCTCGATAAACTCCGCCATGTCGTTTTTAAGCGTTGCGTAAGATCCGGCGCTCTGATACATATTACTCCTCGTCGCAGCTGAAAAGCCTGGTTGAAAGATATCTGTCACCGGTATCGGGCATAAGAACGACTATCTGCTTGCCCGCGTTTTCTTCGCGCTCAGCAAGCTTAACGGCCGCCGCGAGCGCGGCGCCCGAGGATATGCCGACAAGCACGCCTTCTTTTTTGCCCATCATGCGGCCATACTTAAAGGCATCCTCATCGGTTATGGGCATAACCTCGTCATATATACCCGTATCAAGTATTTCAGGCACGAAGCCCGCGCCTATTCCCTGAATGCCGTGAGGACCTTTGCGGCCTTCGGAAAGTACTGGCGATGTTGCGGGTTCAACGGCAACAACCTTTATCGCGCTGTTCTGCTCCTTAAGATATTTGCCTGTTCCGGTTATGGTGCCGCCGGTACCTACGCCGGCAACAAATATATCAACCTTGCCATCGGTCGCGGAATAAATTTCCGGACCGGTTGTTGTGTAATGCGCGGCAACGTTGGCGGGGTTTACGAACTGGCCGGCTATAAAGCTGTTTGGAGTATCCTTCGCAAGCTGCTCGGCAAGCTCGATAGCGCCGCTCATGCCCTTTGCGCCGGGGCTAAGCACAAGCTCCGCGCCGTAGGCCTTCATTATCTGGCGGCGTTCAACGCTCATGCTGTCCGGCATTACTATAATAAGCTTGTATCCCCTTGTCGCCGCAACGGAAGCAAGGCCGATACCGGTATTGCCGGAGGTGGGTTCTATTATTACGGAATCCTTATTAAGCACGCCGCGTGCTTCCGCATCGTTTATCATGGCAAGCGCGACGCGATCTTTTACAGAGCCTGCGGGGTTGAACATTTCAAGCTTCGCTATGATTTTCGCTTTAAGATTAAGCTCTTTTTCAATATGCGTAAGCTCCACAAGCGGAGTGTTTCCTATAAGCTGTTCAGCTGAAGTATAGATGGTTGACATTTTATTTTCTCCTTAAAAAATTTAATCACATTAGTTTGCAGGCTATTTTTTTGAAAAACAAAAAAGCAGCCGTATCTGCTGCTTTTCTGCGACTGGTGCGGCTGGCGAGATTTGAACTCGCAAGCTTTCGCCGGCGGATTTTAAGTCCGCTGTGTATGCCGTTCCACCACAGCCGCATCCTCTGACATTATAAATCAAAATAAAGGCAGCAGTCAATATTTATAAAATGACACCGCCCGGAAAATGCCGTTTAATTAAAGTGCGTGAGTTTTACAGACTAAGCCAAAACATCATAAGACACCAAGCACAGCATCACCGCGGTGTTTTCAGGCCCCTGAAAAAGCCGACAAAAACCGACCCCTTCACAGGGCCTGGTACAGATGCACCTGAGTGCATCGGCGCTGTGGCGTATGCAATTGCGCATATCCTTACGCATATCGTGCCTAATGTCCTTTCGCCGTTTTTAATGATTGTATATTATATATCCGAGTAACCGAAATTGGAACCCCCAATTATAAATTTTTATGTACTAAAAACGCATAATAATTCCTACGGCTTTTGCTTTAACTCCGCACGTATGCGGCGAAAACGTTCCGGCACATTTGAAAGCTCCATATCGCGCGGAGCATCGGTTGTGCCCGCGGCCTTTGCCGTTTCATAGTACCAGCATTTGTATTCCACAACCTCCATTGTATGTTTAAGCTCCTCTATCTGCTTTTGCAGCGCCTCGCGCTGGCGAGTGAACATGGCAAGGCGAAGGTCTATTGTATCGTCCCCCATCAGTGCAAGCTCAATATACTGCCGTATATCTTTAATCGACATTCCGGCTTTTTTCATGCAGCCTATTATCTTAAGCCACTCTATATCCGATTCCTTGAACACGCGGATTCCGCCGCTTGAACGCTCAACAAACGGGAGCAGCCCTTCCTTATCGTAATAACGAAGCGTTGAGGCGCTGATGCCCAAAAGCTTTGCAGTTTCACCAACCGTGTATACCATATTTGCCTCCGCATATTCAAAAATAACAATTGACTTAAAGTATGCTTTAAGTTGTAGCATATACATGAAGTTTAATGAGAGTATACAGCCCGCAGGCTGCAGCGTCAATAAGCAAAGGAGGAATAAAAAAATGGCTGTAAAACAAACCGCCGGAAGGGATTCATTGGGTAAATTCGCCCCAAAGTTCGCGGAATTGAACGACGATGTGCTTTTTGGCGAGGTATGGAGCCGGGAAGACAAGCTCTCCTTGCGCGACCGCTCGCTGGTAACCGTTGTTGCGCTGATGGCGCAGGGACTTACGGACGAAAGCTTCCGCTACCATTTGATAAGCGCCAAGAAGAACGGCATCACCAAGGAAGAAATTGTCGAAATAGTAACCCACGCGGCATTTTACTGCGGCTGGCCCAAGGCCTGGGCGGTATTCCGCATGGCAAAAGAAATATGGGATGAATAAA
>CAZRHS010000052.1:0-9355 GCA_964600045.1 uncultured Clostridium sp.
AAAGAGCAGGCAATAGAAAAGGCCGCGGCTGATGCCGCGGCCTTTCCCGGGGGAGGGGGAATTACGCAAAATTCTTGATAATGTCCACGATCTCCGCGCCAACGCGCTTCTGCGCTTCGGCGGTCTGCGCACCGATGTGCGGCGTGCAGCTTACGTGGGGATGGCTGTAAAGCGCATGGTTCTTGGCAGGCTCTTCGGCGTATACGTCAAGGCCCGCACCGCGCAGCTTGCCGCTTTCGAGGGCCGCAAGAAGGGCATCCTCGTCCACGTTGTTGCCGCGGCTGGTGTTTATAACCACAGCGCCGTCCTTCATCTTTGCGATGGTATCCGCGTTGATGAGGGGCTTGCCGTCTATGCTGGGGGTATGTACGGAAATGAAGTCCGCGTTCGCAAGCAGCTCGTCCATTTCAACATACTTCATGTTCTCGTTCTCAAGGCCTTCTACCTTGAATATATCATAAGCAAGAACCTTCATGCCCAAAGCCTGAGCCTTGGCACCCAGAGCCTGGCCTATACGGCCGTAGCCGATAACGCCAAGAGTCCTGCCGGAAAGCTCAATGCCCTTGTAGGACTTCTTTTCCCACTTGTCCTCGCGCATGGTATGACCGGCGATGGAGATGAAGCGGGCAACGGAGAGCATATGCGCAAGAGCAAGCTCGGCAACGGTGTTGCTGGAAGCGCGCGGAGTATTGCGCACCTTAATGCCGTTCTCCTCGGCATAGGAAACATCTATGTTGTCTACGCCAACGCCGCCGCGGATGATCAGCTTAAGCTTGCCGGTTTCCTTAGCCGCGTCGATTATGGGCTTGCGGACCTTGGTCGCGCTGCGCACAACCAGAATGTCGTACTGCTTTACCTGCTCGGCAAGCTCTTCAGGCTCATAAAACTGCTCAACAACCTCGTGACCCATCTCGGTCAGGGCCGCTACGGCGGACTTATCCATTCCGTCGGATGCAAGAATCCTCATTTTATTTTCTCCTTATTACTTGTTCTCTGCTTCGAACTTCTTCATGAAGTCTACCAGGTACTCTACGCCTTCAATGGGCATGCAGTTGTAGATGCTGGCCCTAAGACCGCCGGTGGAACGATGAGCCTTCAGGTTGCTCATGCCGGCCGCTACGCTCTCCTTAACGAACTTGGCGTCCAGATCCGCGTTGGGGGTATTGAAGCGGACGTTCATCTTTGAACGGCTGCCGGGCTCCACGGTGGTGGTGTAGAAATCGGAATGATCAAGGCAATCGTAAAGCAGCGCGGCCTTCTTGTCGTTTATAGCCTTGCGCGCCTCAAGACCGCCGTTTTCAAGCAGCCAGTCCATGACCAGCTTGCAGATGTAAATGCACCAGCAGGGAGGAGTGTTGTGCATGCTCTTGCCCTCGGCATTGATGGTGTAGTCGCACATGGTGGGGGTGATGGGGTTCACGTTGCCCAGCATATCCTCGCGGATTATGACGATGGTCAGGCCCGCGGGAGCAACGTTCTTCTGAGCACCGGCGTATATAACGGCGAACTTGGAAACATCGATGGGCTCGCTCATTATGCAGCTGGACAGGTCGGCAACCAGGGGCACATCACCGGTATCGGGAATGTAATCCCAGCAGGAACCGTAAATGGTGTTGTTGAAGCAGATATGCACATAGTCCGCCTCGGGATCAAGCTTAAGCTCTTCCTGACGGGGAATACGGGAGAATCCGATGTCCTTGCCGGTCCAGGCAATGTTTACCTTGCCGTACTTTTCGGCTTCCTTGGCGGCCTTGCCGGAGAAGTTACCGGTTACAATGTAGTCCGCCTTGTGGTTCTTGTTCATCAGGTTAAGGGGAACAGCCGCGAACTGAAGGGTAGCGCCGCCCTGCATGAATATAACCTTGTAGTTATCGGGAATATTCATTACCTTGCGCATCTGGGATTCGGCCTTAACGATTATATCGTCATAGACCTTTGAACGATGGCTCATCTCCATTACGCTCATGCCGCTGCCTTCGTAGTTGAGCATGTTGTCCCTTGCGCTCTCAAGCACTTCTACGGGAAGCATGGAAGGACCGGCCGAGAAGTTATAGATTCTGTCGTAAACCATATCTTTTCTCCTTAAAAAAATAATTGATGTCACAGTGCCGAGCCAAACCCGGCGTATTGTAATTATACTATTATTGTTCGCGCAAAACAAGGGCAGACTCCAATTTTGCCAATTCTTTGACAAAATATATTTTACATATAAAAGGAGAACGGCTTATCAGCCGCTCCCCAGGTCGCCTTGTTATGCTTACTCGTCGCTTTCCGCCATGCGGTAGCCAACGCCCATTTCGGTTATTATGTAGCGCGGCTCGGCCGTGCTGGGCTCTATCTTGCGGCGAATGTTCGCCATGTTCACGCGCAGTATCTGGTTGCCCTGCTTGGCGTTCGGTCCCCAAATATGCTTAATTATAAAATCATACGTAAGCACGCGGCCGGAATACTGGCTTAGCAGCGCCACTATCTTGTACTCGTTCTGGGTAAGGTGCACGTCCTGCCCGGCAAGGTAAATATGCCTTTTATCAAAATCCACCTCAAGCTCGCCCGTGCGGAAAATGCCGGTTTGTCTTTTCGCCATCTGACCTTCGCGCATCTGAACGTGCCTTAACGCCGTGCGCACACGCGCCAGCATTTCGCTTGTGCCGAAGGGCTTTGTTATGTAGTCGTCCGCTCCCGCCTCAAGCGCCTGAACCTTATCCCTTTCCCTTGTGCGGGCGGAAATTACGATTATAGGCACGTTTGACCAGGTGCGTACGCTTTCTATTATGGCCTGGCCGTCCATATCCGGCAGGCCAAGATCAAGCAGAACAACGTCCGGACAATGGGACGTAATAAGTATTACCGCCTCGGCGCCGTTTCGCGCTATCATTGTCTCAAAGCCGTTCGCCTCAAGCACGGTATTCATAAAGCCCGCTATGTTCGGCTCATCCTCAACTATTATAACAAGATATTTGTTGCTCATTCTTCCTCCTGCCCTTCATCATAGTCATTCAGTTCCATAAGCTCTTTATCAAGCGGCAGCGTGAATTCAAACACCGCCCCGCCGCCTTTGCCGTTATACGCGCGCATTTTGCCGCTGTGCGCATTTATAATCGTGCTGCATACGCTTAGGCCAATGCCCATGTTTCGCTTTTTGTCGGAGCTGTTGCCAACGCTGTGCTTAAAATCCCCGTCCAGTATATGCGGCAGAAGGTTGGGCGCTATGCCCTTGCCGTCGTCCGCCACGCGAAACACCGCGTCGTCATCCTTGCGGAATATTTCAAGCTTTATCTTTGTCATGCCCTCCGCGTGCACGGCGGCATTTTCAAGCAGGTTCATTATAACCTGCCTTATAAGCATACCGTCTACCGGAACCATTAAAAGCTCATCGGGCACGGTAGCCTCAACCTTAACATCGGGAAAATGCTTTCTAAAAAGCGCAAGCGCGGATGCGGCTACCTCCTCCGCCGCCTCGCTCTCCTTTACTATGTTCGCCCCGCTTCCGGGCGCATCCATTCTGGTTACAATCAAAAGATTTTCAACAAGCCTTATAAGCCACTGCGCGTCCTCGTCTATTTTGCTTACAAGCTTTTTCTTTTCATCCTCGCTTATCTCGTCCCCGTTTTCCATAAGCACGCTGCAGGCGCCGGAAATAGCCGTAAGCGGGGTGCGAAGGTCGTGCGACACGGCGCGCAGCAGATTGCTCCTCGTGCGCTCCATCTCGGCCTCTATTTTAAGCTGCTCCTGCTCCTTTATTCGCGATGTAAGCGCGCCCGTGACTATGGCCGCGGTAAGCATGCAAAGTATGGCTATGGGGTAGCCGGTTATTGTAAAATTAAACCTGTAATACGGATAGGTGAATATGCAGTTAACTATAAGCACGCCGATTATGCTTGCCGCTATGCCGTATATATAGCCCGTTGTAAAGCGGGAAACAAAAAGCACGGCTACAACGAAAAGTATGGATTCAAACTTTTCCTCTCCCGCAAAGGGCCTTATGCCGTAGCAAAGCGCGGTTGTAAGCAAAAGTATGCCAACCGTAATGCCTATATCGCGCCATATCTGCTTGGGCGTTCTCTTTTTAGCGGCCAGTCTCATGCCTGTTCCTTTCGTTCCTGCGGTTTTATATTTCAATTATTCTTATCTCAATCTCTTTTAATTAACTATGCTATAAATGTACAACGCTTTTAATTTTATTGCAATGCCGCATATAATGAAAATTAGCACAGTTGAACGACTTATTAACGAATTTGGCCTTATCTTAACGGTTCCTTAATATTTTTGGCTGAATACACATAAAAAAGGGCGGTTCAAAGCCGCCCCTGTTGTTAAGATTCATTACAGCCTTCTCCAGGCCTCGTCCTTTATGGGTGCCCTGCCGGAAAGGGCTCTGTCTATCTGGCGTATCATAAGCGGGGTATCCGCGTTAAGCGTTCCCCTAAGGTTAATATAGTTTGAGGCGTGGTTCGCGCGGAACACCGTTCCCTCGCTATCCATATTCTCAAGCATTGTTTTGCACTCCTCAAGCGCTATGCCGGGGTTTATGGGCTTAAGTTTGCCGGCCCTGTATTCATCATACATGGGGCAGCCCGGCTCAAGCATAAGCGAGAGAAGGCCGAAATAATCCGGCTTCATAAGGCTTACCGCCTTTGCCGTAGCCTTAGCGTGGGCAGATGATCCTTCGTCGCCCGCAAGGCCCAATATAGCCGTAAGTGAAACGGCAAAGCCCGCCTTCTTGGCCCTTTGCCCGGCAAGTATTATCTCCTCCGCCGTGGCGCCCTTGTTTATGCGCTTAAGCACATCGTTGTCGCCCGATTCAAGCCCCATATAAAGAAGCTTTACGCCGGCCTTGTATATTGCCTTCAGCTCATCGTCGGTTTTTATAAGCACGCTCTTGGGCGAGGCGTACATGCTTATTCTTTCGCATTCCGGGAATATCTTTTTAACCGCCGCGGCTATTTTCAGCTGATCCTCGCTTTTTCTTATAAAAGCGTCCCCATCGGCAAAGAATATTCGCTTTACATATTCGTCATACTCGCGCGCCAGCTTAAGATCGTCTATAACGTTTTCAATGCTTTTTACTCTGAATTGCTTTTCTTTATACATTGTGCAGAAGGCGCAGCCGTTGTGGCTGCACCCTATTGTGGACTGCACTATAAGACTGTATGCTTCGCTGGGTGGGCGGAAAATTCGCCCCTCATAAAAATCTCCCAATTATTATGCTTCCTCCGCCGCGCTTTTAGTTTCGCTCTGCCCTTTGCTCTCAAGCTCCGGGTGCGTAAGCTTATAATAATACTGCAGTATGTCTCGCCTGGTAACAATGCCTATAAACGAGCCCAGATCATCCGTTACCGGAACAAAGTTCTGAACCTGCGCCATAAGGAACAAATCCTCAAGCGACGCGTTTATGTTAACGGCCCTGTTCCTGCCGGGCTTTATAATGTCCTTTACGTAAAGGCGCTCCTGCGCGTGGTTATCCCAGGCGGACTCATCCGTAAGCTTCCAAAGGAAGTCGCCCTCCGTAACGGTGCCCTTATACTTACCCTCCCTGTCTATAACGGGAATGGCTGTATAACCGTAGTGCCTAAGCTTTTCAAGGCCCTGCCGGAGGGTATTGTCATAATATATATAGGCCGTGGTAACCTTTGGCCTAAGAAAAAACAGAACGTTCTTTTCCGTAGTTCCTTCACCACCTTCACCTATAGCATACCATAAACTAAGCCGTAAATGGTGACAACATTGTTAAATAACAAATTATTTATTTTATTTATGAAAAAGCTTTTTGGTCTGATACCTGGGTTCGCAGGTAAGGTTTACGCCAAGCTTTTTGAATGTTGCCGCGTCCACGCCGGAAAGTATAACCGAGGAATGAGCCTCGCAGCCCCTAAGCTTAGCAAGCTGCTGCATTGCAAGATCCGCCGTGGGGTTGGTTGCCGCGCAGATGGAAAGGGCTATAAGCACCTCGTCCGTATGCAGGCGGGGGTTGTGGTTGCCAAGGTTCTTTATCTTAAGATCCTGTATAGGCCCTATTATTATGGGGGAAATAAGGTGCATGTCGCTGTTTATGCCGCCGAGAGCCTTAAGAGCGTTAAGAAGCAGAGCGGCACTGGCGCCAAGCAGATTGGACGTTTTGCCCGTTATTATGCGGCCGTCCGGCAGCTGCAACGCGGCGGCGGGCTGACCCGTGGCCTCCGCTTTTTCAAGGCACTTGGCTATAACCGGCCTGTCCGCCTCGGTAATGCCGGCCTGATTCATAAGTAGCCTAAGTTTCTGCACGGTGCTCTCGTCCCGCATGCCCTGCCTGTGCTGGCAAAGCTCGTTATAGTAGCGGCGAATTATCTCCTGCTTTGAAGCCTCGCGGCAAACCTCGTCATCCGTTATGCAGCAGCCGGCCATGTTCACGCCCATGTCCGTGGGGGACTTATAGGGGCAGTCGCCGTATATCTGCTTGAATATGGCGGAAAGCACGGGGAATATTTCAACATCTCTATTGTAGTTAACGGTAGTTTCGCCGTATGCCTCAAGATGGAACGGGTCTATCATGTTCACGTCGTTAAGGTCCGCGGTAGCGGCCTCGTAAGCAAGGTTCACGGGATGCTTAAGCGGCAGGTTCCAAATCGGGAACGTTTCAAACTTGGCATAGCCCGCGCGCACGCCGCGCTTGTTTTCATGATAAAGCTGGCTTAAGCAAACCGCCATCTTTCCGCTGCCGGGGCCCGGCGCCGTAACAACTATAAGCGGGCGGGTGGTTTCTATATATTCATCCTTGCCGTATCCGTCGGGGCTTACTATAAGCTCCACGTTGCTGGGATAGCCGGGTATGGGATAGTGCCTGTATACGCGGATTCCAAGGCCCTCAAGCCTCTGCTGGAAAGCATCGGCAACGGTTTGCCCGCGGTACTGCGTAAGCACTACGCTGCCCACATAAAGGCCTATGGCGCGGAAAGCATCGATAAGGCGCAGAACATCCTGATCGTAAGTAATGCCAAGGTCGCCGCGAACCTTATTCTTTTCTATATCGGACGCGTTTATGGCAATAACTATCTCCGCCTTGTCCTTAAGCTGCATAAGCATGCGAACCTTACTGTCCGGCTCAAAGCCCGGCAGAACGCGGGACGCGTGATAATCGTCAAACAGCTTGCCGCCGAATTCCAGATACAGCTTGCCGCCGAATTTTTCTATTCTGCTCAATATGTGTTCCGACTGCATGGAAAGGTACTTTGCGTTGTCAAATCCCAGCTTCATCTTTTCCTCCTGATAAAGTACTTTATTAAATAATAAAAGGAAGCGGGCAAAGCCTGCTTCCAATGTGTGCCTTGTTTATAGTACAACTATTTTAACCGGATTTCAAGTGCCAATGAACCGTTTTTATCAATAAACGCTCATGCCGTTAACGTACATATACAGATAAATTGCCTGCAGCAGCAGTAAAATCACGGTCATGGCTATATCCGAGCGCTTTTCGTCCGTAATCTCCGCCGCGGCAAAGCAAAGCGGTACGCACGCCGTAAGATACCTGGGCGAGCTTAAAAGCCACGTTGCTCCGCAGGACACCGCGAAGTAAGCCAAATAATATACGCGATAGCTTGGCCTGAGCCTTTTTGAGCCGATAAGCATAAGCACAAGCGATGCTATGCTGGCCGCAAGATTTGGAATCCAAAGGCTCCAAAGCTGATTTGCGTTGCCGGTTTGGGCAGCCCTTGCGGCATAGTCCGCCTGAGTGGCCGCGGATTCAAAGAACAGCCCGAATCCCTGCGACCAATGCTCCTTTTGATAGCGCATAAACGTGAACGCGTCGCCGGTTACGGAGTAATTTATATAAAGATAACCCACCAGGCCAAGCGGCACAATAAGCAAACAAAGAGCATTCAGTATAAGCACGCGCTTCTCTTCGCGCAGCTTGCCCATGCGATAGGACGTAATGAAGTCCTCCGCTATTTCCCACGCTATGAATACCATTATCAGCCCGCCCACGGAGCGGGTAAAGCCCGACAGTGCGCCGAATATACAGGCCAAAAGATACTGCTTTTTGCGGGTAAAGTATATTGCCGCCGCGCTAAGCATTATGAACAAAGCTTCGGTCATGGGCGCGGTTAAGAAAAACGCCGCCGGGAAAATGAACAGATACTTTACCGCCCTAAGCGCCGCCTCGCGCTCCATATCAACGGCCGCGGCTTCATAAACGAATATGGCCGCTATAACCGAAGCAACGGCGGAAACGGCCATGGCCGACACAAGCGTATTGTTTATAAGCAGATTAAAAAGCCATATCACGCAGGGGTAGAGCGGGAAAAACACAATATGGAAGCGGGGGTCGCCCTCCGTAACATACCAGCGCTCCGCAATGCCGAGATAGCTTGGCGAATCGCTGTGCTCCCAAACAGCGGCAAGCGTATTCCACATGCCGCCGGGGTACTCCTTGCCGTAGCGATAAAGGAAATATCCCACAAGAAGCGTTGCCATGCGCATTATAAGCACAAACAGCGCTATTTCGCCCCACGGGTGCCGTTTGGAACGCCTCAGGTTCCTTGCGCCCAATAAATCGTCCGGGCTCAGCTCTCCGCTTTTAAGCGCCGCGAACGGGCGCGCGCAGAGCATAACAAACAGCGCCGCAAAAAGCGCCGCCATTACGCCGCCCACTATAAGCCCAAGCACCGTTCCGGTGCCGGTAAGGCAAGAGTATATAAATATTGCGGATACGAGCGCAGCGCCTGCTATGCCCGCCCAAAGCTGCCATTTCTTTTCCATATCACAAAGTATAGCACAATCCACGCCCGCAAACAACGAGCCACGCAGGAAAAGCCGCACCAGCGGCGAATTATTAGTGTGGATTTTTTGTAAACAAGAGGTTATACCATGACATTTGATGCTTCATCCGGCGAATTCCGCGCGCTTAACAAAAGCGAGACCGTGCTTGCGAACGACCTTGCGAACAAAATAAAGCTGACCTTCAGCCACTGGGATGATGATTACCCTACGCTTGACATATTCGAGGAGGATGCCGAAAACGGCGAGCTTTACGGATATTTTGTTGATAACAAGCTTGTTTCGATAATATCGGCAACATTCTCGGAAGAGGAATTTGAAGACGTTATTGACGTTCCCGGCACAAACTGGCCAAGCTGTGAAAAGCCCTGCATGCTCTGCCGCCTTTGCGTTGATCCGGACTACCGCCAAATGGGCATAGCCCGAATGATGATGCTTCTTGTCGAGGAAGAAGCCAAAAAACGCGGCGCGGACTCGCTTTGGCTACTCGTGGCCACGGATAACCCCACAGCACTCAGCATATACCTGGCCGCCGGCTACGAAATCCGCGGCCGGGCGAATGTTTATGATTCGGAGTTTTTCAGCTGCGTTAAAGGGGTGTAAT
>CAZRHS010000053.1:0-9320 GCA_964600045.1 uncultured Clostridium sp.
CCCCGTTTCTCCAGCGCGCTTGACTATAATACCAAACACTCCAAACTTTGTCAACGCCTTTTTTTCGACTTTTTTGATCTTGCTTTTTGATTTGCTCAAAAAAGCCCCGCGCCGCTTGCTTTATTTAATCAAAAATTTTTTAGATTTACAGTTTTTTCATTATACCGCTCAGCCTGAGTATTGCCTCAAGCGTTCCGCCGGCTATTGCGCTCGCTTTATCGGACACGGTATAGCAGTTTTGCACGTTGCCTCTTGGGTCAACATCGCCGCTTTTCATGCCGCCGAATACAGGAACGCCCTGCGGTAAAAGGCCGCGAAGTACCCCGTCTATCTTGGTTTTCATGGGTTCACCGTTTACCGTGGCGACCGTATCACCAGCGCACACTATATCGCCTATTTTGCTTATTGGTTCAAATATGCCATCGCACGGGGCGCGCAGCACTCTGTCCGCTCCGACACCGCCGATTATTCCCGGTATTCCCGTGTTCGGCGCGGCGCTCCCGCTCAAAATCACCCTGCCAAGGTTATGCCCTCTCTGCGTTTCAATAACGGCATGGCAGTCAACGCCCGCCGTAAAGCCCGGCCCCAAGGCCACAACAATCGGAGCATCGTTTATAGTTGTGTTTATATTTCGCTTGGCAATTATGGCATCCACCATCGCATCAGGCTTCAATTCTTTTCTGCACTCGCAGTTTTCGTCCGCGATAACCGGAATTTCCCCGGTCTTTATTATTTCAAAAGCCTCTTTTACGCTATCAGCTCTTCTTGCCTTCGCGTCCTCAACCATCGTTTCCCCAAGCCTTATCGCCTCGCTGAAGCAAACGGTGCGGCGGATTGAGGTTGGGTTGGCTATATCCGTCATAACAACATCGAATCCCGACCGGTGCAGGCGCAGTGCCACGCCGCTCGCAAGATCTCCCGCACCCTTTATCAGAACAAGCATTTCCATTCCCCTTTCATAAGCGATCCGGCATAGACCGGAGCGGACATAAGTTCCGCAAGCTTTTGCACATCATCGGGCTTGCAGGCATCGGTTTGATTCAAAAAAGCCTTGGTATGCAGGTTTTCCGCGTTTACCACGCGCGCCTCAATTTCGCATGTAGCGATATCCTCCGGGCCGCATTTGCCAAGCAGGCAATATTGCTCGGTTCTGTGCGCCGCGCTCAGAACGGTTTTGCCTATTCCGCTCATTCCTATAACCAATATGGTATCGTTTGCGCACGGCGGAATAACAGGCTCATACTCAAGATGCGCCTTCAGCGGCAGTCCTTTTGAGCCATCCGCTTCCACTATCACATAATCCGCCATTTCGCAGAGAGTTTCAACGCTTATATCGCTCGGGCAAAGCTTTTTCTCCGCCCCCATTTTAGCCACGCAAACCGTTCTGCCTTTTCTAATAAGCAGTCTTGCGTCATCCTCGCTTGGATTAAGAATTGTCGGCACATGCGGCGGCAGGGCAATATGCGTTGTTGTCATTATCACAACGCTGTTTTCTTTTTCAAGCTCGCGCGCCAAAGTATACATAAGCGTGGTTTTTCCGCCCCCGCCTATTATGGCGGTTGCCCCCCGCTTTATTTCCATAAGTTCGCTTAAAAGCACGTTTTTTCTCCAGTTCGTTATTCTTATATGAGAATATAGCATTTTTAACCGATGGTCAAATGTTTTTCGGTTGAATTGCGGCCCTTTTTCTGATATGCTTGCAGCTGAACACATATCTTCTTTTCAGGGAGTATTATTATATGCAAAAGCTTTTTTCAGAACTGTATGAAAGACTTGCCGCCGGCGAAAGCGCTGTGCTGTGCAGCGTTATAGCCGCATCCGGATCCGTGCCGCGCGGCGCGGGGGCGAAAATGACCGTTTATGCGGACGGGCATACTGCGGGAACCGTAGGCGGCGGCAGCGTTGAGCTGCACGCCCGGCAAAATGCGCTTGATATTCTGGCAGGAAAGGGCAGCAGCATGGTCGCCTACTCCCTTGAGAAAGGCGAAATCGGTGACATAGGCATGGTTTGCGGCGGCAACGTGCGCATATATTTCAGCCTTTTTACGCCGGCTGATGCGCCCCTTGCGCAAAAAATAGCCGTCCAGGCCGCGAAAAGCGAGGACAGCTACTTAATTTACGCGATTGACAGCGGAAAGCTTTCGCATCTGTTTGTATATAAAACCGATGATGACCTGCCCGAGGGTCTTGACAGGGAGAGAATTCTGCCCCTGCTTGGGCCAAATGCCGTATACAGCAAATCAACTGACGGCACGGCGGACATATTCGCGGAGCCGCTTTCCTTTTCAGCCCGCGCGCTTATATTCGGAGCGGGGCACGTGGCCCGCGCGCTCGCGCCGGTACTCAGGAGCATTGGCCTTCCCGTTTATGTTTACGACAGCCGCGAGGCCCTTCTTTCGCGCGAATATTTTCCGGATGCCAATGAGCTTACGCTCGGGGACTTTTCCGCCCTGTCTGCCGCCGTTAAAATAAGCCGTGCCGATGCCGTTTTCGTTATGACGCCGGGGCATGAGGCGGATTACGACGTTCTTTTGAACATACTGCCCACCCCCGCGCACTACATTGGCTGCATAGGTTCGCGCCACAAAGCCGCGCGCACACGCGAACGGCTTAAGCTTGCCGGTTTTTCACAAAGCGATATAGACCGCGTTCGCTGCCCGGTTGGCCTTAACATAGGCGCCGAAACGCCCGCGGAAATTGCGATAAGCATCGCCGCGGAGCTGATTTCGGTAAATTCCGGTATAGGCGGCGGCGTTAAGCCTTGGCCGCAGGCGTAACATCGCCCTTAAGATATTGTCTTAGGAAAATAACGGACATTATAAGGCACGCGGCTTCGGAAACAATAGGCGTGTACCATATTCCGCTCGCGCCGAAAATAAGGGAAAGCGCTATCAGGCTTATGCCCTGCAGAGCAAGGCCGCGGCCCACGGAAATGGCCAAAGCCTGCTTGGGGCGCTCAAGCGCCGTCATGTAGCCGCCGATAAGCACATTAAAGCCAAGCATTGTATAGCAGAATATATATGTTCTGAAAGCATCCACGCTGTATGCCTCAAGGCTTTCGTCAACATCCTTCAGGAACAGCATCACTATCTGCTCCGCGAACACATACAGCACCGTAAACACTATTGCCGCGGTTGCTATAACCGTACGCAGGCCGTATTTGAGGAGCGTTTTGCACTTTTCTCTGCTTCCCTCGCCGTAATAGTAACTTACAAGCGGCTGTGAGCCTTGCGAAATTCCAAGCATCAGGTTTATTACAACCGTGTTTATATACGATATTATCGTGTATGTTACAACGCCGTCATTGCCTATATAGCGCATTATGGTGCGGTTGAACAAAAACATCATAAGCCCCGTGCAAAGCTCGGTTACGCCGTCCGCGATTCCTATGGGTATAAGGCGCTTGTATATATGCGGATCAAAATGATATTTTCTTATTTTGAACGAGCACTTTTTGCCAAGGAAATGCACAATATAGATGGTGCTTGTTACAAGCTGAGAAAAGCCAGTGGCGAATCCCGCGCCGAAAGTGCCCATATCAAGCAGGAATATGGTTACATAATCCAAGGCGCAATGAAACAGGCACCCTATTATAACCGTTATAAGGGCTATATGCGGGAAGCCGTCCGTTTTTATAAGGATTTCAAGATTATACGAAATAAGAAAAAATGTGCTGAACGGTGCAAGGCCTTTAAGATAAGCCACCGTGTAATCAAGCGTAACCTCGTTCGCGCCCAGAAGACGCGCCACCGGCTCAATGAAAATAAGCACGATTGCCGATATTACAACGCCCAATATTATAAGCACCGTCAGATTTTGGGAAAACAGTTCATCAGCTTCCCTGCTTTTCTTTTGCGCCATAAATATTGCTATTATGGTGCTTGCGCCCACCGCGAACATTACCGCTATGGCAAAAAGCATATTGGTAAACGGCAGCGCCAGGTTAACTGCGCTCATGGCGTATTCCCCAACGCCGTGGGCCACCATCAGTCCGTCAACAACGGAATAAAGGCAGAATACCAGAAGAGATGCGGTAGTAGCGGATACAAACCGCGCGAAGTCGCTTCGCAGGCTTTTGCCTGTGAGTTTCAATTTAGTGCACACACCCTTTCGTTTTTATAATACACGCCGTCGTTTTCCGCAAACGACGGCGCTAAAATTATTTCTTGTTTATCTTCTTTTCCTGCGCGCCGCCCAAGGCACACCACAACGTTACGGTTATCAATATAACCGCACTGCCTATCATTGCGAACGTGTCGGGCATTTCGCCTGTGCCGAGCCAAACCCAAACGGGATTAAGCACGATTTCTATCGAGCTTATAAGCACGCATCCGAGCGGCGGGCAATAGTTTATGGCCACGCTGTAAAGCGCGTACGGCAAGCCGAGCATGAATATGCCCATCACGGCAACCATAACAACGGAAACCGCGGTAACCTCCGGCGGATAAACAAACGTGAACGGAATACCTACAACGGCCATCATCACAAGGCCCGCAAGCGTGCCCGAAAGCCTGTTTCCGCCCTCGCTTTCACCCATCAGCAAATACGCTCCGCCAAGGCTGCAGCCGTCTATTATCGCTATTATGTTGCCGAGCGTGCCGCCCGGGGCAAGCTGATCAAGGAAGAAAAGCGCAATGCCGCCAACGGTAAGCAGAACCGCCGCGTAGTCAATGCCGCGATATTTTCTGCCGAAGAATATCATGCTGAGCACAACCAGCCAAACAGGGGATGTATACTGCAGCACTATGGCGTTGGCCGCGGTTGTAAGACGGTTTGCTATTATATAAAGAAAGCCCGTAGCGCAAACGCAGACGCCTATAAGAATCGTGCGCGCGTTAATGTTTATTTTCATCTTAAGCGCCTTCATGGCGATAAAAAGCGTTATGGCGCCGGCAAAACCGCGCCAGCCCGCCAGAACCATTGAATTCCACGGCGTGAGCTTTATGCACAGCCCGTTCGCGCTCCAAAGCAGGGCGCACGCGAGCATGAGCAATATGCCTATATATTTTTTGTTTCCCTTTTGTTCGCTGATATTCTTTTCCATAAGGCCTTGATTATACCTAAAAAACGGCCCTTGAGCCGCATTTTACCGATTTTTGTTCGAATGGATACAGATACGGCCCTCCCTCTTCGGAAGGGCCGATCCTGTTAGCAGTTGTAATTAGTCCTGCTTGGGAGCACCGACGGGGCAAGTGCCTTCGCAAGCACCGCAGTCAATGCACGCATCGGGGTTGATCTCGTAGTGTTCGTCACCCTGAGAGATAGCGCCAACGGGGCAACCGTCTGCACAAGCGCCGCAGGAGATGCAAGCATCAGTGATCTTATAAGCCATGGTAAATTACCTCCGGTCATTATTCTCCGTATATTGTAGCATATAACCAGAAAAAATCAAGGGGTGTGAGATGCGGTTGTGCTAAGTCATTTTTTATTTTCTTGTTCAACGGATATTATGAAAACAGATACAAGCTGCATGTTGGAATATAGCTAAAAATAGTATATAATAGTAACAATCATGAACACATAAAGGAGATAAAACCATGCCTCTTGTAACCAGCAAAGAAATGTTTCAAAAGGCCTACGAGGGCGGATACGCCATCGGCGCCTTCAACGTTAATAACATGGAGATAATCCAGGGCATCACCGAAGGCGCGAAGGAGCTTAACGCGCCCGTGATTCTTCAGGTGTCCGCCGGCGCGCGCAAATACGCCAGCCACACATACCTTATGAAGCTTGTTGAGGCCGCTGTAATCGAAACCGGCCTTCCTATATGCCTGCATCTTGACCACGGCGACGGATACGACATTTGCAAAAGCTGCATAGACGGCGGCTTTACCTCCGTTATGATAGACGGCAGCCATCATCCTTATGAGGAAAACGTGGCCGTTACGCGCCAGGTTGTTGAATACGCTCACGACCACGGCGTTGTGGTAGAGGGTGAGCTTGGCCGCCTTGAGGGCGTTGAGGACGATGTTAAGGTCGCCATGGGCCAGGGCAGCTACACCGACCCCGATCAGGTTTACGATTTTGTAACCCGCACCGGCGTTGACTCGCTCGCTATCGCCATAGGCACCAGCCACGGCGCTTATAAGTTCAAGCCCGGTACCAAGCCGCAGCTGCGCTTTGATATACTTGAAGAGGTTCAAAAGCGCCTGCCCGGTTTCCCCATAGTGCTGCACGGAGCGAGCAGCGTTATACCCGAATTTGTTGACAAGATAAATCGCTACGGCGGCAATATGCCGGACGCCATCGGCGTGCCCGAGGATATGCTGCGCAAGGCCGCGAGCATGGCCGTTTGCAAGATAAACATAGATTCCGACCTGCGCCTTGCCATGACCGCAAGCGTACGCGAGCATCTTTACAATAACCCCGATCATTTTGACCCGCGCCAGTATCTTAAGCCCGGCCGCGAAGCCATAAAGCAGATGGTAATGCACAAAATTCAGTGCGTGCTCGGCTGCGAGAACAAGGCGTAATATAAGGAGACGGCATGGAAAATAAAGACAGCGATCTTATCGCCCTTGAAGACAGCCAGGGCAACGAGCTTGCCTACGAAATACTGGACGTTGTGCCGTTTTTGGGCAAGGAATATGCCGTGCTCTTCCCCGTTGACGACGAAAGCGACGAGCCCGAGCTTGTAATACTGGAGCTTATGTCCGGCGCGGACGACGAGGATGAGGAGCTTCACGGTGTTGACGATCCGGATATACTGGATGCCGTGTTCAAGCTGTTTCTTGAAAGGGAAAAGGAAGCGGAAACGGAAGGCAAATAAGCCTTTTGACAAGTGCTGCGATTTAGGAGATTAAATGCTGAAGGAATATATACAGGGCGTGCGCTCGCTTTCCATAATAGGCATGTGCAAAAACGCGGGCAAAACAACCGTTTTGAATAAGCTTATAGCGGAGCTTAACGATTCCGGCGTTCGCCTTGGGCTTACGAGCATAGGGCGGGACGGCGAAAGTGTGGACCTTGTTACAAGCACCGCGAAGCCCGGCATATATGTTTATGAAAATACCCTTGTGGCCACGGCGGTTGATATGTTTCGCCTAAGCGACATTACAAGGGAAATAATATATTCAACAGGCTGGCCCACCCCTATGGGTGAGGTTGCGGTTGTGCGCGCCCGCAGCGACGGCAACGTGCAGCTTGCAGGACCCAGCATGACGGCTCAGCTCAGCGCGCTTGTTGAAATATTCGATTCCTTCGGCGCACAAATGACAATAATAGATGGCGCACTCAGCCGCAAAACGCTCTGCGCGCCAACTGTAAGCGAGGCGACAATTCTCTGCACGGGCGCTTCTTATTCAAAGGATCTTAATACCGTAATAGAGGACACCGCCTTTTCAACCGCTCTTCTTACCCTGCCTAAGCAGGATTCGTTTACGGAAGAAGAGCTTGATTTGCCCATGGCCGGCAAAATCCGCTTTAAGCGATCGGACGGCACGGTTGAGCCGATGAAGGACGACGTTACGCTTGCCCAGGCGCTTGTAAGCCGCGAATACGCGGACGTGAAAAGCGCGTATATTTCGGGCGCGGTTACGGACGCCACCATAAAGCCAGTACTCATGGGCGGGGCCAAGCTTAAGGGCTTTGAGCTCAGCGCGGAGGACGGCAGCAAGCTGCTGCTCAGCCACGATTCATACGAAAAGCTGCTTATACGCGGCGTGCACATAGGCGTAAGGAGGCCGGTTAAGCTGGCGGCCATTACGGTAAACCCCGTTTCGGCATACGGCTTTGATATGGATCCTAAGCTGCTGCTTGACAGCATGCGAAGCGCCGTAAACGTTCCGGTTGTAAATGTTGAAAGCAAAGAAGAGAATTGATAAAGGAGAAAAGCAAAATGGCAATGACATTTTCCCAGCAGGAGAATATAGGATTCAGATACGTTATCAATTCGCTTTCCTGTTCAAGCCCATACGGCCAGGCGCGCGTAAACAAGCTGCGCTTTTTCAATCCCGATGAGCTTGATGAGCTTAAGCTGCAGCTTTCAAACGTATGCCGCGTTATGGCAAGCTACACTTCCCTAAACTTTGAATACGGCCGACTTCAGCGGCTTATGATGCCCATGAAGGATATACGCAGGAGCGTTATGAATCTTTCCGAGGGCGCATTGAGCGAACTTGAGCTTTTTGAGCTTAAGCGTTTTCTGCTGCAAACGGAGCTTATAGCTCCCGTGCTTGACGAGGTAAAGGCCAAGGCGCACATTGAGGGCATATCAATCCCCGCGCAGACCGAGCCGCTTAAGATAATTGACCCGGACGGCAACCGCGCCGCAACGTTTTTCATAGCGGACAACGCATCCGCGGAGCTTAAGCAGGTAAGGCGCGAAAAGCGCGATATAGAGGAGCTTATCCGCCGCGCGGCAAGCAGCGAGGAGCGCGCCGAGCTTACGGCCAAAAGGAGCGCGATAGTTGGCCGGGAGGACGTTGAGGAGCGCCGAATCCGCCGCGAAATATGCTTATCTCTCGTTCCGTACGCGGACGATATAATTTCCTGCATGGACAACGTGGGCGAGCTTGATTTTACAATTGCCCGCGCCGAGGTTGCCATACGCTACGGCGGAGTTATGCCGGAATTTTCAGACGGCCCAGTTGAAATGGAGGATATGATAAACCCGCGCGTTGCCGATGCCCTTTTTGAAAGGGAAAGGCACTTTACGCCGGTTTCGCTTGAAGCACCGCTCGGCGCAACGGTTATAACCGGCGCGAACATGGGCGGCAAGAGCGTTGCGCTGAAAACGCTTGCGCTGAACGCAATGCTTGTGAAGGCGGGTTTACTGCCCTTTGCCAAGCGCGCCAGGCTGCCCCTTTTCGGTGGCATATTCATAGTAAGCGAGGATCTTGAGGATATGGACCGCGGCCTTTCAAGCTTCGGCGCGGAAATTGTGCAGTTCAACGAGGTTGAGCAGGCCGCCGCTCAAACGGAGGGCGTAAGCCTTATTCTTCTTGATGAGTTTGCCCGCGGCACCAACCCCGAAGAGGGCGCGATGATAGTGCGCGCGGTTACGAGATACCTTAATAAGCAGCCCAGCGTAAGCGTGCTTACAACGCATTACGACGGCGTGGCCTCCCTTGCCTCCGCGCACTTTGAGGTGAAGGGCCTTAAGGATATGGACATGACAAAGGTTGCCGAGGAAATAGCCGCCGCGAACGGGCAAAAGAAGGGCGCGGACATAATAGCATCGCACATGAACTATGGCCTTTATCGCGCGCAGGGAGCGGAAAGCTGCCCGCGTGACGCGAGGAATATATGCGCTTTGCTTGCGCTGAAGGATGAAATTCTGCAGGACATTAAATAGCTTATCCGAATTGACAAAGCCTATA
>CAZRHS010000054.1:0-7673 GCA_964600045.1 uncultured Clostridium sp.
ACCGCCCCATGCGTACTAAGTTTTATTCTCAGCTTACTATATCGCCCTGGTGGGAGATGAGCGCCGCGTCATACACGCCCTCCACGCGCAGGAACTTTTCAACAAAGCCGGTTTCGTTGTCCTTAAGCCTAAGCTCAAGCGTCATCTCTATGCCGTCGCGCTGCACGGTTTTGCTCTTAAGCCTGGGGGACGGCAGCTGCTTTACCATCTGCTTTATCTGGCCGGAAGCGGACTCATCATAATGCAGAATGAGTATATACGGCCTTGTGCCCTTGAACTTGAACGCGCCCATGGCGGCAAGCACCACGCCTATCACTATGGCGGATATAATGGCTATATCATAGAACTTTGTGCCTATGGCTATGCCCTCGCCAACGCTCCAGAACATGAACACGGTGTCCATGGGGTCCTTTATGGCGGTACGGAAGCGGATTATGGAAAGCGCGCCGACCATACCAAGGCTCAGTGCAAGGCTGTTGTTTATAAGCATGAGCATAAGCGCGGTTACCATGGTAAGCACAACAAGGCTAAGGTTAAAGTTTCTTGAGTACATTACCCCGCCGAACGTCTTTTTGTATATAAAGCATATAAAGCCGCCTACTATAAGCGCCATTACAAGGGTTACTATAACCTGCAGCGGGCTCATGCTGAGCGAGAAAAGATCTGACAAAGTAAAATCGTTCATATTGTCCTCCGTAATGTTTTTTGTAACTTAGGTGCCGCTGCCGAACCGCTAGAGCTCAAATTTTCTGCAGAGCACGTATTTGCTTATGGCGCTCCGTTGGCAGTGATCCAGCTGCAGAAGCGACCTTACATAGGTTGAAAGATATTTGTTGAACTTAACCTCCAGCACCATGCCGCCCTCGGTAACCGGGTATGTGGGCAGGTTCGGGTTAAATATATCCGTTGCGCGGTACGCCGTGCGTATATCCTTATCAAACGTTACGCGTACATCCTCCAGCGGGAAAACATAAGGCTCGCGCCAATAGTCCACTATCACAACGGGCTTAAGCGCCCTTTCGGCAAACTCCAGATACATTCTTTTCGCGAACGGCTCCGGCCTTGAAAGCAAAAACGTTCTTTTGCCGGCCATAAGCTGCTCATACTCGCGCCTTGTCAGGTTCAATGAGTCCTTTTTAATATATCCGTTGGACTTGTGCTTGCATTCCAGCTTTATAACGTCGTCGCGCATATTGTATATGCGTACGCGGAACTTGTCGCGCTCGTCCACGCCGTCCAGCTTTTCCCTGAAGGCGGAATCGTCCCTGTCGTCAAAATACAGGCTTCTTATAAAATACTCCCCGCCGTTCTTCTTGGCGTTTGAATCCTGCTCCATTGTAAGGGAAAGCTTGCGGCTTAACAGGGCGTAGTCACCATCGGTAATATAGTATTTAAGCTCGTGCCGGTAGCCCTTTTCGCCAAGCTGCTTTTTGTTGCTCATCCGAATACCTCCGCCATGTAGCTGTCGCTTAAGCCAAGCACGCTTTGAAGCTGCTTTTTCAGCTCTTCCGGACGCTTTTCGGCAAATTCCTTTATGCGCGCTATCTCGTTTTCAAAGCTTTGGTAGGTGCCCAGCACCTCGCTTGGCTGCTTAACGCCCATAAACGTTTCGCTGTTGAACTTTTCGCGTTCCCTCGCTATCTCCGGCTGAACATAGCCGTAAAGCTCATCTATAAGCGCAAGCACTCTTTCGGGCGCGAATGCCGTGTTCAGCAGCTCCGCGAACCTTCGCACAAACTTGTCCTTCCATTCGCTGTTCCCAAGCAATGCCTTAAACAGCCTTGCGCTCGCCACGTCCGCGCCCGTGTCGCCCATCCTCGCGGCAAGCGTCTGATGCGTTACGCTCTGGAATCCCCAGCAGAAATCATAGTATATCCATTTCCATTTTCCGCCGGGCAGCTTATAGCACTGTATATTATATGTGTCCGTATTGCCTGTATAAATTTCGGCAATCATATAATCCATAAAGCTGTCCACGTCCATGTTGTCCGTAACATACTTATAGTTTTCCGCAACGGAAAGGTCCATCTTGCTCGCGGTATCGTAAAACGTGACCCATTCGGAAACGTTGCCATAGGTTGTCTGCTTATAGCCCTTGGCAATTATCATGCTTTCGGTATCGTCCGTGCCCTCGTGCTGAGCCACAAAGAAGCGGTTGCGCTTTTCCTTAAGGAAGTATACGCCCCAGTATTCGCCGTTCAGATACAGCACGCACGGGCGGTACGCCTGATAAAGAAAGTTCACGTCCGTGCCCTCAAGAAGGCCGGAAGCAAGCTCGTCCCTTATTTTGCTTCGGTTCTGGTCCTGCGCTCCCGCGCGGAGCACCAGCGCCTTGTATTCGGTATAATCCCTGTTGTCAAAGAACTTATAGGCCATGCGGCTGTCGCCGTATTCATCGCGCGCTATTATGTTAAAGCCCTTCTGCGCGCGGCCCCTGCCGAAGCTGCCCGCAATGCGTATGCCTATATTCTGGTTGAATACCTGCTGCTTGGTGTCCCCATCAAACAGGGCAAAGTTAGCCTCCCTCTCCCATGCTCTCGCGTCCGTTTTATCCTTTTGATAATAGTTCGCGGTTGTAAGAAGCTGAGCGTATGGAAGATCCGGGTCGTAATTCTCGCCGTAGGCGTATATGCCCGTTTTCTCGTCCCAAAGGTTGTCCGGGTCGGTTACAAGCGTAACTATGGGCAAAGAATGATCCACATCGTCTGACGTAAAAAGGAACGTTCCGCTGGTTACGGAATTTGTTATATATCCTTCTCTTATTGATATTGCCCTTATGACCGTGTTCTTCTCGGCCGTGATGGGGCCTGTGTACACGGGGGAATTCTCGTCGGGCGTGGTGCAGTCCAGCGTGTAGTGCACGGTTTCGCCCTCGGGAACCTGAATTTCTATCTGTATCGTTTCTTCATAAACGCCGGGCGTCTTTGAAAAAACAGGCACCGCCGTGATGCCTTCATAGCCGGTACCATTGGCGGCGCCCACGGTGGGTTCCTTAAAATAGGCAAGCTTTCCGGTTGAGTCTCTTCCGTAGCTCACGTTTGGCAGAAAGGATGCCGCCTGCAGCTTGTCGCATATCACTCCGCTTGAATCGAAAAGATAAACGCTGTCTCCGTCCTTATTTATGCCAAAGTCGCAGCAAAGCTCGCTTCCGTCGGTTTTAACGTCCGCTCCGCTGCCTTTAGCGTAAACAACAATGTATCCCCCTGCGGGAATCGTAACATCGCCGAACACGTAACTTGCTGGGTTTTTGGGGTTTGTGGTCAAAGCGTACCCCAAAAGAGAGACCGGCTCGCTGCCGGTATTCTCAAGTTCTATTATGTCGTAATAATTGCCGTCCGGCGCCTGATACGCGGACTGGTTGCGGCCCATTATCTCGCTTATTACTATGTCTCCCTTGGGTAAAGCCGCCGTTGCCATAAACTGGCTGTATCCCGAGTCGTCATTTGGATAACCCGGGGTTGGGTGGCTTGTCTGCTGCCAGTCGCCCGTGCCGTCAACACTGCGCGCGGTGGATGAATCCGTCTGCTGCAGTCCGTAAGAATAGCTGTCTATTATAGAGCCGTTGCGGGAGGCAAGCACAACGTCCTCGCCGTATGCCTTAAGCTTAAAGGGCGCGTGAAGCTCCCCGGTTTCGCTGAAGCCCTGATTGCCGGAGCAGAATATTACAAGGTAGCCCTTGGCGGGTATAACGGTGCCCTCGGGCAGCACGTATTTCTTGGGCTGGGCGATATTGTCGCTTATGCCGTAGCCCGAAAGATCGACTTCGGTATCGTTTGAATTGTAAAGCTCTATCCAGTCGCTGTAATTGCCGTATGAATCGGCAAGCGTTGTGGCGTTGGACGCCATAAATTCGTTTATGTATACTCCGCAGTCCTCGCCCGTTTCCATAAGGTAAGCTTCATACGCGCTTACGCCCTCATCGGTATTGGGGTAGCCGGGAGACGGCAGCATCTGGCTCCAAAGGCCGTTTTCGCCCAGGGCGTAGCTGTTTCCGCTTTCAACCGCCTCGGTTATAACGGTATCAACCGTGCCGCCCGTTGAATTATAAAGTATTACGCTTTCGCCCGCGCTCAGCGCAAACGGCGCGTAAAGGCTGCCCTCATGCTCACCGCCGGCACACCAGACAACAATGCGGCCGGAAGCTTCAAGCTTTGTTCCCTGGGGGAACACAAATTTGGCCCCGCTCGTAATATCGTCGCTCAAACCGTAGCCCGATATATCAACGGCCTCGGTGGAGGAATTATAAAGCTCCACCCAGTCGTAATACTCGCCGTTTTCGTCGGCAACGGAACCCTTGTTGCTGGCCATAATCTCGCTTATTCTAACGGCAGATTCAGCCCTCGGGTTCTCCTTTGCGCTTTGAGACACGTATATTATGAGCGCGACCGCAAGCAGCACGCACATCAATACGAAAAATAATACTTTTGTTTTCTGCTTCATATTTCAGGTATGGGAGCCGGTATAAACTCAAACACGGCGGCGGACACCCTTTCGGGCTTTTCCTCGTGCATAAGATGACCGGCGTTGCGGATAAGGGTATATCCGCAGTCCTTTATCGCGCTGTGCATTAGCTCCATTTGCTGGCTGTTTGCCGGGTGCCACTTATCTTCCCCGCCGGTAAGTATAAGCACGGGCACCTCAATATCCCTAAGCCTTGCTATAAGGGGCTCGTCATCAAAGCACTGCAGCGCGTGCCTTACGCAGCGGCGGCTTACGCTGTCCGCAATAGGCTTGTAGTATTCCTCCACCACGTCGGGCGTGATGTTTGTAAGATCAAATACGGCATCGTTAAGCAGCTTTTCAACCGTGCTCATATTATAGAGCATGCCGGCAACAAAGCCGAAAAGCGGGCTGTCTATCATCCTTATTGAAAGCGGCATTTCCTGCGTTAAGCCGCCGGGGGAAAGCAGAACCAGCCTGCCCACGCGCTCCGGATGCTGCAGAGCGAAACGCGCCGCGTAAGCGGCACCCATGGAAAAGCCCATAATGTGCGCGGACTCAATGCCGAGCGCGTCCATAAAGCGGCCTATAACCTCCGCGTAGTCCTCAACGCCAAAGCCAAAGCTTTCCGGCCTGTCCGAATATCCGAATCCCGGCAGGTCTATGGCTATAACCCTGTAACGAACGCTCAGCAGATTGAACACCCCGCGCCAGGTATAAAGGGACTGACCAACGGTGTGTATAAGCAGCATGGGTTCGCCCATGCCCGCTTCCATATAATGTATGCGGCAGCGCTCGGGCGCGTAGCCGCTTTCTATATCCTGCGCCTCGCCCTGTTCCCCGTCCGTTTCATCCATAGGATCTTCCGGATCAAGGTTGGCGGCATCGTCGGCCTCTTTGGGAGCCTCGCTCGCCTTCTTGGGCTTCTGCTTAATGCTTAACGCGCTGTTTATGCCTATCTCCCCGGGCAGAATTATATCCACATATTCTCCGCTGTGCTCGGAGTTGATAAACTTCTTTACCTTAAGCGCCAAACTCACAAAATACCTCCACTGACGCTGATTTTAGCGTCTGAACATCGATAATCAGCTTATTCTACTATTTTTCCCCGATTATTGCAAGCCATTGAACCGCTCTATGCCCAATAGTCACGGATAATTAACAAACTCCCTTTCCCCCGCCGCGCTGAACACAGAACGAACGGAGATTCTATCACGCTTTTTCTAATGCTTCCATAAATAATATTTCTATATAAATCTTTATGTTTTTGGGGCAAATTTTAGCTTGCATATATCCCGTTTGGCCATTATACTATTAAAGGTTTTTATCGATATATAAATTTTTGTATAGGAGAAATACAAAGCATGGACATATTCTCGGTTCTTTCGCTGCTCGGCGGACTGGCCATGTTCCTTTACGGAATGAACACCATGAGCTCCGGCCTTGAAAAGCTCTCGGGCGGCAAGCTTCAGTCCACGTTGCAGAAGATGACCTCAAATACCTTTACTAGTCTTCTTTTCGGCGCGGGAGTAACAATAGCCATTCAGTCGTCATCCGCGCTTACGGTAATGCTGGTCGGCCTTGTAAACAGCGGCATACTTCAGCTTGAGCAGACCACCGGCGTTATAATGGGCAGCAACATAGGCACAACCCTTACCGCCTGGATACTCTCCCTTACGGGTATAGACAGCAGCAATGTTCTTTTAAGCCTGCTTAAGCCCGAAAACTTCTCCCCTGTAATAGCGCTCGCGGGCATTATAATGATAATGGTATGCAAAACGCAGAAGCGCAAGGACATAGGCGGAATAATGGTCGGCTTCTCCATTCTTATGTTCGGCATGACCATGATGGGGGACGCGGTTTCCCCGCTTAAGGATATTCCCGAATTCTCAAGCATACTTACTTCATTTAATAATCCCATTCTCGGCGTGCTCGTTGGCATGATATTCACCGGCATAATACAGAGCAGCGCGGCCAGCATGGGCATACTGCAGGCGCTCTCGCTTACGGGCATGATAACCTACGGCATGGCCATTCCGGTTGTTATGGGCCTTAATATAGGCACCTGCGTAACGGCCCTTCTTTCAAGCATAGGCACTAGCAAAAACGCCCGCCGCGTGGCTGTAATTCATATTATGTTCAACGTTGTCGGCACCGTTATAGGCCTTATAGTGTTCTATGGCGTTGGCGAAATAGCAGGCGGCTTCTCCTTCCTTGATTCCTCCGCGGACGCCGCGGACATAGCCCTTTGCCACAGCGTATTCAACGCCGCAACCACAATACTTCTTCTGCCCTTCGGCAAGCTCCTTGTGGCGTTCTCCCGCCTTGTTATACCCGTTGGCGAGGACGAAAAGCAGCGCGAGAAGATATTCCTTGATGAAAGGCTTCTGCTCTCCCCCGGTATGGCGGTGCATGAAAGCTTTAATATGACCTGCACCATGGCGCAGCTTGCGCGCACAACGGTGCTTGATTCGCTTGACCTGATGAGAAAATACGATTCTCAGAAGGCCGCGACGATTGTCGAAGGCGAAAGCGAACTGGATACATACGAGGATAAGCTTGGCAGCTTCCTTGTAAAGATTTCCTCAAGCGCACTTAATGAGGACGACAGCCAGGATGTATCCAAGCT
This sequence comes from uncultured Clostridium sp., assembly GCA_964600045.1. GTDB lineage: Bacteria > Bacillota > Clostridia > Christensenellales > CAG-138 > Phil1. The sequence continues at coordinate 7,070 of CAZRHS010000054.1, forward strand.
TCTGCACTCCATAAACGATTTTGAGCGCATAGGCGACCACGCGCTGAACATAAAGGACAGCGCGGACGAAATGAAGGACAAGGGCCTGCATTTCTCATCCGAAGCGATTGAGGAGCTTGAGCTTCTCTTTACGGCACTTAATGAGGTACTCACCCTTTCAATAGACGCGTTTACCGAAAACGATCTTAACAAGGCCTCTAAAGTTGAGCCGCTTGAAGAGGTTATAGACGTGCTTATATCCCAGATTAAGCGCCGCCACATAGAAAGGCTGCAGGGCGGCCGCTGCACGATAGAGCTTGGCTTTATACTGAACGACCTTCTTAACAACTGCGAGCGCATAAGCGACCACTGCTCGAACATAGCCGTTTGCGTAACGGAAATAGACCGCGGCGAGTTCGATACCCACGAATACCTGAACAGCGTGAAGAGCGGCAGCGACGCGCAATACAAGGCGGACTTTGCCGACTACGCCAAGAAATACGAGCTTAAGTAAAACAAAGCGCAACAAACAAGGGGACGGAAATCCGTCCCCTTAATTTTATACAGTCAGTTTATGTTTATTTCGCCGCAAGGGCAAGTATTGCGTTGGCCATTATCTTCGCGT
>CAZRHS010000054.1:7773-9284 GCA_964600045.1 uncultured Clostridium sp.
GTTTATGTTTATTTCGCCGCAAGGGCAAGTATTGCGTTGGCCATTATCTTCGCGTCCTCAATCAGGTAGTCCACGCGAATGTTTTCGTTTGCCATGTGCAGGCACGCGGGTTCATCAGCGCGCTCGGTGCCGAACGCAACGGCGTTTTTAAGATGGCGGGCGTATGTGCCGCCGCCTATTGCCAGGGGCTTGGCATCCGTTTTGAAGAAATCGTTATAAACGCCCAAAAGCTTGCTTACAAGCTCGCTGTCGGGAGAAATGCAGTAACCCTCGCTCCAGCTGTGGCGAATTTCGCTCAATCCCGCGGTAGCGAACGCCGCGCAAAGCTTTTCGGTAATAAGGTTGCCGTCCGCCGAAATGGGGGCGCGTATATCCATTGTCAGGCGCTTTATGCCGGTTTCGTCCCAGTCAACAACGCCAACGTTGGTTGTAAGCCTGCCGGAATCATCCTCTGCATCTATGCCGATGGTCTCGCCATGGCAATCAAACTTAAGCACGTTCATAAGCGCCTTTACGGTCTTTGCGTCTTCCTTGGGAAGGCTCAGCGTATTCAGCAGCTGCAGCGCCGCCAGGAACGCGTTCTTTCCGTCAAAGGGAGCCGAAGCGTGGGCCGCAACGCCGTTTACGGTAATATCGGTGCCGCCCTCGGCATCGCTTATATCGTACGTGAAGCCGGTATCGCCAAGCTTATCCACGGCAGACTGCACCATGCAGGAGCAAAGGGGAACGAATACCTGCGCCTTGCCGGGAACGGCGTTGGTCACGGTGCCGGCCTTTATGCTTATCATGGAGGGGTATTCCTTATGATAGGAGCTGTTGTATATAATCTTTTCGGAATTTACAATGGGGTAGCTCGCATCCGGAGAGAAGCACATATTGGGCATTTCTGCGACCTCTTTATAATGGTCAAGGCACTCCATGCCGCATTCCTCGTCGCAGCCCAGTATTATCCTTACGCGGCGCTTTGTTTCAACTCCGCTTGCCTTAACCGCCGCAAGTCCGAACAGAGCGGCAAACGCGGGGCCCTTATCGTCCATTGTGCCGCGGCCGTAGAGGCGTCCGTCGTGAATTTCTCCGCCGTAGGGGGGATATTTCCAGTCCTCACCCTCGGGCACAACATCAAGGTGCGCAAGTATGCCAAGCAGCTCTTCGCCCGTGCCGTAGTCAACCGTGCCGCAGTAACCATCAAGATTGGTTGCCTTAAAGCCCAGCTCGGACGCGGTTTTAAGCGCGTTCTCAAGGCACTTGGCGGCACCCTCACCAAAGGGCGCGCCGGCTTTGGCCGTGCTGTCGTCACGCACGGATTTTATACTTATGCACTGCTGAAGCTTTTCTATAAGCTCGTTCTTATGCTCGTCTATCCATTTGTCTGTAAAAGCGCTCATTTCAAAACCTCCGTTGAGTTTTGTCATTATTGTACATTTATGCGCCCCGTTTTACAACAGCGGAATACAAAAAAAGCGCCCCGCGTGAGCGGGGCGCCTTTTAAGGCGTTAGCCTAATTACTCGAT
>CAZRHS010000055.1:0-9070 GCA_964600045.1 uncultured Clostridium sp.
TTCTATGCTTATCACCCTGCCGTCAAGGTAGGCGAGGGGGCTTGAATCGGCAAAGTGCAGCTCCGTGCGCACGGCGCAGAGCGCGAGCGGCGCGCGGTCGTGATTGCGTTCGCCGTATTTATCGTCCCCTATAAGCGGGTGGCCTATATGCGCCATGTGTGCGCGTATCTGGTGCGTGCGGCCGGTAACAAGCTCTATTTCAAGCTCCGAGCGGGCATCGTTCGCGCTGAGCACGCGGCAGCGGGTTATAATCTCCTTTGCCCCCGCCCTCTCGGAATCGTATATTCTTACTCTTGCGGCATCCGCGTCCTTTACAAGGTATGCCCTAAGCTCCTTTTGCTTAAACGGAACGCGCCCGTGCACCGTGCAGCGATAAAACTTTTTTATGCTGCGGCTTTCTATTGCCGCGCTAAGCTCCGCCTCGGCAACCGTGTTCCGGGCGAAAAGTACAAGACCCGTTGTAGCAACGTCCAACCTGTGCACAGGGTACACGCTCGCCCCGAGCGCCTCTTCAAGCCGCGCCTGCACGGAGTCTCCCCCGTCCGCCTCGGCAACGCTCATGCCCGCGGACTTATTCACGCAAAGTATGTTTTCGTCCGCGTAAACTATTCTTACCCCGCGTGTAAGCGCCCTAAGCTCCGTTTCAAACGGCTCCCACGCTCCGCCCTTTGGCGCAAGCGTAAACGTCATCTCATTCTTAAGGGTAGGATGCTCTATTGTGAGCGAATATGCCCACAGCGCAAGCTGCTGCCCGGGTTTGGCGGCGCTGTTGTAGCGCTGATCACCCCAGATTGGGAATCCCGCCCCGGCAAGCTGCGCGCGTATCTGGTGATGCCGCCCGGTAAAAAGGCCAACATCCAAAAGGGTGAGCGAATTCTTTTCACTTAACCTATAATACTCAAGCGCGGCGCTTTTCGCGCCCGGGGTTGACGCGGGGCATATAACGGCGCTTAATGTGCTCTCGTCCTTTTTCATAAAGCACTCCAGCCTTTCATAGGCCTTTGGCCGCGAGCACACAACGGCGGCGTAGCGCTTCTTTGCCCGGTGGGAGGCGAACTGCTCGGTTAACCTGCCCGCGGCCTTGCTTGTCCGCGCGAAAACCATAACCCCGCCTACGGGCCTGTCCAAACGATGCACAAGCCCAAGGAACACGTCCCCGGGCTTGTTATATTTTTGCTTTATATAGGCCTTCACGAGCGCAAGCATGTCCATATCCCCGGAGGAATCGGCCTGAGCGGGGATATTGACCGGCTTTTCAACCACTATAATATGGTTATCCTCATAAAGAACGTTAAGTTCCTTCACGTTAAACCTCTACGGTGCCCTCAAAAGAAAGCGCGGCGGGACCGGTCATGAACACATGGTCGTTCTGCGCCCACTCTATATGCAGCGAACCAAGCTCCAGCTGAACCTCTACCTTTTTGCCCGTAAAGCCGGCCATCGCGCAGCACACGGCGGCACTTGAAGAACCGGTGCCGCAGGCAAGAGTGGGGCCGCAGCCGCGCTCGTATGTGCGAACCTCTATGGTGTGGTCATCAAGCACATGGGTAAAGTTTACGTTTGTCTTCTTGGGGAAAAGGCTGGTCATGGGCTCTATAACGGAGCCGTACTTAATAACCTCCTCCGCGGTGGGCAGATGATCCATGAATACTATGGTGTGCGGCACGCCAAGAAGAATGGTGGAGAAAGTGAATTCCTTATCCACGGCCGCAAGCTCCTGCAGCTGGCATTCGCCGGTGCCTACAACGGGTATGAACTCCCTGCGCTTTTCGGGAACGCCCATATCAACCTTTGCCGCAACGGCCTTGCCGTCTTCAACGGTAAGATCTATTATCATGGGGCCTGCAAGCGTTTCAACGCTCATGCGCTCATGCTTGAAAATGCCCTTGTCGTATACGTATTTAGCAAAGCACCTTACGCCGTTTCCGCACATTTCGGCCTCGCTGCCGTCGCTGTTGAATATCTGCATGCGAACATCGCAGCTTTCGCTCTTCCTTACGAAAACAAGACCGTCCGCGCCGATGCCCGTGCGGCGGTGGCAAAGCTTGCGCGCCATTTCATCAAGGTTTTCGGTATACTTGTTTTCCCTGTCGTCGGTAATAACAAAATCGTTGCCCAGTCCGTGCAGTTTTGAAAATTTCATCTTTGTTCCTCCGCATTTATTTTGCTTACGTATATTATATATTTTTCGCTTTTCTTTCGCAATGGTTAATCCATGCTCAAAAGCGGGCGCGCTATATCAAACTTAAGGTTGGAATACTTGCTGTCCGCCGGCACTTCAAGCATAACAAGCACAAGCCTCGCGTCCTCGTCGCTAACTCCCGTGCGGTAGCCCACAAACCAGGCTATTTCACGGCTTTTGCTGCTGCCTATTTCGGCGGTACCGGTTTTTGCCGCAACGGTGCAGCCCGTAACCTTAAGGTTTCTGCCGGTGCCGTTTATCTTGGGGTTTGTAACGTCCTCAAGGAACGGGGTTATAACCTCTATGGCGTGCTCCGATAAAACGCTTTCCTTCCAGTTTGACTCCGGGTGGGACACGGTGCGCTTATAGCGTATGTCGTCCTCCTCATAAAGCCCCTCAACAACATAGGGCGTAGCTATATTGCCGTCGTTTGCGAAGGCGGAGAACATGCAGGCAAGCTGCAGCGGGGTAACCAGTATTTCCGCCTGGCCGTAGCCGCTGTCCGCTATCAGCTTATAATCCATAACGGTATCCTCGTTTTTAAGCTGCGGCTCGGCAACGCTTATATCAAAGGGAATGCTTTCGGTAAAGCCGATGTTGGTCATGTACTTTTCAAAAAGCTCCCAGCCGGTTTTAAGGGCGGCGTTAGCGAAATAAATATTGTCCGAGTGTATAAGCGCCTTTCTCATGTTGAGCGGGCCGCTTATGGGGTAGTTTATATGGGTACGCTTTATTGGCGTCCATATCCAGGCGCCGTACTCGGTTGGCGTCCAGTAATCGTCCTCTATCTGGCTTGTGTCAAATTCATAGTTTTCGTCTATTATGTTGTTGTCCAGTACGCACGCGGCGGTGAACGCCTTCATGGTTGATCCCGGCGGGTAAAGGCCCTGCGTAACGCGGTTTATAAGGGGCTTTGCGGAATCGTTCAAAAGTTCTGAATAGTCGGCTGATGATATGCCGCGCGTGAAAAGATTAAGGTCATAGCTCGGGTATGAATACATGGCCTGTATGGCGCCCGTTTTGGGGTTCATAACAACAACCGCGCCCGCCGTGCTGTCGCCGAAAAGCGCAAGCTCCATAACCTCCTGCACCCTGCGCTGAAGGTCCATATCTATTGTAAGCTCTATGTCGTAGCCGTCCTGCGCCTCCACCTTATAAAGGGTTTTGCGGTTTGTGCCCTCGGACGTGCAAATATAAACAAGCTCGCCGTCCTTGCCCCTAAGCTCGGTTTCATACTGCTGCTCAAGGCCCAGCCTGCCAACGCGGCTGTCCGCCGTATAAAGCCCGTCCTTCTCGGTGCGGCCCTCGTTCAGCCTTTCAAGCTCCTCGTTAAGTTTTTCCTCTGTTTCGCTCGGTATCGCGCCAACGTAGCCTATAAGATGGGCAAGTATATCCCCGTCCGGATACTCGCGCACGGTAAGGTAGTTTCCCTCGTCTATGCCAATGCCGGTTATCTGAAGAAGCTGCTCGCGCACGGAGTCCGTAAGCTCGTCGCTGTAATACTGCTTTATTATGGCAATGTTGTTATACGCCTTTTCAAGCTTTTTGGTAATGGCCGCCTCGGTCATATTAAGAAGGCGGGACGTTTGCTGAAGGAAAAGGCTCATGTCCTCTATTTTTGATGTGTCCGCGTATACGCTAAGTCCGCCCGCGGTTTGGGCAAGCGTTTCGCCGCCCGCGAGTATTTCCCCGCGCGTTGCGCTCAATCTGGCTATTCTTATGGTGTCTCCCCATTCCATTTCGGGGAATATCATAGCGGGGCTCCACTCAACCTTCCATTCGCCGCCCTCGTTTACGGCGGTAGCGGTAAAGTCGTTTGTAACGTTGCCTATATAGTCGCTGTAATATGTCGCGGTATAGGTTGCGCTGTATAATAAGTCCCCGCCTTCGGAAACAAAGTTTGTGTATTCAATGGCGGTTATCTCAAGCGCGCTTATGATGGAGGTGTATTTATCCACAAACTGCTTTTCGGTAACGCGGTTTGATTTTTCCGTGTCCGTATCGTTGCGGCTTGATGAGGCAAGAAGAGTATAAGCGGAAGCGTATTCGCCGGACGCTATGTATTCCAAAAATTCCTCTATGGCCTTTCCCCCCGCTCTTTGCTCGCTAACCACCTGATCGCAGGCGGTAACGCCGATAAGCGTAATCAGCGTAAGTATCATGGCCAGTACTCTTTTCATGCCTTGTCCTCCGAAAAACCCGTATATGTGTTATTATACATTGCCCGCGCGCCGCTGTAAACGAGCCTATCCACGCGCGGCGTCACAATTCGTTTATTTGACACAATTGCCCGAATCGGGCTATAATATGCCCATGGAGCGAATATTGCAGATATTTCTGAATATGAAGAACACGTTCAAAGCAATCCCCTCTCGCGTCGGGGCGCGTTTTGCAGCCCTGAAAACGAATATAAAGGACAAGTTCTCCCGTGTAAAAGAGCGCTGCGCCGCCGTTAAAGCAAGCGCAGAGGACAAAGCCAAGGCTGCTTCCTCTTCCGCAGGGGAGCGTTTTGCTGCCGCTAAAACGAATGTATCGAACTCGTTTAAGGCAATCCCCGGCCGCGTAGAGGCGCATTTTGCCAACCTTAAATGGTATTTTTACCTTATTGACGCGGCGGTTATACTGCTTATTGCGGCGGCGGGCATGTTTTTCTATACTTCGCTTAAGGCGCCCGACCCGCGCATTACGCTAAGCGTTACGGCGGACGGAATTACGACGAGCTACACCGTGAACCTCCCCGAGGAGGGCATAACGGTTTCTCAATTCCTAAAAAATCAGAACGTGCGCCTTGATAGTGAAGACGAGCTTAGCCAGGACAAAACCGCCCTTATAGAGGACGGCATGAACATAGCCGTAACAAGGAGCTTTCCCGTTGCCGTGCGCTCGCAGGGCGAGGTTAGCCTTATAACCGTAACGGGCGGAACCGTGGGAGACGCGCTGAGGGCGAGCGGAGTTAACTTTGACGCGGAGGATGAGCTGAACTACCTTTCGTTTGAGGACCTTGAGCCCGGCATGAAAATAGTGCATACGGACGTTGTAACCGAGTACACCACCGCAAAGCGGGCCATAACCCACAAGGAAAAGGTTGTTTACGACGAGGATGTTTACAACGATACGGACCCCGTTATAATTCAGCACGGCGAGGACGGATCAAAGAACGTTACCCAAAGGGTTATAATAAAGGACGGGGTTGAGGTTTCGCGCGAAATAGTGAACCAGATTATAATTACCCCCGCCACCGACGAAATAATCAAAAAGGGCAGCAAGATACACTACCAGACCAAACTGACCGGCGAATACCGAATTTATAAAAAAGCGCCTACCGCGGGCAAAGACGGCTGGGTTGAGATGAAGGTTGACTACATTACGGCGTACTGCACCGGCACAAGAACATCAACCGGCAAGCGGCCCAAGCTCGGCACAATAGCCGTTAACACATACTATATACCCTACGGCACGGAAATATACATTCCGGGCTACGGCTACGGCACGGCGCAGGACACGGGCGCATTCAGAAAATACACCCGCTCGGACGGATCGCCCGTGAACCAGCTTGACTTGTGGATGAATACGGAAAAGGAATGCAGCCGCTGGGGGCGCAAGCGCAACGTGACTGTTTTGGTAAAACTGGGATGAACGCGGCGGATATAAAAGCAAGGCTTGAAAAGCTTAATATGCGCGCCAACGCGGCGCTTGGGCAGAACTTTCTTTGCGACGACGAAACGGCGGACAAAATAGCCCGCGCGGCGGCGGACGATGGCAGAGTGCAGGTGCTTGAAATAGGCCCCGGGCTCGGCGCGCTTACGGAAAAGCTGCTGCTTTACGCCAATCGTGTTACGGCCGTTGAAATAGACAGCGGCATGGTAAGGGCGCTTAATGAGGAATTCTCCGCCCAAATCGAGAGCGGCTGTCTTACAATCGTCCATTCGGACATACTCAAATTCGATTTTGATTCGTTAGACGGGCAGTTCATAGCCGCGGGCAATCTGCCGTACTATATAACAACGCCCATTGTGCTAAGCCTTCTTCGCCGCGCGAAAAGAATACCCCGCATGGTGCTTATGGTTCAAAAGGAGGCCGCGCGCCGCTTTTTTGCCCGCCCTAAGGACAGCGTGTACGGCCCGCTTGCCATAACCGCGCAGCTTTTTTATGATTGCGAAACGCTTTCTTCGCTTACCCCCGCAAGCTACTATCCGCAGCCGGAGGTTGATTCAGAGGTTGTTTTGCTGAAAAGGAATATAGACGCGCCGGACATTGACCCGGCCCTTTTCTGCAGATTTCTTGAAAACATATTCGCCATGCGAAGAAAAACCGTTTATAACAACCTTAAATCGATTATGCCGAGCGCCGATGCCGCAAACGCCAGTCTTGAGCGCGCGGGCATTGCCCCGTCCGCACGGGCGGAGGCACTAAGCATAGATGAGCTTGTAAGGCTTTATACGGAATATGCCCCCGAAGCGGGCTCTTAACTCGTTCTTAATATTTTCCATGATTTATATAAAATTCAAATTTTGAATTCTTGTCACATATTAGCCCTGTTGAAGGGCTTTTTTTTATTCATAAATGTGATATGCTAAACATCGTACCGGCACAGCCGGTCAAAAGGTAAATGAGAGGTTAGTTTCGGCAAATGAAAGAACGATTTATGCGGTTTATGGCAGGCAGGTACGGTGCGGATCAGCTTTCGCGTTTTCTTAACGTGGTGGCTATGATTCTTATTGTGGTTTCCATGATACTGGGCTTTGCAGGCGCGGCAACGGCATATTACATAACCTGGCTTCTTGCGCTTGTGCTTATGGGCATTGTTATATGGCGCATGTTTTCAAAAAACACGTCCAAGCGCTATCAGGCCAACGTTAAGTACCTTAATATAAAAAACAAGGTTACCGGCTTCTTCCGCCGCAAGATATCCCAGCTTAAGCAGCGCAAAACGCACCGCTTCTTCAAGTGCCCCAAGTGCGGCCAGGTGGTGCGCACCCCCAAGGGCAAGGGCACCATTCGCATAACCTGCCCCAAGTGCCGCGAAACATTTATAAGGAAAAGCTGATGTTCGGCTATGTTATGGCCGATGCGGATAAGCTTAGCGAATCGGATTCCGCGCGATACCGTGCCGCTTATTGCGGCGTTTGCCACAGCCTGTGCTCCCGCTTTGCTCCGGGCAGGCTGCTTTTAAGCTTTGACATGGCGTTTTTGAGCATTCTGCTCGATTCCGCCTACGAGCCGGCCATTGATAAAAAGGAGCTCAGGTGCTTTATGCACCCCCTTAAAAAGCGGGAATGTCACATAAGCGAAAACAGCGCCTACGCCGCGGACATGACAACAATTCTTGCTTATCATAAGGCGATAGACGATATAAATGACGACCGCAGCGCAAAGGCACACATGCTTAAATCCATGCTTGAAAAGCCCTACGCCGCCGCCTGCGAAAGATATCCCGACCGCGCGGACGCGATAGAAGCGCGGCTGAACGAGCTTTTTTCAATAGAGCAGCGCAACCGCCCCGGCGAGGATACGGACGCCGCCTCCGGCTGCTTCGGCGCGCTTTTGGGAGAGGTGTTCGACGTGGGCGAGTTCGGTTCGCGCCTGCGCCGCTTTGGCGAAAGCCTTGGCAGGTTTATATACATTATGGATGCCTGGGAGGACGCGGAGGCGGACAAAAAGCGCGGCCGCTACAATCCCCTTGTTTTAACCGATACGTTTGACGCGGATACGGGCGCGCTGCTTAACGCGCTTATGATTCGCTGCACGGATGAATTTGAAAAGCTTCCGCTTGAAAAGGACATGAGCATTATGAGAAACGTGCTCTACAGCGGAATTTGGACGAGATATAATATTAAAACGCACTCTCGCGCGGGAAAGGAACGCCAAAAATGACAGATCCGTACAAAGTGCTTGGCGTGCCCACAACCGCCACGGACGACGAGGTTAAGGCGGCATACAGGAAGCTGGCCAAAAAATATCACCCGGATGCCAACCCCGGCGACAAGGTTGCCGAGCAGCGCATGAAGGAGATAAACGCCGCCTACGACCAGATAATGAACAAAAATACGTCCGGCGCCAACCAGGGCTACGGCTCGGGCGGCTACGCGGGATATGATCCCTTCGGCCGCGGGTATTCCGGCGGATACTCGGGCGGATATTCCGACGAAAGCTCGCAATCGGGCGACCCCAAGCTGCAGGCGGCTTATAACTATATTTCATACGGCCGCTACAGGGAGGCGCTTAACGTATTAAGCGGAATAAGCGAGCGCACGGCCCGCTGGTATTATTACAGCGCCCTTGCCAACTCCGGCCTTGGAAACACGGCAACCGCGCTTGAGCACGCCCGCAAGGCGGCAGAGATGGAGCCCAATAACGCGCAGTACGCGGAATTTCTTGAGCAGATGCAAACGGGCGGCGCGTATTATTCGCCCTTCGGCGGCTTTGGCGGCGGGCGGATGTACAATTGCTCCGGCGGCTCGTCCCGCTGGTGCTTCGGCCTTCTCGCGGCGCAGATGGTTTGCATGTATATGAGATTTTGCTGCAGGTAACGCTTCAGAAAAATGGCTTCGCCGCTTTTCTGAGTTTACGGGTTTTGCCTCTCACTTCGTTCCCGGGCGGCAAAACCGGCAGGGAATGAAAACCTTATGGTTTTCTCCGTTTTGACGTACACGCCGTCAAAGCCGGAATAAAGCAATATTGGCGGCCTATGGCCGCTCTTTAATTATCGGTGTTTTTCTGCTTTATCAAACTTTATAAAAAAAAGAGAACCGACAAACGTCGGTTCTTTGAATTTTGCCTCTAATTTTGCCCAGGGATGGCAAAACCCGAGAAACCTCGAAGAAGCGGCGCCGGCCGGTTCTTTGAAAGTCTTAGTCCCTTCTTCTGCTGCGGTTGGCCATAAGGACA
>CAZRHS010000056.1:0-9057 GCA_964600045.1 uncultured Clostridium sp.
CGCTTTTAGCCGCGGCTTCTCCTCTAATTTATTCTTCACCCTATTGCCAAACGGGTGAAGTTTGTTTTATAATCAAATCAAATTTTATTTTACCCTTTGGCATCCATAAAAGATATTTTTGTAACACAATTTTATTCAGGTTATAGGCCGCTTTTGCGGAAAAAATAACAAATTTATACAGTGCCCGTAGCATAGCTATAGCTATAGGCAAAAGGAGGTTTTTAAGCTTTGGCAACGATGATGGAGCGCATAACCGCGGCGGAGCAGCAGGCTGCTCAGGCAAAGAGGCTTGCCGCCGAAAAGGCGCGGGAATGCATTGATTCTGCCCGAACCGAGGCCGAACGGAGTGAGGAAAGCACGCGCATGAATATTCGCGAAAAGCTTGCCGCCGCTCAAAGCTCGGCCGAAAGGGAAGGCGAAGGGCTTTTTGATTCCACGGTAGCCGAGAGCGCCCGAAAGGACGACGAGCTTAAGGCCTCAGCGGCAGGGAAGCTTGACGCCGCCGCGGAATACATAGCCGGAAAGGCGGGGCTTGCATGATAGTACCGATGAAGCGTATTACGCTCATAGGCCTTTCGTGCGACAGGGAAAGTACCCTTAAGGCGCTGCAAAGGCTGAACGCCGTGCAGCTTATATCCGAGGGCGAAACGGAAAGCGGCGAAAAGCTGAAGCTGCTTACCCAGCGCTCCGAAAGGCTGAACGCCGCGCGCCGCGCGCTTAAGCCATACGCTAAAAAGCAAATGCTCTCCCCCACCCCGCAGTGCAGCGAGGCGGAGCTGGAGGCGGCGGCACCCGAGGCGGACGAGCTCTGCGAAAGGACCGAGGCGCTTGAGGCGGAGCTTAGCGAGGCCCGCGCGGAGGCCGAAAGGCTGAAAAGCCTTATCGCTCAGCTTGAACCGTTCAGGGAGCTTTTAACCCCGCTTGACGAGATAAAGGACACCAAGCACATTTGCTGCGTTCTGGGTACGGCGGACGCGAAGGCCATGGAGGCCGTGAACAGCTGCCAAAGTAAGCTTAACGTAAACATTGGCACGGAGGTTTATCCGGGTGAAAGCGTATCGGCCGTATTGATAGCGTGCGAAAGGGAGCATAAGGACGAGGTTCTGCGCTTTATAAAAGAAGCGGGCTTCAATGAATTCATCCCCTCTAAGCTCACAGGCACCGCAAGCGAGAACATAGCGAAGAGCGAAGAAAAGCTTAATGAGACAAACGCGAGGATAAACGAAATCTCAGCGGAGCTTACCGAGGCCGCCAAGAAACGCGGAGAGCTGGACATGGCATACGACGCGGCGGCGATAGAAATTCAGCGCGCGGAGGGCGACGCCGCCCTTACAAAGCGCGAGAGCGTATATGTGCTTGAAGGCTGGGCAAGGGCCGACAAGATGGACCAAATCGAGCTTGCCGTATCGTCGGTTACGGACGCGTTCTATATTGAATCGCGCGATCCTACGGACGATGAGAATCCCCCCATTGCCACAAAGAACAAAAAGCTTATAGAGCCCTTTGAGGTTATAACCGAAATGTACGCGCTTCCTTCATACAGGGGAATTGACGCGGCGGCGGTAATGGCTCCGTTCTACTTTCTGTTTTTCGGCATGATGCTTTCGGACTTTGGCTACGGTCTTCTGCTTTTGATAGGCGGAACGCTTTTCACAAAGTTCTTAAAGCCAAAGGGAGACACGGCAAAGCTTGTAAAGGTTATAACCTACGGCGGACTTTCAACAATGCTTTGCGCCCCGTTTATAGGCACGTTCTTCGGCGTTGAGTGGAACGACCTTTTCGGCACAACCATTTTCCCGCTGCTGTTCGACCCCATGACGGACGTTATGGAAATGATGCTTTTAAGCTGCGGACTGGGCCTTGTTCATATGTACACGGGCATTATAGTAAAAATGTATATGTGCTTCCGTGACGGCGACCCGCAGTCCGCCATATTCGATCAGCTGAGCTGGATGCTGCTTTTAACCGGCCTTGTGCTGCTGTTCGCGGCGCCGGCCATAAAAACGGTTGCGATAGTGCTTGTAGCCTTGGGCGGCGGCATGCTGCTGCTGTTCTCCGGCCGCTCGGTAAAGAATCCCATAATTCGCCTGGGCAAGGGCTTAAGCGCCCTTTACGGAATTACCGGATATTTAAGCGATATTCTTTCCTATGTAAGAATATTCGCGCTTGGCCTTGTGTCCGGCGCGATGGGCATGGTATTCAACCTTATAGGCAGCATGGTGAACGAGGCGTTCGGCGGCCTTGGGGTAATCGGCATTATACTCGGCTTTGTGTTCGCGGCGGCGCTTCTTATAGTGCTTCACCTGTTCAGCTTGTTTATAAACACGCTGGGCGCGTTCGCGCACACGGCAAGGCTTCAGTTTATAGAGTTCTTCGGAAAGTTCTATGAGGCGGACGGGGTTAAATTCAAGCCGCTCGGCATGAACACCCAAACCGTAAACATTACGGACACCGCAGAGTAACATTCGTTTCCCCCGCGATAAAGCGGGAAAATATAAAAATCATATTTAATTATTATTAAAGGAGAAGAGAACACAATGGAAACCCTACTTTTTGAAATGGAAAGCATAGCAGCGAACACCAGCATTTTTTCTAACCTTACCGAAAACCAGGTTGGCATACTGTTTACCGCCCTTGGCGTATTCATTGCGGCAATACTCGCAGGCATAGGCTCCATGATAGGCGTTGGCAAGGCCGGTCAGGCCGCGGCGGGCGTTATAGCGGAGCAGCCCGAGCGCTTCGGTAACTGCCTGGTGCTTCAGCTTCTGCCCGGTTCTCAGGGTATATACGGCTTCGCGGTAGCCATACTTATTCTTATATTCTCCGGCATTCTCGGCGGCAGCACGGACGGCATAACCCTTCAGAAGGGCCTTTCCTATTTCATAGCCGGCCTGCCCGTAGGCGTGGGCGGTCTTATAAGCGCCATTCATCAGGGCAATGTTTCGGTAAGCGGCATACAGATGCTTGCAAAGCGCGCGGACGGCTTCGGCAACGGCATGATGCTCGCGCTGATGGTTGAAACCTACGCTCTGCTTTCGCTTATAGTGAGCGTTTTCCTGGTGCTCTTCGCGTAATAATTTTGCGTGAGGAGGACTTGATATGACTAACACTAATCAGGGAGCCGAGGCTTTGCTCTCCCGCATATTGGCGGATGCCGAGCAGGAGGGCGAAAAGCTGATGGCCGAGGCCAACGCGGAGGCCGAAAAAATAAAGCTTTCCTCCGAAAAAACCTGCCGGGCCCTTATTGACGAGGCCGAGAAAAAGGCCGAAATCATCCGGGCGGATACGCTTGAAAAAAGCCGCACCAACGCGGCCCTTGCCGCCAGGAAGAACACGCTTAAGGCAAAAAGGGAGCTTCTTGACCGCGCCTTTGAGCTTGCATATTCCCGCATGGTAAATACCACCGGCGAAAAACGCAATGCCCTTATAGAAAGGCTTATCAAAACGGAGGCCGAGGGCGGCGAAACCGTAATCCCCTCAAAGGCGGACATTGATGCGGTAAAGGCGGCGGCCGAAAGCGTGAACAAAGAGCTTTTAGCCAAAGGGAAGCAGGCTTTAACCGTGGCGGAGCCGGACGACGGCATAGAGGCGGGCTTTATACTTAAGGCCAAGGCATACGAAAAGAACTGCTCCTTTTCCGCCCTGCTCACAAGGGTGCGCGCGGAGGAGGAAAGCAACGCGGCGAAGATATTGTTTAACTGATTCGGTTTGAAAGGAAGGCGGTAAATATGCCACAGAACAGCGCGGTATACGCCGTTTCGCGCATACGCTCGCGCGAGCGAACCCTTTTGGACCGCGAAACGATAAAACGCATGAGCGAGGGCACGGCCGAGGAGGCCTGGCGAACGCTTACGGAACTGGGCTACGGCGGGGCCAATGCCGAAACCGAGGAGCTTGACAGCGAAACCCTTTGCGAAAACGAGCTTAAAAGCGCGTATGAGCTGGTGAAGGAGGTTACTACCAACCCCACCCTTACGGACATATTCTTTTTAAGGGCGGATGTTTCAAACCTTAAGCTTTTCATAAAGCAGCGCCTTACGGGAGCCAAGGATTCCGGCATATACGCGTTCGGCGGAGTGTATGACCCTAATGAACTTAAAAAGATGGTTGAGTCGAAGAATTATTCCGCACTGCCCGAAAAAATAGCCGCTGGCATGAACGCGGCGGAGGAAATGTGCGACAAGGGGGAAATAAACCCCGCAAGGCTCAGCACCATAATAGACCAGGGATATGTTGACCACGCGCTTGAAAAAGGGGACAAATTCATAAAAACCTACTTCAAGGCCGTGTGCGATTTTGACAACATTATAGCCATGGCGCGCATGGCTGATCTTAATGCCGATGAGGAGCGGCTTAAAGCGCTGCTGCTCACGGGCGGCGATATTCCGCACTCCGCGCTGCTTAAGGCGTTTTCCTCCCGCGGTGACGGCTTCACGAAGGATATAGCCGCGGGCGAATTTAAGGAGGAAATGAAAAAGGCGCTCACCGTTTACGCGGAAACAAAGAGCGCGGCCGCGATTGAGCGCGCACGGGACAACGCGCTTATGCGCCTGGCCTCCCGGGGGAAGAACGATATAGACACTATCGCCCCGGTAATAGGCTTTCTTCTTGCGAAAAGGCAGGAAACAAGGGTTGTAAGAATTGTTATGACCTGCTTAAGGAATAAGCTCGGCGCGGAAACTATAGCTGAAAGGATGCGGGTAATTTATGGCGAATGAGTTCGGCGAAATAGCCATGATAGGCGATAGGGACAGCGTGCTTCTCGCCAAGGCCGCGGGCATATCCGTATATGCCGAAACAAACGCGGACGCGGCAAGCCGCCGCATACACGCGCTCGCCAAGGCGGGAACAAAGGTTATATTCATGACCGAGCCGCTTTTTGAGGCCTGCGCGGAAACCGTTAAGCAATATAGGCGCGAGGATGTTCCCGCAATAATACCAATACCCGATTCGCACGGCAGCAGCGGCATCGCCATGGCTCAGATTAAGAGCAACGTTGAAAAGGCGATAGGCGCGGACATATTATTTAATTGATAAGGAGCGGCAAATGGCAGTAAAAGGCACCATAGTAAAGGTATCCGGCCCCCTTATAGTGGCCGACGGCATGGCGGACGTACAGATGTACGACGTGGTGCGCGTTAGTGAAAAAAAGCTTATAGGCGAGGTTATAGAGCTGCGCTCCGACCGCGCCAGCATACAGGTATATGAAGAAACGGGCGGCATAGGCCCGGGCGAGCCGGTTGAGAGCACCGGCGCACCGCTTAGCGTTGAGCTTGCGCCGGGACTTATAGAGTCCATTTACGACGGCATACAGCGCCCGCTTAACGTTATACGCGATTTGGCGGGAGACAGGATTAACCGCGGCATAACCGTAAACGCGATTGACCACGAAAAGCTTTGGGATTTTGAGCCCGTGGCGAATGTTGGCGACGAGGTTGGCGCGGGCGACGTGCTCGGTACCGTGCGCGAAACGGAAGCGGTTCTGCACAAGATTATGGTTCCCCCGGGAGTTAGCGGCAAGGTAAGCTGGATTTATTCCGGCAAGGCGAACGTGCTTGAGCCGATAGCCAAACTTTCAACGGAAAAGGGCGAAATAGAGCTGCCCATGCTGCAGCGCTGGCCCGTAAGGCGCGGCAGGCCATACAAGGAAAAGCTTGCCCCCACGGAGCCTATGATTACCGGCCAAAGGGTTATAGACACTCTGTTCCCCGTTGCAAAGGGCGGCGTGGCGGCGGTTCCCGGCCCCTTCGGCAGCGGCAAAACCGTTGTTCAGCACCAGCTTGCGAAGTGGGCCGATGCGGACATTATAGTATACGTTGGCTGCGGCGAGCGCGGAAACGAGATGACGGACGTGCTTATGGAGTTCCCGGAGCTTAAGGACCCCCGCACGGGGCTTAGCCTTATGAAGCGCACGGTGCTTATAGCGAACACGTCGGACATGCCGGTTGCCGCGCGCGAGGCAAGCATTTATACCGGCATAACCATTGCCGAGTATTTCAGGGACATGGGCTACAAGGTGGCCATAATGGCGGACTCCACCAGCCGCTGGGCAGAAGCACTCAGAGAAATGAGCGGACGCCTTGAGGAGATGCCCGGTGAGGAGGGCTACCCCGCCTACCTTTCCAGCCGACTTGCGGAGTTCTACGAGCGCGCGGGCTGCGTTAAGGCCCTTGGTAAAGAAGGGCGCACCGGCGCGGTTACGGCCATAGGCGCCGTTTCACCCCCGGGCGGCGATATAAGCGAGCCGGTATCGCAGGCAACGCTTAGAATAGTAAAGGTTTATTGGGGCCTTTCGAGCAAGCTGGCATACGCCCGCCACTTCCCGGCAATAGACTGGCTGCAGAGCTATTCACTGTATCTTGACAGGCTTGAAGGCTGGTTCAACAAAAACGTTAGCGAAAACTGGGCCGACATGGTTCAGCGCACGATGACGATTCTTCAGGAGGAAAGCGAGCTTGAGGAAATAGTTCGCCTTGTCGGTATAGACGCGCTTAGCTTTACCGACCGCCTTACGCTTGAGGCCGCAAGGAGCATAAGGGAGGACTATCTGCACCAGAACGCGTTCCACGAGGTGGATACGTACACAAGCCCCGAAAAGCAGTGCATGCTGCTTAAAACAATTCTTGCCTATTATGATCTTGGCAAGCAGGCGCTTGAAAACGGGGCAAGCTTTAATAAAATAGTATCCCTTGGCGTAAGGGAAGACATAGGCAGGTTCAAATACGTTCCCGAAAGCGAGGCCGAGGCGCGTTGCAGCGATATAAACGCGCGGCTTGCCAACGAAATAAGGGCGCTTACGGAGGGAGGCAGCGAAAATGCTTAAGGAATACCGCACCATAAAAGAGGTTGTAGGCCCGCTGATGATGGTAGAGGGCGTAGAGGGCGTTAAGTACGACGAGCTTGTTGAAATAGAGCAGGCAAACGGCGAAATACGCCGCGGCAGAGTGCTGGAGATAAATCAGGACAAGGCGCTTCTGCAGCTTTTTGAAGGCTCACAGGGCCTTAGAATAAGCGATTCAAAGGCGCGCTTTCTGGGCCACAGCATAGAGCTTGCCGTTGCGCCCGATATGCTGGGCAGAGTTTTTGACGGCATGGGCAGGCCGAAGGACGACGGCGAACCCCTTATTGCCGAAAAGCGCATGGATATAAACGGCGCCCCCATTAACCCGGCGGCAAGGGACTACCCTTCCGAATTCATACAAACCGGCATAAGCGCGATAGACGGCCTTAATACCCTGGTAAGGGGCCAGAAGCTCCCGGTGTTCTCCGGCAGCGGCCTTCCGCACGCTCAGCTTGCCGCGCAGATAGCAAGGCAGGCAAAGGTTCTCGGCGCGGACGAAAGCTTCGCGGTTGTGTTCGCGGCGGTAGGCATAACGTTTGAAGAGGCGGACTTCTTTATAAGCGACTTCCGCGCTACCGGCGCAATAGAAAGAACCGTAACGTTCGTAAACCTGGCCAACGACCCCGCGATAGAGCGTATAGCAACGCCCCGCATGGCCATAACCGCGGCCGAGTATCTGGCGTATGACCTTGGCATGCACGTGCTTGTAATAATTACGGATATTACAAACTACGCCGAGGCTTTGCGAGAGGTTTCCGCCGCCCGTAAGGAGGTTCCGGGCCGCAGAGGTTACCCCGGTTATCTTTATACCGACCTTGCCACCATGTATGAGCGCGCGGGCAGGATAAAGGGCAGCAAGGGCTCAATTACGATGATACCCATTCTGTCCATGCCCGAGGACGATATTACCCACCCCATACCCGACCTTACCGGATATATAACAGAGGGGCAGATAATACTTTCGCGTGAGCTTCACCGCCGCGGCATAACCCCGCCCATAAATGTTTTGCCGTCCCTCAGCCGCCTTAAGGATAAGGGCATAGGCAAGGGCAAAACGCGCGAGGATCACGCGGACACCATGAACCAGCTCTTCGCCGCATATTCCCGCGGCAAGGACGCAAAGGAGCTTGCGGTTATACTGGGCGACGCCGCCCTTTCCGATACGGATAAGCTTTATGCAAAGTTCGCGGACGCTTTCGAGGAAAAGTATGTTTCTCAGGGCTATTATACAAACCGCCCCATAGAGGAAACGCTGAACATAGGCTGGGAGCTGCTTTCCATACTGCCGCGCGCGGAGCTTAAGCGCATAAGGGACGAATATCTGGATAAGTATTTGCCCAAGGCGGAAGAATAAATGCCCTAAAAAACGCAAAGGAGGCGAAATATGGCTTCATTGCAGGTAAAGCCCACAAGGATGGAGCTTTCCAACTTAAAAAAGAAAAAAGCCGTTGCCGTGCGCGGGCATAAGCTTATGAAGGATAAGCGCGACGAAATGGTGCGCCGCTTCATAATATATGTTCGAAGGAATAAGGAACTTAGGGAACAGGTTGAAAAGAAGCTTGCCGATGCTATGCAGAGCTTTGTTCTTGCGAGAGCCGGCATGAGCGGCGAGGATATAGAGGAGGCCCTCTGCTACCCCGCCCGCCCCGTTAAAATAAACGTGGGCACTCAGCAGGTGCTTGGCGTGCAAACGCCTAAGCTTGATCTTGTGTCGTCGTCTGACGCTATCGAGCTTCCCTACGGCATAGCCACAACCGGTGCCGAGCTTGACGGCGCGGTTAAGCAGTTCAGCGAGCTGCTGCCGCTTTTGATAGAGCTTGCCGAGGTTGAGAAAATCTGCAACCGCCTTGCCGACGAAATAGAAAAGACCCGCCGCCGCGTAAACGCGCTTGAGTATGTTATGATTCCCCAGTTTGACGAGGCTATTCACGAAATAACCATGAAGCTTGAGGAAAACGAGCGCGCGAACCTAACGCGCCTTATGAAAACAAAGGACATGATAGCGAACAGGGAGTAACCGACACTGAAACCCTATACGTATTTGCTCCCGCAACAAAAACGTAATTCAGCGCACCCCCATATACTATCTCCTTTCATTCCAAAAGACCGCCACGAGGCGGCCTTTTGGCGTGGGAGGGGGGGATTTTAGAACCGTACAGCCTCATAACCCCCTCTTATACCCACATCACAAATTCCTATTACATCATCAGATTAGC